>NZKO01000022.1 GCA_002692535.1 Opitutia bacterium
TGCATTGTTAGCGAGGCCAAGCATCATCCTCGGCATGCAACCGAATTTTCCACATTGCGGTCGAATCCGGAACACCCCCAACAAAATTTCAAAGAACATTTATAAAATATGATAAAATTCTAAATGGGTCAAGTAGCTGAGATGGGAAATTCCATTGTCTAATTCGATAAAAAAAAGATAATTCAATAATATGCCAGTTGCTAAGACGCCAGTGGATCCAATCGAACCCAAGTTCTTCAATCGTGAAATGAGTTGGCTTGCGTTCAATGAGCGTGTTCTCGATCAGGCATTCTCCGATAAATATCCTTTGCTGGAAAGAATAAGGTTTCTTTCCTTCGTAAGTTCTAATCTCGACCAATTCTATGAAATTCGGGTTGCAGGTTTAATGCAAAAAGTAGATGCCGGAATTACCCGACCCAGTCTGGATGGAAGCCAACCCAAGAAATTATTGGATGAAATCAGGAGAAGAGCACACGCAATGTCTCAAAGGGAATACAGCTGTTGGAGAGATGAATTAAAACCTGCACTAGCCAAAGAAAATATTAATTTCAAAGAGATCGACCAACTGAGCAAATCTGAATTCAATTGGTTGAGGGCCTACTTTCGGCGTGAAGTTTTTCCTGTACTGACCCCACTTGCTGTGGACCCCACTCATCCATTTCCACTGATTCTGAACAAATCACTCAATTTATTTGTTTCCCTGAGAAATTTGAGGAAAAAGCATTCGACTCCCTTAAAAGCAGTGGTCCAAGTACCGAGAATTCTACCACGCCTTGTTCGCATTGAATCAGATGATAACAAATCAGGAGGAAAGGAGACATTTGTTTTTCTAAGTGATGTGGTAAGGTATTTTGTTTCGGATCTTTTCCCTGGTCATGAGGCATTGGGTGCATGGGCCTTTCGTATAACGCGAAACAGCCATCTTTATGTGGATGAGGAAGAAGTCGAAAATCTGCTCTTAAGTATTGAGGACGAGCTTCACAACCGAAAAAGAGGTGCGGCAGTTAGACTGGAAATCGATCACTTAATTGACAATGATGTATTGAGTGATCTTCTTGAATCCCTCAATCTTTCCATTGAGGACGTCGTAAAGATAAATGGACCCATTAATCTTTATCGATTGATGAAACTCCCTGATTTGCTGNATTGCCCCGNTTTGAAGTTTTCTCCCTTTGAGTCCTTTGTCCCCAGACCATTGAGTGTAAGGAAGGATATTTTCGCTCAAATAGGTGAGAATGACCACTTGTTGCATCATCCCTATGATTCCTTCACTCCCATGGTTGACTTTCTCCGCCAAGCGGCAATTGACCCCGAGGTTTTTGCTATAAAACTCACCATCTACAGGACCAGTGGCGATTCCCCAATTATCAAAGCATTGATGGAAGCCGCTCAAAATGGAAAACAAGTAACTGCGATGGTCGAACTAAAAGCCCGGTTTGATGAAGAGGCTAATGTCCTATGGTCGAGAAAAATGGAAGAGGTTGGAGTTCATGTGGTCTATGGACTCGCAGGACTTAAGACTCATTGCAAATGCTGTTTGGTCGTAAGGAGAGAAGGAAAAAAATTAAAGAGATACGCTCATCTTGGAACTGGCAACTATAATCCAAGTACTGCCAAAACATACACTGACTACAGCCTTTTCACATCCAGGGCTGCCTTGACCTCAGATATGGCTAATCTTTTCAACACACTTACCGGATACACTCGCAAACCTGTTTTTAAGAAACTACTGGTCGCACCTTTCAATTTACATGAGTCCATGATTNAAAAAATCGAACACGAATCGAAAGTCGCAAAAAATGGAAAAGATGCNCGTATCATCATAAAAGTTAACAGCTTGATTGACCCTGAGATTATTAAATCACTATACACCGCCTCTCAATCAGGTGTTCAGATCGATCTTATTGTTCGTGGGATTTGCGGTCTAGTGCCGGGCATAAGAGGCCTAAGTGAGAATATACGCGTAAGAAGCCTGCTGGGAAGATTTTTAGAGCACAGTCGGGTTTATTATTTCAAAAATTCGCCCAAAGAAGAAACCACTTACATTGGAAGTCCNGATTGGATGCCAAGAAATTTTTTCAGACGAGTTGAAGTCGTATTCCCAATTGAAGAAGATCATATGCAAAGAACCATTCTTCAAACTATGGAAGACATCCTTGCGGATAATTCCTTTGCATGCGAACTAAAACAAAATGGACAATATGTCCCCGCCCCAAAAAGAAGAAGAACCCTTTTTTCCGCTCAAGATCACTTAATTTCCCTAAGCCAGGAGAGGCAATTTACACTGGCACAGATAGCGGGCTCAGGAAGTTCCTCTGCCGAATCCAAGAATCAGGGCAAAGCTTACCAGAAAAAGCCCTAATCCCACGATTGGGTCTCGGGAAACACAGATAAAAAGACCAGCAACCAATAAAATGGGTGCAAGCGGTCTCTTCCAATCAAACTTCATTGAAGCATTCTAATTCAAGCGGAAAGGCACTTTCAAGGATGAATCTAGTACTCCACCAGGTGGGATTCCTACATTTCCAACCATATTCGCCGCCTGAAGAACCAGATTATCCAACTCTCGGTTACCAGATGATTTGGATATGATTTGATTAATCAGGAAACCATTGGAGGAAATCTTAAAGCTTAACCAAACTTCACCACCACTTGCAATCGAAGAGGAGCGAAGTTTTGATTGCCATGCTTTTTCTAATTTCAATTTGACTGACGAAAGATAGGAATTGAGGACGGAAGAAGGTAAGGATTTCAATGATGTCCCATCATTTGGAGAAACCTTTATCTCAAGAGGTTTCATGCGACTTGAATCTATCTTTACAAGAGGAANAGTTTTGGTAATTTTTTGGCTACTTTGAACCTTAGGTAGTTTGTTCTGCCTCCTAAATTCATCGAAAGAGATCGCTTTGGGTTTCTCAATAGGTTTCGAAATAGGTTTTGGTTTGGAGATAGGTTTCGGCTGAACTTCTGTAGGCACTGGTTCGGGATTAAGTATTGGCTTCGCTTTAATAACTGGCTCAATAACAGGTGGCTTAGGTCTTGGTTTAGGAGTTGGCTCGATGGGAGGAGGCGGCGGTAGGGTGGGTAATTCAGATGCTTGGGGAACGATTGGCTGATCGCTTGACATAGCGAGTTCGAAAACATGAATTTCCTCTGGTTCCTCTTCACAGCTAGGCAAAAAGCCTAGTGAAAAGAGAATAAATGCACCAAAGAAATGGAAAAAGAGAGAATATCGAAAAACTATTTTTTCCCTACGACTAAAACCAATCATAAATAATTCCCATACCTAATTTCACCAATGTGAATAACTTAGTTCAAGCTGATTCAAAAATCAACTACCAATCGAATTTAAGTATTCCTTAATCGCATGCCTGTATCTCTTTCCGCCTGCCTCTCCAAGGTTGTTATGATTGGCTCCTTTTACCTCAAGAAATTCCTTAGGTTCGGGTAATTGATCAAAGATTTTCCTACCCTGACGAAAAGGAACTACTTCATCCAATGTACCATGAATTACCAGAGAGGAACAGGAAACCTTTTCAGTGAAGTCGACATTTCGAAATCGATCCCAGGGAAGCATGGTAATTCCGGTTACCGAACGAAATGCAGACAGAAAAGGAGTTTCCAAAATCAGACCACCAACTACTTTTTTTGAGGCAAGAAACAGTGATGGTCCAGTTCCGAGAGATCGACCCCATAATATTATATTCTTCGGATCTCTTTCAAAATCCTCAACTACTTTATCATAGACTGCCTCCACTGCATCAAAACATCCTTCTTCGCTTGGTTTACCATTGCTTAAACCATACCCGGGATAATCATAAGCGATCATTTCAGTAGAATCTGAGCCGAAATGATTTAAAAACGATTCCAAATTCCCCAAGTCCTCTCCATTGCCATGACTGAAAATTATGGTCCGCATTGGATTGAAAGTATTACCATTCTGCATGCAGGCTATTGACTTGCCATTTTTGAGCTTGATGTAAAAACTCACATCTACTTCGGAATAAGAACCTTTGGCAGGTGCGGGGAAAACAAGTCGATCTCCCAGAAACCAAGTTAGCGNGGCCACAATCAGGTATATGATCAACAGCAATAAAAATAACCTAAACCAAGGAATGGTAAAAAAATTCTCCATATCCATACTTCTGTATAAAGAAAATTTAATCGCAAGAAACTATGGTTTGCTCTAATGATGGATAGATGAAAATTTGTTGCATAGGTGCAGGTTATGTAGGGGGACCGACCATGGCTATGATTGCATCAAAATGTCCACATATTCAAGTTGCAGTGGTGGATCTGAACCAAGAACGAATAGATGCATGGAATTCGGATAATCTTCCCATTTACGAACCTGGTCTGGATGAGGTTGTATCCATGGCAAGAAATAAAAACTTATTTTTCTCTACTGAAATTGACCGTTTCATTGAGGAATCTGAAATAATTTTCATAAGTGTGAATACTCCAACCAAGGACTATGGCTCTGGGTTAGGTCAAGCGGCAGATCTTCGCTTTGTTGAGTCATGTGCCAGGAGAATTGCTCAAATCTCACGAAACCCCAAGGTCATCGTTGAGAAATCGACCGTTCCAGTAAGAACTGCAGAGATGGTACAAACCATTCTCAAATCAACCAGTCCTGACATTCACCATCAGGTAGTTTCCAATCCCGAATTTCTCGCTGAAGGCACCGCAGTCAGAGACTTAATTGATCCGGATCGCGTATTGATTGGTGGAGATAGTTCAGCCGAAGGTGCATCTGCCGTACGAAAAGTAGTCGAAATCTATTCTAACTGGGTGCCGGAAGATCGTATTATTACTACAAATCTTTGGTCTTCTGAACTCTCAAAACTCACCGCAAATGCTTTTCTAGCTCAAAGGATTTCCAGTATCAATTCGATATCCGCATTATGCGAAGAGACAGGAGCCAATGTGGACGAAGTCGCCAAAGCAATTGGCACGGATTCCAGAGTTGGTCCCAATTTTTTAAAAAGTTCTATTGGTTTTGGTGGATCTTGCTTTCAAAAGGACATTCTGAATCTTTGCTATCTTTGTCGTTACTTCAGACTCCCACAAGTAGCTGAGTACTGGGAACAAATCATTAGGATGAATGAATATCAGAAGGAAAGATTCGTCACAAGAATCCTCGATTCAATGTTCAATACCGTTTCTGGGAAGAGAATCGCAATCCTTGGATATGCCTTTAAAAAGGACACCAACGATGCCAGAGAATCGCCGGCCATTGCAATTTGCAGTAGATTGATTGAAGAAAAAGCGACGCTCGCAATCTACGACCCAAAAGTTCCCAAGGAATCNATTCTTTCCTCTCTTGGGATCAAGAAGGAAAATGAATCTTCCATCCAAATCTGTAAGTCTGCGTCTGAAGCGTGCAATCAATCCCATTGCGTGGCAATCCTGACCGAATGGGATGAGTTTAAGGAAATTGATTTTGTTGAGGTNTACCATTCTATGATCAAACCGGCGATTCTTTTTGACGGACGCAACCTGCTTGACTTGGAAAAAATACGCTCCATCGGATTCGAAGCAAAAGGAATTGGAAAAGGTTGAGACAGCTGAGTGTAAATTTCTTACTCAGCTCAAACTGCAGGCTTTCTGGCTGGTCTGGCAATCTGCTTCCTTGCCTTATCCAAAACTCCGTTAAGAAACTTACCAGAATTCTCAGAAGAGAACTCCTTTCCAATTTCCAAAGCCTCATCAATTGCAACGACCGGTGGGACATCCAAACGGTATTTTATCTCATAAAGAGATAATCGAAGCAACGCCAAGTCAGCCTTGGCCACTCTAGAAAAATCCCAGTTCGTCACCAATTCACGAATAATTGAATCAAGAATATCCTTCTTTTCAATAACTCCAGCAATCAGTTCAACTGCATAGGAAAAAAAGTCATCTTCTTTTTCCAACTTCGAAAGAAATTCGTCAAGATCTCGGTTTAGATCATCGGAAGGATTCATTTCCCACTGAAAAAGAAAACGGAATGCTGCGCAGCGGTTTTGCCTCCTATCGCTCCAACTTGGATTAATGACTAAATCTTGGTCCATTTTTTTCTTAATTGGGCCATACGAAGGGCAGCTTGAGCAAATTCCAGGCCTCTATCTATCTCACCAACAATACGCTGCTCAGCAGAAGGCAAATCATCCGTAACAACAATCCCATTAATAATTGGAATATGATATTTCAAAGACAAAGTTTGCAAAGAATGAGCGGTAGATTCCGCAACTAAATGATGGTGAGAGGTTGATCCTTTAATGACAACTCCAAGCCCAATCATGCAATCTAAAGATGAGCTCTGTAATATAAGATCAATGCAACTGGGAATTTCATTTGAACCAGGAACTCTCTCAATCAATAGTTCACCTAGCTTTCCATTTTCCTCCAAGCAACTGGTTACTCTAGACAACAGAGCATCGCACAATTTTGGGTTAAATGAGGCACAAACCACTCCTACACTAAACAATTTTGGGTCAACTGTAGAGAAATTGGGCGAATCAGTGCTCATTACAAAAAAGAAGTTTAACCCTTTTCACAATTTCAAGACCATATCCCTCCAGACCTATGACACGTCTACTGTCTCGGGTAAGCAAAATCAGTTTGTTTATGCCAAGTGCGGACAATATTTGAGCACCAATCCCATAGTCACGAAAATCCATCAGATGATTATTTGTTTCATTTTTTGGACCATTGGATTGTGCATGGCGCAAATATTCATCATTACGCCTCGGTTCTAGGTAAAGCAGTGCTCCAAAACCATGAGAAACAATCGCTCTCAAAGAATCTTCCACGGCATTACGACTTTCACCATTGGACGAATAGCCCAACACGTCTGACACAACATTGGCAGACTGTACCCTAACCATTGGGGTTTTGGATTTGTTCCATTTTCCATAACTCAATACGTAATGAATGCGACCGTCTAATATGCTTTTGAACGTATGAAGTCGAAATTTGCCAAGATAATGAGTGAATTCACTAACGGTAACTTCTTTAATTAACTTTTCCCGCTTATGACGATACTCAATAAGAGAGGCAATCGAGAGCAATTTCATGTCCCATTTCTTTTTTAGCTTCTTCAGGTCCGGTAATCTCGCCATAGAACCATCCTCTTTTAAGATTTCACAGATTACTCCACTTGGGTGCAAACCTGCAAGAGTAGCCAAATCGACAGCGGCTTCAGTATGACCAGCTCTTTCCAGAACGCCACCGGATCTGGCACGCAAAGGAAATACGTGACCAGGTTGGACAAGATCCTCAGGAGTAGCATTTGGGGATGACAAGATTTTAATGGTACTAGAACGATCAAAAGCACTTATACCGGTTGTTATTCCATTGGCTGCATCGACGGAAACGGTAAAATCAGTCTTCTGAGCCTCCCGATTGTGAGGAACCATACTCGAAATTCCCAACCGACCTAGCTGATTTGGAAGTAGAGGGACGCAAATTAGGCCCCTCCCGTGCAGAATCATGTGATTGACTGCTTCGGGAGTAACCTTGGAAGCAGCCATTACAAGATCACCCTCATTTTCCCTAGACTCATCATCGGTTACCATAACCATTTTACCGGATGATATGTCTTTAAGGACATCATCGACGGAGTCAAAAGTTGAGTTTTTGGGGTTGGACATCGGAATTTGTATTTTAGTGGATCTTTATTTTACCACAAATCTATTCGGGATTAAGACCTTGCTTCCTCCAGAAAAGAAAGAAACTCATCTTCGTTCATAACGGGAATGCTCAAACTCTCCGCTTTACTCAATTTCGAACCAGCACCAGGGCCCGCAATTACATAATTTGTTTTTTTGCTTACACTGGAAGATACTCTGCCTCCAAATTCTTCAATCTGAAGGGTAGCGTCTTGACGAGAAAACTTTTCCAAGGTTCCGGTAAGTACAAAAATCATTCCATCCAATGATTGNGGCACCTGATTGCCAGGATTACCACTAAGGACAACACCTAAGCTTTCCAACGATTCCAATAAAGATCGATTTATGTCGTTACTGAAAAAATCCACTAGGCTGTCTGCCATGATTTCGCCTATGCCTTCAATGGAAATAAAATCATCCCTTGAAGCATTTGCCAAATCCCGCCAATCAGAGAAGTTACGAGACAGATCTTTGGATGCGCTAGTACCAATATGCTTGATCCCAAGACCGCATAAAATTCTCCAAAAGTCTTGTTTTTTACTCTTTTCTATTGAATCAATAAGGTTACTGGCTGATTTTTCGGCAAAACCTTCCAAGTTAATGAGATGCTGTACCTCCAAATGATAAAGATCATCAAGTTTGGAAACTTTTTGAGAATCGACCAACTGTCCAACGACCGCTTCACCCAAATTTTCGATATCCATGCACCCACGACTTGCGAAATATTCGATCCTGCCCTTTAGTTGATCTGGACAATTTTGATTTGAACAACGCCAAACCGCTTCTCCCTCGGTTCTTGTCAAAGAACTTTGGCAAGTAGGACAATAATCAGGAAATTTGAATTCATCCAAATGATTGGTTCGTTTCTCCCTAACTACCTCGATTACCTGGGGTATGATTTCGCCTGCCTTTTCAACAATAACATAATCGCCCACCCGGATATCTTTTCGCTTGATCTCATCTGCATTATGAAGGCTAGCCCTTGAGACTAGAGTACCTGCCAACTGAACCGGGGTAAGACAAGCAACTGGTGTAATCGCTCCTGTCCGCCCAACCTGCAGAATAATATCATTAAGTTGCGTTGTTTGTCTCTCCGACNCAAACTTGTAAGCAATCGCCCATCGGGGAGCCTTAGATGTGTTACCTGCAGTATGTTGTCCTTTTCTTGAGTCAAGTTTGATCACAGCACCGTCAGTTGGATAGGCATATCCATGCCTCAATCGATCCAACTCTTTTATCTGTTCCCATGCTTGACTTGCAGATGCGACGGTTTTCACAAATTCAACTGTGGGAAACCCCCAATTTCTCAATGATTCATGAAAATGAGTTTGGGTTTTGAAAAAATCATTTGGTTGGCATGCCCCAAGTCCATAAAGAACTATTTTGAGTTTTCTTTGCCTGGCAAGTTTAGGGTCCAAAAGTTTTACCGTCCCGGCGGTAAGATTGCGAGGATTTGCATACAGGGCATCTCCCTCCAATGCACGCTCTTCATTAATTCTGATGAACTCCTCATGGTCCATGAAAATTTCACCACGAACTTCGATGAAATCAGGTGCATCACTTGATTGAATTCTCAACGGAAGGTTTTGGATGTGAAGAATATTCTGTGTAATAATATCCCCTTCCAACCCGTTCCCACGAGTTGTCGCATATTCAAGCACTCCTTGCTTGTAAGTAAGTGATACCGCAACTCCATCAATCTTTGGCTCGACCACATAGGTTAAATTTTGTTGATCGAAAATTTTCCTTAATCGCTTATCGAAATCAAAAAATTCAGACTGGTCATAGGTATTATCCAGACTAAGCATCATCTCAGCATGANTATGCGATTCGAACNCCTCAAGTCTGTCATCTCCTACATTAGGTGGGAAAACTCCATCGACATGAACTTCATTTTCTTCTTCAGAAAAGAGCCCCAAAGGATCTAATTCCGAAATCAGTTTATCAAACTCACGACTGAGACGGTCATATTCTTGGTCTGAAATCTCAGGTTTTGCCTCCTTGTAATACAACTCATCATGCCTCCGTAGAATTTTTCTCAATTCGGAGAGTTTCTTTTCTTTNTGTGAAGGCAAACTTTCGCTCATCCTGCAGAAAGTTTCTCGCAAGCCGACTGCATGCGGGACAGGGCTTTATTAAGAAGTTCTCTTGAACATCCTAAATTGAGTCGAAGAAATCCCCGAGCATCAAAATCCTTGCCATCCGACAATCCTACTCCATTTTCTTCAAAAAACTGATGCGGATTTTCCACAGGCAAATTCCTGGCGTCTAACCATAAAAGGTAGGTGGCTTCAGGAGAGTAGGGAATCAATCCTTTAATCTCGCTCAATCGATTCATCGCCAACGATCGGTTTCCGTTAAGATAATCAATCAACTCCAACCGCCATGGCTCACCCCCTCGATAGGCTGCATCTGCGAGCAGGAAACCCATAGCTGGAGGATCAGGAACAATACCCATCATCGATCGCTTGAAATTTGCCCGAATGGCTGTGTTTGAAATAATCGCAAAAGAACAACCAAATCCAGCAATATTGAATGTCTTACTTGGAGCCATCAATGTAATGCTTTTTTCGGAGATCCTATCATTGAGCGAAGCAGGAGGAATATGCCTCAATTTCTTATCAAGAATGAGATCGCAATGAATTTCGTCTGAACAGAGGTAGAGGTCTCTATCCAAAATCCAATCAATCAGATCAAGCAATTCAGTCTCACTAAAAAGAGTGCCCACCGGGTTGTGAGGGTGACAAAGCATAAACAAATCACCGGGCCTTGTCTCGAGCATCGAGAGAGCATCAAAATCAATGGTGAATCTTGTACCTTTCAATATCAGGGGGACTTTCTTCAAAGGAAGACCAAAATTCTTCGAAGCACTCAAAAATGGCGGGTAAATGGGCGTTTGAATGATCGCTTGGGAGGCTTTGTCGGCAAANCATCTGCAAGCCACATTTAAAGCACATACCATTCCTGGCAACCAAACCACCCATGAGGCATCAATATCCCAAGAATATAAGTTCTTTGATCTTTCAATAATTCGCTCAAGCAAACCCTCAGGAGGTCTGCCATATCCAAAATTTCCATGTTCACAAGAGATTCTTGCCTGTTCCAAAACCGAGGGTGGAGACTTAAAGTCCATATCGGCCACCCACAAAGGTATGACATCGGTATCCTCGTACTTACCCCACTTCAGGGAACTTTGGCCAAAGCGATCAGGAGGAGAGTCAAAGTCTGTTAATTGCATCCACTTACCTCAAGAACTGGAGATTATCTCCAGGAGTACATGTATTTAAAAAAGACAGAATCAGATCCTGCGTCAATCGCTCTCAAGTAGGCAATTGAGATCGCGTTTTCCTCGTCCAACCACCAATTTAACTCTGAATTGATCTCAAAATCGTTGTGACGAAAATCTTTCCACAAACCATACAACTTGGAATAAAACAAAAAGGAAACATTTTGAGTAAAAGACAGTTCCGCTCCTAACTCAACAGTCCAGCCAAAGCCATCCTCTTCTTGNAANAGACTTCCTGAATCATCAAAGTATTGGAGACCAGCACCGAGAAAAGGTCGGAACATACCATCGTTATCATGAAAGTGATCAAAATGGTATCTCATGCCAATTCCGAGTTTCCAAAAAGTCTCTTTTGAGGAATTCGTGTCCAAGCCAGAATATGTGTAATGAAAATTTAAATCGACCGAGTCACTGGCCAATGAATTGGTGAAGAAATTGAATGAATCACCGTCAAAGAGACCATCAGAGTCATCAACCGTACCATAACCGAAACCAAGATAATATTCACCAATTCTCGATTTACCGTTTGAAAGAAAGAAGGGCAGGAAGAATAATACAAACAAATAAATGAGCTTCATAGCAATGGGCAATGGTTTTGAAATAAACTNATGTAAAATTTATACTTAAATTACATAAGGCATCTTGAAAACGGAAAAAGCCGTATATGCGCAAAAGAAATTATTTATTCAGCAAAATTTTAATTCAAAGTCTTTTTCTGCCTTCTCGTCTCCTATTAAAATGATTTCTCCATCCTCGGAAAACTCATGATCTGGTGAGGGCGTTATTACTGTTTTGCCATTCCCTTTTACGGCAACAATACTGCATCCGGTCTTCTCCCTTATCTTGGAATCTTTTAANTTTTCACCAATAAGGGATTTTGGCGTTTTTTGGCTAAAGATGTCCAATCCTTCAGTGATCATGAGAATTTCAGCTCTATTGAGAAGATTGAATATGGTATTAGCTCCCATGTGATCCTGGGACATGACGAAATCAGCTCCAGCACGATGGAGCGGCTCAACATTACGGTGAAGGAAGGCTCTTGTAATTATTTGAGCGTCAGGACGAAGTTTTCGGCAATATATTGTAAGGTAAATGTTTGTTTCGTCATCGTGACTGGTGATTAAAACGGCAGGAGCCTTATTGATCCCCGCTCTTTCCAAAATTGCCTTATTGGATGCATCTCCCACAATTGAATTTTTGACTTTGGAAGCTTTCGACTCATCCATTTCAATTACTCGATAAGTCACACTCATCTCCTCCAAACAACTGGCTGCCTCTCTACCGACTCGTCCTGCCCCAATTATTATTACTGGCGCAAGATTCTTGGAATATTTTCCAAACCGCTCATCATACTTGTCAAAATTCAAATCCATTCCCGCCAAAAGCAAAACGGTGTGATTGTTTAGCAAAGCTTCTGGCTCAGGGAGTTGAAAGTGTCCACGCTCCCACATCCCAACCACATTCACGCCTAGATCCTCTCTTAATTTGGTGTCTTTCAAGGTTTGTCCGACTAGGGGTGTCCCGTGAATGGTTGCTTCGGCAATTTTCACCTCATCAAATGAGCCTATAAGATGAGTGCTCCGATCAGTACAGCTGATTCTCCGTGCCAAAAAAGAACCCATTTGTTTTGAGACTTTTACAATGTGATTTGCCCCTGCAAGGGAAAGTATTTCTTCAGACGTAACTCGATTACAGGTCGCAGTAATTATACATTCCGGATCTGCTTCCCTTGCCCTAAAGGCAATGTTAACATTTCGAATATCATCATCAGTTGCAACTACCATGGCACTATTGTCAATACCGGCATCTTCGAAGGTTTTGGCATCATCAAGTTTACCAAGCATAACTGGAATCTGCATGTCATTGAGCCTAAGTGCATCCTTTAGTTTTTCTACGATAAGAATAAAAGGATATCCAAATTGAGTTAGTTTATCCATAAGATCATGACTTATGGTATCATAGTGAGTCAGGATTAGATGCTTTTGCTCTGACCCTTCAAACTTTCTAGGCACGCGTGCTCCTGTTTGATATTCCATGAATGGTTTGTAAAGAAATTCCATGAACACAAAAGGAAGCACGATAAACAGGTAAAACACTCCGGTAAACATAACGACCATAGAGAATAAACGGCCGTTACTTTCAGAGAAGGTAATATCACCATAACCCAATGTGGACATTGTAGTTAGAACCCAATAAAAAGATTCAATCCAACCAATTGCTTCTGACCTTTCCTCCGACATTAGATGTCGATAGATGTTCATATATACCACTACAAAAAAAACCAGTATCAATGCAAAACGCAGGAAACGAAAAGCATTGATGCGCTTTTTACGATGATGAAACCCAGACGGAATTGACTTAATGAATTCTTTCACAAAATTTATGTCGCTACATCTTGATTTGGTCTTTAGCGAGGAGGTAACTATGAACAGATCAGGTGAAAATTCATCACACTACATTATCAAATTAAACACAATAATAACCATCATGATCTTTAGTCTGTGAGATTACCATTCAAAAAAACAATTCCTCTAATACTGCTATTTTTATTTTTCGGCAATATTTATGCGGAAGAACGGAGCAGACTAACAAAACACCATATCGCCAAACCGCTTAGTAACGGAGCAAAAACGCTTACTTGGCCCAGATTCAATGGTCCTTTTGACAATGCGAGAACACAAGAATCACCGTTGTCGACTTCTTCCGGTGAACTCAGTATTGTTAAGATCTGGGAACTGGCAAAAGGCGAAGGATATGCATCTCCAGCAATTTCTGCCGATAAGTTGATTTTATTTCATTTGGATGAAGGTCATGAAATCATTGAAGCTCGAAACCCAGAAACAGGTTCTGCGATTTGGTCATATAAATACCCGGCAGAGTATCGTGATCGATACGGTTATTCAAATGGACCAAGAGCAAGTCCCTTAATTTGGAAAGGAAAAGTATATGCTCATGGAGTAACCGCCTGGTTAACCTGCCTGGATCTTGTAAGCGGAAAATTGATTTGGAAAAGAGATTTAAAGAGTGAATTTAGAATCCCGGATTATTTTTTTGGTAAAGGTTCCAATCCCATCATAACAAATGAATCAGTAATAGTAAATGTTGGAGGAGAGAATGGTGAGTGCGTTGTATCCTTTGATTTACTTACTGGAAAAACAAATTGGGTATGCAAAGATGAATGGGGTGCAAGCTATTCTTCGCCAGTAATGGCAAAGCTTCACGGCAAAGAGGTTTGTCTGGTATTTACTGGTGGCGAAAGTCGGCCTCCAAAGGGTGGCCTTTTGATTATCGATCCCGAAAATGGACAAACACTAACCCGTTTCCCATGGCGCTCTTCAACTTATGAATCTGCGAATGCTGTTCCAGCAGTGCCGATAGGAAACAATAGGATATTTCTCAGTGAATGTTATGAGAAGGGTGGGGTCCTAATAAGGATTGATGAAGATTTTGATGCAAGAATCGAGTGGCACAAACCAGAACTTAATATTCATTGGATGACTCCAATTTTTAAAAGCGATCATTTGTACGGAGTCTCTGGCAGGCACCAAAGAGGAGCAGAGATTTTTTGTATTAATACGGAATCTGGTAAGGTGAAATGGAAAAACCGTCTGTCTTGGAAGTACAAATACATGAATCGAGACTTAAATTTGGAATTTTTCCGAGGCTCATTACTCGATCTTGGCTCAAATGCGATTGGACTTTCCGAATTGGGCTCGCTCATTCTTTTGGAGATGAACCCCAATGGGATAAAGATTTTGGATACGAAACAATTGTTTTTTGCCCCCGGAGCTTGGACTCTTCCAGCATTAAGTAATGGATTACTCTACATTATGCAGAATGAAACAGATCGATCTTCAGGTAAAGGCCCTCGTGTTTTATGTTTTGATCTTCGCGGGGAATAGAAAATGCAAACCGCCAATAGTCTGCTTGTAAAAGTTCAACCTCTTGGTGGCTTCAATAAACCGCTCACCTATTTGGTAAACAAAGTGACGGCTAAGGGAATAAAGATTGGATCTTTGGTTCAGATTCCACTTGGAAACAGAAAAGTTTCAGGAATCATATGGTCTTTTGAATGCGAGCAACCTTCGAACAAACACAAAATAAGGGAAATTATCAAAGTCATTCAGGAAACTCCCGCTATTACTCCTGACTTAATGACATTGGCAAATTGGATAAGCAAATACTATGCATGTTCCAAGGAATCATGTCTTGAGGCAATGATACCTTCTGCCATTCGGGATGGAATGAAACCCAAGTCACAAAGATTGATTTGTCTTAAAAAAAACAACAGAGACATCAGTAACATTTCAAAGCAAGCAAATGCGCAACGAAAAATCATTGACTTTCTTGAGATTCATAAAGATCCATTACCCGCTTCCGAGCTGATTAAAAAAACCTTCACTTCGTTTTCCACAGTAAATAATTTGCTTAAAAAGGGTATCCTTTCTGAAACACATGAGATCGTAGAACGGGTTGCATACGAAGACGAGTCCCCAGATTCTTCTATGAAGGTTCCGAGCAACATCCAACTGACAACAGAACAGAAAAAGGCGGCAAGTGAAATCATTGATGATTTAAACCTAAAGACTTTTAAAACAAGATTGCTATCTGGAGTAACTGGATCTGGTAAAACCGAGGTTTATTTTGAAGCTATGCAACATGCATTGAAGCAAGGAGGCACTGTGTTATTTCTTGTTCCTGAAGTTGCCCTGGCACCCCAAACTGTTTCACGTTTAAGGGAACGGTTCTACTCTGAGAAAGTAGTGGTTTGGCATAGCCATTTATCAGCAGGTGAAAGGGTAGATGCATGGAGGAACCTGACTTGCGGAAATGCCCGAATTGTGGTTGGCGCTCGCTCCGCAATATTTGCTCCCTTACCCAACCTTCGATTGATCATTGTAGATGAGGAACATGAAACTTCCTACAAGCAGGAAGATAATCCTAGATATCAGGCCAGAGATGTTGCTGTGGTAAGAGCCAAAGCCAATGGTTCAGTATGCGTACTCGGTTCAGCTACGCCTAGTTTGGAATCGATCAACAATGTGCACAAAAGGAAGTACGAAATAAGTAAACTTTCCAAACGGGTTGATGACAGGGAACTTCCCCTTGTCCATTTGATAGACATGCGCAGAGAAAAAGATAAAAACAGGACAACTACTATTTTTTCCGTCCCTTTGGTCGAAGCACTAAGAGAACGCTTTGCAAATCGCGAGCAAAGCATTCTTTTTCTTAACAGGAGAGGGTTCAATACTACAATGCTTTGCCCAGAGTGCGGACATGTTGAGAACTGCAAAGATTGTAGTATAGCACTTACCTATCACAGGACAGATGGGTATCTGAAATGCCATTTGTGTGGTTTTAGAAAACCATCTCCCCTCAGTTGCAATCAATGCAAATCTTTCGACCTACGTAAAAGAGGACATGGAACCCAAAGAATCGAGGACTTGGTTTCCGATTTGCTGCCAAAATCCGCGAAGATAAGAAGAGTGGATGCTGATGTCATGACGAAAAGGAATCTTTTTCGCGAGACTTTGTCAGACTTCAGGAAAGGTAAAATCGATGTACTTGTTGGGACGCAAATGATTGCCAAGGGTCTTGATTTCCCAAAGGTAACGCTTGTTGGAGTCATAGATGCGGATTTGCCATTAAGAATGGAAGATTTCCGTGCATCCGAAAAAGCGTTTCAGATGTTGGTGCAGGTTTCAGGAAGATCAGGAAGGGGCAATCGGGCAGGGGAGGTTTTCATTCAAACCTATGCTCCGCATTCACCGAGTATTCAATATGCGCGCAAAGCGGATTTGGATGGCTTTTTAGAGGAGGAGTTGGAAATGCGGAAAGAATTTAATTACCCTCCCTACCGTCATCTCATTCGGCATCTGTTCAGAAGTAGGAGTCAGGCAAAAGTCGATTACTACTGCTCGGAGTGGGCAAAATTGGTAAATAAAAGTCAATTAGAGGAGATTACAGTCAAAGGACCAGCACCTGCTCCATTGGAGAAGATAAAAGGGCAATATCGCTATCATCTCTTTTATTTCACATCTTCAGTTAACAGTGCTCTTAAGGCACTCGGAAAAATCAGAGAAAAGTTTCCTTTAGATCCTGATGTGCACGACATTCTGGATGTCGATGCCTATAGCATCACATAAGTCAAATTTCAAAAAGGGGATTTCAAATGAACTCGTGTCCCCAATCCAAACTGATTATTGCGAATTAATCTCAAGCCGGATCCCGCTGGCACCAATACATCATTGTATGGCGTGTCGCCTCCACCTAGTTTCTTCCATCCACCAAGACTAAAGAGTATTTCCGGAGCTTCAATGTATCCTGCGCCAGGCTCTGTAATGCTAATTGAAACAACCTTTCCATCTGCAACTATTGCGTTTCCACGAGCACCCTGACCACCTCCGCCAACAAACAGAACAAAGACATTTTCCAAATATCCACTCCCTCCATCACCGGTAGACCATCTTGCGGTCCCTTCATTTAAAAAATCGGAGTTGCCCAGCCGGTCGATGAGCTTAAAACGATCTTGATCCAGCACTTGAATTTCATGGATTCCGTTGGCTGATGAATCAACAACCAGACCGTCACCATCAGCTACAACCTCTTCATTTTCATTTATTTGATTCTTTGCTGAATTAGTTTTTAAACCCCTCGCACCAAATATCTTAACGGCAAATCCATCTGTCAATCCATGACCAGAAGAAGTGATTATGATATCTTCGTTAATCTCATTGGATATCGATGTGATAACTCCAGAAGCAAGTGATATGTCTAATTGAGTCATGGATGCTCCGACTCCGCTACCGGACTTGGCAGTCGCCGAGGCCTTTCTCGAAACATTCGCATTGGTGCCTTCCTGCCAATAGGTTGTCCAAACGTTATTTTTGAGAACCTGGACATTATCGGCCAACTCCTGATCTGCACTGGACAACCATTTCGTCCCTTCACTAGGGCTTGTTGAGGTGAAGACACTGTCAATTAGATCGGAGAGCATCATATCAACGGCAAATGGGTTGGAGATGAGGATATTTGATCCAGCAGGTGGAAATTCCACTAGGCTACTTTCTGTAAGTGCATTACCCTCAAAGACTAAGTTTAAATCAGAACCGGACTTTCTAGCTAAAATCATAGCCTCTCCGGGCCGGATGACATGATTATTTGATATAACGCTAGGATCATCTTTACTTACCCAAGAAATTCCATCGTGAAAAAAGGCTTCATAGGAGCTCGAACCATTGGATTCGTTTTGAAGGTAGATTAAATCGGCATCAGTGGATGAACCGCTGGATAAAGTTACACTTTCATTCCCAAATAAGTCTCCCAATGTCCAGGCTGTAAAAATTTCTATCATGGCGTTTGTGAAGAAAACATCGCCGAGTGTCTCATTAAAAGTATTCTCTAGTGTAACCCTATCATTTGCATTGGAAATAATCTTGTAATATCGCCCGGTGTTATTCGAGTCTTCGTCCACGAGTCTCAGGTAGTGCACTCCGCCTTCACTCCAAACATTTGGAGCGCTTGAGTAACCTTTTCCGGGCGATGTTAGATTAATCGCGTTGATTGTTCCCGTATTGGAAAGACTGGCAGAGGCTTCTGCTGGCTCGTAGTCCACACCTCTTTCGGAACCGCTGTCAGGTAGATCAATATAAATTGAAGGTGGATTCTGAAAACCAGATCCTGCGGACACAATCTCTATTCTGTCTAAGGCACCTGGATCAACAGAACTCAAAAAAGCCTTCAACCTTGGTTTTTGGGATACAAATTGGCCAGAAACAAATGGAGCCTTATCGTTGTTTGAAGGGTCTTCCAAGTCAGGAACTTTATGAAAAATCAAGGTGTTATTGGAGATTTGCTTGACCTGTCCCCTAAAAACAATTCTGCCTTGGAGTGCAGGCGACAAAACGGTAAAAGACGGAGAATCTGCCGATCCACCATTAAGTGGAATGGAAATTGAGCCAAACTGCTCAATTCTTTCGCCCATGAGTAATGACAAAGACAGGATAAAGCCCATCGGTTTAATTAAACGAAATAATTGACTCCACAGGTTTATCTGACTGATCATATAAATCTATATTAATATGAATCCATAGTAATTAAAATGCAAAGAGAAAGATCACATTTCCATCTATCATTAGGGATGAAGAAATCCTTCCAAAGATCCTTTAATTTATCGATTAAATTTATGCTATTCCACTTTTCTTTCATGATTCTGATGGCAGAAATCAAAAAAGTGGAAATTGACTTTGAAAATAAGATTCACAATTACCACGGGAACGAAAACTTGGGTTCACTCACTGAGTTGCATGATTACTTCACGAAACATGAAATTAAAAACAAAAAAGGGTTTGATACGGAGTTGGATTCACTCGAGACCGTTTTAAGAATTTTGAATATCCCTAAAAGCTCTCAAGTACTTGTATTCTCTAATACAAGTTTACAACTTAGTAAGATCAGTCCAAGAAATCCTAGAGCAATTTTTTTCAATGATGAACTTTATTTAGGGTATGTTCCAGGTGGATTTATCGAGTTGCTTAAGATTGATCCATATGTTGGTGCCATCCCCTTTGTTTTTCAATTACCCCAAAAGAGCATTGATCAATCTTTCAAAATCCAAAGATCTGATAAATGCATGAGATGTCATGCCTCGAGAAAAACTAATTACATTCCCGGTTTACTTTTGGGTTCGGTGATTCCTGCCGTTGGTGGAGGAACATTAGATGTACTCAACAAAAAAAAGCCTTCCCACAACACTCCATACAACCAAAGATTCGGTGGTTGGTATTTGAGTTCATCTCACAATTTCCATCCGCATTGGGGTAATTCGCTAGGACGTATGATTGGAGATGAAATCAAAAAAGTGGAAATTCGATTCCCAACTGAAGAAATTACGCAAATGCACATTTCCGATCAAAGTGATCCCGTTGCCCTACTTGTTCTCGAACATCAGATCGGATTCACAAATTTATGCATCAGAATACAATACTTGATGAGAGAAAATGGAAATAAAGATCAAATAATCAATGATCTAACTGATGAATTACTTAATTACTGCCTGTTTTCAAACGAACCGCCTATTCCAAAAGAATTCAATCCAGAGTTATCATCCTTCGCTCGCCATTTCGAAAGAATCTCAGAGTCAGGCGAGAAGATCGATTTGCTGAAAAAATTAAATCTTCAAACAAGACTCTTTGAAACGAGATGCTCCTTTATGCTTAAAAGCAAAATTTACACATCTTTACCTGAAAAATTCAAAGCAATCTTTTCTGACAAGTTAAGAAAGTGCCTAAAGGAAAACCAATTAGGAGTGGAATCTTATTCTTCTCATCTGGAAAAGGATGAGAAGAAGCTTATCAGGCAAGTCTTTTTTTAATTAGGTAAACTACAAATATGGCTGTAAAAAGCTATTTCTTTGCAATGTCCGCACCAGATCTTTTCCAACCTGATATACCCGCGGATAAATGCTTTATATTCTTGTATCCAAGCTTAGCAGCAGCGTCAGCACCTCTTTTGTACGCACGGCAACCAGGCCCACCACAATATGAAACTATCAGCGTGTCTTTGCTTTTAGGCAAAAGGGATGCAAGATTTTTGGATTGAGAGGAAAAATCAATTGCTGAAGGGATGTGTCCTTTGGCAAAAGATTTTGCACCATTAACGTCAATAACAGCTACATTGCCTTTTTTTATTGCACCTTGCAGTTCTTTAATGCTGATATCCGGATACTCACCGGCAAAGAGATTGATACTTATAAGAGATAATATGATAGGAATGATTTTTTTCATGTGTAATTTGATATTTAGTTAGTCACTCTGGGCATTCAATGGAAAATCATCAAACCTAAATTAAGAAAATTTGAATATTTCAATGAAGCCTACGAAAGGATGTTATGGTTTGTAGACACGTACCCGAAGAAAGCTTTTTCCACCTTTCCTCAAAGCATTTTCAGTCGAGAATGTGACCCTTTCCATACCCCCTCCCAAATCTACTGTCTTGGTCGTTTCCAATACCACATTCATTCCTGACCAGGTTCTCAAATTCGAACTTCCTTCAACTTTATACCGGAAATCCTCACCAGTTGTTTGAATTGAATTTTTATACCTAATGAACGAAATCCTCTGCTTACCATCTGTACCATCCATTAACTTATTTGGCAAATGCTGTGGGTTGTCTGGACCAAGCGAATCCAGTCCCATGGCTCTTTCGAATAAATTCGAATAACCATCACCATCAGAATCTGCATAATCCTCATCAAAAGTCCGCAAGGATTCAGGATAAGACTTGTTTGCATCACGTGCAGTCAATCTTGAAGCAAAGCGGTCCTGAATTCTTGCATAACGGACATCTTGCTTTCGATACTCGATCCATGCACTTCTAGTTGGAGCTACTACCTTTAGTCTCTTAAGATGTTTTTCTGAAGCAACGTAATATGCGTTTTCCGGAACAATAAAACTTAGTGAAACTTCTCCCTCACTGAGAGGAATGATCTTATTGCCCTTATGAATACGAACAATCGAAGAGTTCGAACTGGTAATCTCATAGGGATAACCAATGCTCGTTGATCGAATACCCTGAAGGGTTAAAGCTCGATGTCCGTATGGGACCGGATTCAAACTTCCTTCCAAGGCATCATCAGGAAAAATGATCAATGGTCTTTGTTTTGATGAGACCTCAAATGTTCGAGTTACAGGAACTGCAGGGTTAAAATAGGCTGAACCACCTTGAGCCACAGTTATGCTTACCGTGCCCACCAGTCCCTCCAGACTGACAATTCCGAATGAATTTACCGTAGCTGGTCCGAAATCAACTTGAAATTCAAGCGGAAGACCCGAAGTTGCAGAGGCATTCAATTCAAAGGGTTCATCATCTCTAACCTTGATATCAATTTCATCAAAAACGATCAATTGATCGTCCTTCACGACCGGATAAATAACCTTAAGCTCTTGATGCTGAGGCAATGCAGGATGATAACGGGTATCTCCCATTTGAATGGCAGAAATCGTTACCTCCCCAACTCCATTCAAGTAGGCAAGGTTACCCACAATTGTCAATATCGAGGAATCACTGGATACGAAACTTACAGGCAATCCAGATGTGGCATATGCAACAAGCTCGAAAGCGGGATCTCCCAATGCTCTATCAGGCAGTTTATGCTTTGTCGTATTGTCCTCAACATAGGAAATTAGACCACCCCATACGATTTCCTGATCACCCCCAAAAGCAGGAGGTTCAGCAGAATATGGATGCAAATGAGGCAAATCCTCATTGAATCCCCACTTGTGCGCCAAGTAGCCTTCGATCTTTTGACGGTTAATGGAATTTATGTCATCTTCAAAGATCAGAGCCTCTGCGATTTCACCATTGAAGTTCTCTCCAACGTGATCAATGGCAAGAACTCCGTCTGCGTAAGCATCCGCTCCAATTATTTGTCCATTGATCCATAAAGATTGTGAATTAGGTGCAACTCTAAGAGAACTTATGCTCCATTCCGAGCTATTTGACTCCGAAACAATGGCAACATTGCCATTCCCATGCTCTAGCGACAAATAACCATCGGTGCTTGATGTTCTTAGGTCGCCACCAAGTATATTTGAAGGATTGCTGTCTTCATGACGATGAACAATAAAGATAAAATTAGGAGATGTTACCTCGTTTTGGATATCAAAGATTTGATTAAAATCAGAATCAAATTGCAGAGTTGCCTTCTTATTCAAAGAAAAAGGCGTCCAAGTGGGCATCTTGAGAATATTAGCCTGTACGGGATTATTCGTATTTCCCGATTTATCCGCCCAGATACTTACTCGATTACCGCTTATGAAATCATCCGATGTATCTGGCAATCCATCTCCATTAACATCCGTTGCATCAAACCAAAGTTTGAGTCCCGGGGTGGAATCGGCGAACAAATTGCCCCACCTAATGGTAAAGGACTGTGATTGATCAGATGCGGGTTCATATCTGCGATCCCCGGCCTGCATTGCAGAGATCGTCACTTCACCTGCAGCTTGAAGATAGATGTAGTCACCAACTACGGTTGCTAGCGCGGGATCAGAAGAATAAAAGATAACCGGTAATCCAGAACTTGCATTTGCTTCAAGCCTGTATGGGAAATCCCCAACTGATTGATCTGGTATAGGTAAAAAATCAATCAACTGAGGAACACGAACGACAGTAATGTAGTTATGGACGGGGATGGCGGTTTCAAAGTCAGAATTGCCCATCTGTTGAGCGGTGATACGAGTTGTTCCTGCACCCAATAGTTTCAGGCGGTCAAAGTCTCCTCCACCATTACCATAAATCGTAGAAATTTCCAAAGGAGTCAGGCAATCGCTGTAAATTCTCAAATCATCAAACAATGCATCAATTGGAAGAGAACCACCTCCAAGAGTAAGAGTGGAAAAACGGGATGATATCTCGGCTCCGGTAAAGTGGTGCCCGGAACTTTGCCCCAAGAGCAAACCATCAGCATAAATGGACAGGCTTCCATTAACATCTTCATAGGTAATACTCAAATGAGTCCAAACTTCATCAGTCAAAACTTCAGAATCCGTAGAAAGAATGAGTTCCTCAGAAAGCCCATCCAAATATAGAAAAACCTTTACGGTTCCGTTGTTGTCATTTTTTTCAATCTTAAAAATGTCCATACCCGGCAGCCCGTCCTTAGCAATCATTCTAGTACCATTGGAGTCCGTGTTGCTTGGACTTATCCAAAAACTCAGCGTGAAATTGGATTCCATTTCGAAAGTGCCGAAGTCAATCCTTCCCTCAGAGGTTCCCATTTTCACTCCATTCCCAAAGTACGCTTTTTCCCACACAGCCTGGCTTCCTGTGGTTTCAAGTCCAACAAGCGTACCATTGTAACTACCGGTTTCGTCTTTCGCTCCAGCGTACATCGATTCATCAAACTTCCAATAGCCGGAAAGCACATCTTCCCTAGTCACTAAAATCTGGGCAACGCTCTCGTCCAGAACGGAATAGGTAATGGGAAGATGGGTAAGGTTGCCATCCATTCCCTGGGAAAATCCAGTGAGTGGTACAAAAGGTTCAGTTGCACGTACATTTGTTAGGTTCTGGTCGAAAATGATTTCCTGTTCCAACTTCGGAGACACAGTTAAGATTCCATTTTGATGCGCAAAAAAGTACTTGCTCGAAAACTCCGCAGTCGAATTTATTTCATAGAGTCCCAAAGGGGTGGGGTGAGTAAGGTTTCCGTCTTGAACAGGTGGAATAATCGAGATGTTCAAGTCATACACGTCATCATTACTAACCAAGCCAAATAAATCGTAAGTAAATGGGGGGTTTGCTCGTTCTGGTTTTCTGAATTGGTCATTTGTTTTGATGATGAGCTCCTTAGGCATAATCTGAAAATTCAGCAGAAGAGATTGAGCAGCCAACCAATTTTGATCGCCATCTTGGAATGCTCTCAGTTGAACGAAACCGGAATCCTTGATACTCAATCGAGTGCCATTCAAATCAACCGACTGATTACCTTCCAATATTTCAAGTGATACGGGTAACCCTGAAGTGGAACTGAGATTAAGATCCAATGGATCATCGCCATAGAACAACAAATCTTCATTTATTCCCGATAGAATGCTCTGTCGTCCCTTTAGGACCACTAGACTTGGATCCGAAAATTCTATGCTATCTGAACCAGATTGATTGGATGCAGTTACAACAAGTACAAAATCTCCGGTTTCATTAGCCTCACCATAAATCAATCCATTGCTTTGATCGATCATAAGTCCATTGGGCAAACCGGTAACGTTAAATTCCGTGGGCCCTTTTAGAGTTTCAATCTGATATGAATACTCATCCCCAAAATACGCAATAAGCGGTGGGTCAACAAAGTTGTATACTGATTCCCTCTGCGCTGAGGTCAAAGTCTGATCGTAGATTCGAAGGTCATCGATCACACCCTCAAACGGACCGTCACCCAGAAACCTTCTTCCCCCAATGGTCAGCGTAGGGTCTCCGGTAAGGTTGCCCGATGCGTTTACCGGTGTAACGATCTGCTCATTATTTCGATACAATGACAGTTTGTTCCCGTTCCAAGAGAAAATGAGGTGGATCCACTGATCAATGGGCATAGGGAAAGGTTCCGTGGATCGGAGTTGTGAGCCAATATTGGCATGAGCGGTAAGGAAACCATCGGACAAAAGGATTGAGAACTGACCACTATTCAAAATTTCAGCACTTGAATCATTGGTTTTCATCCAAAAGCAAATACTGAAGGGTCCCCTAATGTCGAAGGTATCGTCGTCATTTGTCAGACGAATGGTCTGATTGCCATCAAAACGAAGAGCCGTACCCTCCTTACCTAATTCGGAAAAATCAAACGAATCTGATACAAAACTGGCATTATCATCCCATAAACCATGGTTATCATTGCCTGAGTCATCCCTTATTTGAGTCCCATTAAGCTCATTGAAAGTCCAAAAGACGATGGGGTTGCGTGGAGGAAGGATAACTGGGACATTATCGAATGATGGTGGATAATCACTATACGGATGAACTCCAAAATCGCCATCACCATTACCGTAAAGGACGGAAACCTCATATGCTGAAAAACTTCGATCATAGACTCTAAAATCATCCAACTTGGAAGAGAACTTACTGTTCCCATAAGCATTTCCTACGGTTTCAATTTCAAGCAACATATGATCATTGACCGAACCGACCATTGAACCATCGACATAAAAACGAGTTATACCGACTTGACTACTGACAGCCAAATGGTGCCACCCCGAAGTTAACGAATTGACATCGAATGAAGTTAAATTGTCTGCCCCATCATAAATACCGATAAGCTTTCTCGTCGGGAACGAAGATTCCTTTTTCATGTAAATTTGACCGGGGTCTCCATAAGTTAAGACATGCCGGAAGAAAACACCGTCATTAATAATCGGTGTCTCAAACCAAGTGGACACAGTCCAAGATGCACTGCTGATATCAAGCTCATTCTGCATGAGATCTAATCTTGCAGTCCAAGGATCGATTGATTCAAACTCAATCCCTGATCCAAATTTCCCCAAAACATTAAGGTCTGCATCCCTCACCTCCGCATGCCTCATCTCGGTTGAGAAATCTTGGGCAACCGAGCCATCCGTCTCATCAAACGGATAGTACAACTTCAATCCACGGGTCAGTTTGAAACCGGTTTGTCCCAAATCATCAACGATTCCCCATTTGTGAGCAAGATATCCCTCAATCATTTGTCTTTCCGCCTTTGGAAGCATTCTATCAAAGACCATGATCTCGGCGATTTCTCCAACAAGCATTCCATATCCAGTCATAGGGTCAAAACCCAGACTTATTTGTTGTAGAGTATTGCTTTCACTCTGAAAAGCACCGAATCTGTTACCGGTTTTGGCATCTAAAGTCCAACCTGTCGCTCCATCAGTTGCACCGATGCCTACACCACTCCCTTTTGAAACCATAAATACATGCACTCCTCCACTTGAGATAGCGAGGGATCCGACATTGTAAGCATCACCAGAAGAAAATCGGATGGACGGGAGACCATCAAAAGAAGTTCTCATGTATGAGGGTACTCGCTGTGACACAATTTGAAAGGCATGTTTCTCGGACAAGGACTTATCAATCCACACCGGCATGGGAGAGGCATCAAGAAAATCGTCAAATTTTCCATTACCGTCGATATCTTGGCCATCCAACCAAAGTACCATGCCGTCAATAGTATACTTGGTAAAGGTGGTATCAAATGCGATAAAGGATTCGGTATTTGGTGACCACTGCTCACCGCCAAGATTCTCAGCATGTGCCCGGTAAAAATATTCAGTATCCTGAAGCAATCCATCCACTTCTGCATGAAACCTTCCTAGACCTACGGGCTGACTACCATTAATCTCAAAAACATAATCCCATTTGGTGGCATCTGCAGGATCCACATCCGTCGAATTCTCATCTATTTTTTCGTCACCCCAAAAGATTTTCACAACTGGTTTGTCGCCGCCAATTAAAAGTTTTTTCTGTTGATCGATCGATCCTCCGAAAGGATCCACGTCAAAATATGGATGATTCGTGGATAGTATTTCTTTATTTAGCTCCCATTTATGGCAAACATATCCCTCCAACTGGAGTAATTCCATATCATTCAATTCTCGGTCGTAAATAATGATTTCAGCAATTTCACAGGTAGACATTTCTCGGTTGGTGTACCACCCACCAATCTGAAGGACCCCGGGATCAAATGCATTGTTATTTGAACCGCGAGATCCAGATGTGAGAATCTCACCATCCCTTCGAAACGTTGCAGCTGGATCTCCTCCTTTCGCTTCAATTTTGCCTACATGAAGATGCCAATTCGTATCGGAAGGTCCTGCTGTTGAAATCCATCCTTCTGCATACCAACGACCAGTGAGTCCATTTTGAAAGCCAAAAAGGTAATTACGATTCCTTGAAGAAATGACCCTGTTGATTTTCGAGCCAGAGTACCTTGCAAGAGTAAGTATTGTGTACCCCGATTCCGTCAGAAAATCAAAATCCGCGGATGTCCAAAGCAAATCATCTCCGTCTAAAGCGATCACCGGTTTTCCTTTGATTCCATCATGTTTTACACTTGGGTCGCCCGATGAATTTTCAAAATGCTTACCACTTCCGGACAAATCGGTCCAAAAACTTATTTGACCACCATTCTGTACTTCAGTGGATAAGTTGTAGCTTGAAAACCAAGCTTGCATCGTATCGAAAGTGCTTGTCTTGAAACTCAAATCCAATGATTCATCAACTACTTGAACCTCTCCGCCGATTGATTCCACATCAACTCGCATGGTTGCCTGAGTTGGCATGACATCGACGGCGGAGACCGCAAATACGCTCGCCTTTCGAATGGCAAGAAAATCCAAACTGCCATTATTGGTGTAATCCCCGTTATAAACCTCAGAAACTTCGACATTGGTTAATCCACGATCATAAATCCGCAATTCATCAACATTTCCAAGAAAAGAGCCGTATGATGGAAAAGAGGAGGTTCCGGTGAGTCCACCCAGTGAAGGTTTCTCCAGATGCGTGGAAATGAATGAAGAACTATGAACGACTGGATTTCCCTGTAAAGAGTCATCAAGATACATTTTCATAATCTTTGGCAAATCCCCAAAGGTCACAACCAGATGATGCCATTGATTATCACGAATCGGACTTTCGGATGAAAGTGTACTCATTGAACCACCCTCGACTAGTCTCGCCACAACATAACCATCTTGATCAATTGCTATGGAGAGTCCTGATTCATCAGTCCCCTCATCATAAATGATCTGCTTTTTATTCGCGGCAAGTTCCACATTGGTTAGATCATCGTTGTAGATTTCCAAAATTTCAGATTCACTCAAACTTGAATTGTAAAATCTGAGATCATCCACC
The DNA here is from genome assembly GCA_002692535.1 of Opitutia bacterium. Taxonomy (GTDB): domain Bacteria; phylum Verrucomicrobiota; class Verrucomicrobiia; order Opitutales; family Seribacteraceae; genus Seribacter. The sequence goes on from NZKO01000022.1 coordinate 28,321, forward strand.
TTTCCGTTGAAATGATCCTGCCAAATTGCACTGGAACCGCCGATGTTCCAAGGTACGGAAGAGGAAATTTCGAGTTGCGAACCAGATGTTACATCCGTTTCACCTCTCTTTTGTCCGTTAAGATAAAGCGAGAGTTTAGATGAGTTGTAATCTATGGATAAAGCGAGATGAGACCAGTTGTTGGAACTTAGCCCCAGATTAGAACTAACCTTCGCACTGCCCAATTGATCAGCATGGGTGTAAACCAAATTATTGTTCCCGTCCAGAACAAGTCTTAAGGGACCACGACTCATAACTGTTTTTTCATTGTGTGTAAGAAAAAGAGTAGGGTAGTCCGAAGGTTTTATAATGCTCAAACTGGTAGGACCTCCGCCTGGTGTTGAAAAATATGCCTCCTGATTTGACCCACCGCCACCTTCTCCATGAGCGATTGCGATACGGTAATATCCGGTTTGCAAATCAATCAAGGTAGATTGAGTACCACAACAGTTGGGTTGATATAATAACTGTTCATTACCTTTGTCTCCCGATTGTTCAAAAACTCCATCCTGGTCCAAGTCCAACCAAATCGTACCTCGATCGTCATTACCACGAATCTCCCAAGCATAGGAACCTGTCTGCGGGGCATAAAAAACACCGTTAAACAAACTCAGGTACTGATCATTCCGATTGATCCCAATGCCAGCGTTGCGATAATCTGAGTCATTATTGAAATCAAGCCCCCTGCCTCCGGGTCCATTGGTCAGAAAGTTTGATCCGCTTGGTGTCAGTCCAAGCATGCTTTCAATATTTGTGTAATAAGTGTTATCTATGGAACGTAGAAAACCATGAGCAAAAAGCCTGCCCTCCGTGTAAGTGCCAGAACTTTCAATTCCTGGATTTATCCACATGGAAATTGTATGTGATTTTTGATTCAAACTGGCCATCGGCCCATTTGTCGGGATACTGACCCGATCATTATTTCCATCCAAATGAACAGCTTGCCCATTATTTCCAGTCTGGAGATTGGCACCGTTTACAAGTTTCCCGGTCAATTCACTTGCCGAAAGGTCAGGGACATCGGTGCCGCTCTGATCGTCAAAGGGGTAATATCCTACGATACTTGAGTGCCCAACAACTCTAGGTCCAGTGTAGAATCCACCATCTGTCTTCAACCACATACTCACCGATCTTCCATCAAAAGACTTTTCCAGAAACCCTGTTCCATTTGCATCCAAGTCGAGCAAAGTGGAAAACCCGTTAAATGAAATTGATTTACCCATCACCCCTTGAGATCGGTTATCTAAAGGATCAAAACCGACAAGCGACGCATCATTAAATGGGGCGATGGAATCAGCAACATATGATCCATTGCTCTCGTCCATCCTCCAGTAACCAATCAACTGGTTACGAATCGCTGGTGTTCCACTTGACCAGTCAAATCCGTCGTCACTTTCCGCAAATGCTCTAAAATGGTATCTTTCGCCTGGTGTGAGTCCTGTAATTGTCGCATTAAAATCTCCAATTCCAACTTCAGAACCACCATTCACCTCAACGAAGGAATTGTTCCAATCAGATGCACTGAAACCACCATCCTGAAGTCCGTAATAAATTCTGACGGTTGGGTTGGTCAAATCAACGCTTACCAATTCACCATGAATTACAACACTTGAGTTAGCCTGAGCTTCAACTTCAGTAAGTTCAACAATTGGCGGGCTCGCAACGGATAAGGTTGAGAAAACCATGGTTCCATCGAGAAATATGCTCTTAATCTCATTCTGACTTAGATCCCTCTCATAAATCCGAAGCTCATCAATTATTCCAGTGAAATTGTTGCCACCCGAATTCGTACCTATAAGCATATCAAAATCTTCACCAGTATTTATCGTCGGATTTCCATAAATATTTCGTGAATAAACATCTCCATCAACAAACAGAATGACATCATTGAGAACCTGAGCCGCACTGGGAAAGACAACAGCAAGTTGATGCCAGCTACCATCATTTACTGACTGAATTCCTTCAAGACGACCACCTCCGACTCTCAAACCAAATTTTCCATCTATAATTTCCAATTCCCAAAGGTTTCCATTTCCATTATCACCCCAACTGAGAATTGAACCCTCATTTTCAGAAGTATTCACCCAAATGCTCAAAGATCTCGGTTTGTCTGCAGGAATGCCCTTGAAATTCCTACATACCAAATGTTCCCCAGCACCTCCAAACCGTAATCCGTTCCCATTGCGACCAAATACCCGATCTGATTCTGAAATGCCAACAAAAGAAGCTTTTCGATTGCCAACCCGATCCATCGAGAATGTCTGATCAATCTCATCAAAACTCCACCATGCAAGCATACCCGTATCCGAAGCTTCACTCCAAGCATTTGGATTTACTGAATTGGAGGCCATCCAACGATAAAAATAAGTACCATTCATATCCAATCCATCAACTAAATGGCTTACGGTTCCGGTACTGTAGGAACCATTAAGATCAACTCGGTAATCCCAGAGACTGGAATCATTTGAATCAATGCTTTCATTAATGCCTCCATCCGTAGATCCCCAGAAAAGTGACATGGTTAGGGATTCTCCACCATTGGAAGCAATATTTGCTGACATTTCAGCCGAACTTGAAGTTACAAAACGCGGACTCACTGAATAGGTGACGGGAGCTGTCTTGTTGACAATAACCTGAATCTGCTCGATTCCACGACCCGCTGAGTTAAAGGCGGAGATATTAAGGTCAAAAACACCTACTTCATTGGGCAATCCAGTAACCTCACCGGTTAACTCATTGAGAATCAAACCAGCAGGTAATCCTTCCACCTCGAACCTTGTTGGGTTTTCAGTTGCCGTAATATTGAATTGATGTTCGATAACTTTTTCACTGATGTCTTTGCCCTCAAAAATCTGCAAGATGTCATTTCCACCCAAAGCGGCATCATAGACTCTAAAGTCATCAAGACTTCCCTGAAAGTATGCATTCCCATCATTTCTCCAACGACCAAACTGCAAGGAATCAGCATTGCCAGTGCTGATTTCACCTCGAGTCCAGTTCGCCACCAAACTCCCGTCCACATATACCATGACCTGCGAACCATTGAAAAGATGAGCAAAATGTGACCAACGATTGCGGAGGTCATTGTTATGATAAACTCTTGGATCCCAACACCAATGTTGTGACAAAAATTGGGTGTAACCTCCATCTTTTATGTTTCGAATTGCCCAATATCGGTTTTCTCCGGGGCATGCCCTTTCGCCGTAACCATAGAAACCAGGCTCACTCCGCGGATTGCCGTCTTCAACATAGGTCCAAAAGGAGATTGTACGAGATTTCTTACCGTCTATCCCAAGATCTTCACCAGTCAGCATAGTTGAGACAAACCCAGTTGTACCATCAAAGCGGATTGACTTGCCGAAACGGCCTGACTGCCATGTTGCATCTCCTACAAGAGCACCATTGTACCCGGCAACCACATCTGAGGTGACAACTCCACTCCCTTCATCCATTGGCCAGTAGGCTCTGAGATTTTGCGGTCTGGTCAAGACTGTCTGCCTGAATTGCAAATCATTGACTTTTAGGTAAGACAAATGAAGCTTTCTTGGTAAACTAATCTTTGGCGGTCTGATTTCCTGAAAGCTACCATCTCCAACCAAAACTACGCCCCTATCTATAATACCACTGGCTGCCATAACGATGCGTCCTCCGCTGGCACCTCGATTTCCGCCCTCGACCGAAACCAAGCCCTTATTGAAGATATTTTTGGCAACAAGCCTTATGGCTCCTCCTGAACCACCTCCACCATGATCGTAAATTCCATCCGCACGACCGTTTCCACCGTTTGCACTAATAAAAATACCATCTGCAATGGTTAGATTTCCATCAGCATGGATGGCCAAGGCACCACCACCTGCACCTGAACCCTGAAAAAGTCTTCCGCTCGACCCGCTACTTCCCGCTAGAAGATCGATTATTCGAGGATCTCCATACTCATAGTTGGCGCCAATTCCCCAATTCCCGGCAGGGGTGGGACCGCCAGGTCCAAAACCCGAAAACTTCTCCGAACTTCGTCCCCTCCACGGATTCAAAACAGGCTTGCCGCCATATCCAGTCTCAGTGTCGGCATCTCCTCCATCCATTACAAAATCGACGCCCAAGTAAACATTACCTCCGGCAACTGTTTCCAAAACCAAGGACTTATCGCCACGAAGCAAAACTCTACTTGCGCCACCAATGTCAATGTTTCCAAACTTAAAGGTACAAACTTCGTATGGCCATGACTGCCCCATGTTGTCAACATAGGTTAAACTGGTAAATTCACCTGTTCCGTGCGCTCCACCTTCCACTGAGAAATAACCAGTTTTGGTATCGATGGTCAAAAGTTTGTCTTGGACCGAAAGAACAGTGTTCAAATGCTCTCCTCCAAGGAAAACCGAACCCTCATTGGAAAGCCACTCTCCAGAGACGTCAATCTGACCAGCATGGATGTCACCATTGGCAATGAGGGCAACACGCCCACCGGAAGAACCTCTGGTCTGGGCATTGCCTGAAACAGTTACACCGGAACCCGCTCTTGCTTCAATTCTACCATAGTTGAAGATGCGTATTGCCTCCAATCTTACGGCACCGCCGGAACCCGAGGCGGAATCAGAGCCTCCATTTCCACCATTGGCACTTATGATAACATTCTCTTGAACCGTAATTTCTCCTGACGCCTTGAGAAAAAGAGCTCCGCCACCGGCACCAGAACCTTCCTGACCAGAACCACCTGAGCTTCCACCCAAAAGGAAATTCAGAGCAGCATCTCCGTAAGTCTCTGCTCCACCAGAACCGTGACCACCGTATGCGGCGCCATTTCCTTGAGCTGAAGATTCAGCTGGAGCACCTGGACCATTACCCAAGAGATTACCCGAACCCACTCCATCATATCCTCCGAGCCTACCCACACCGGGGGCATCATCCCTACTGTTCCCTCCATTTGCGTAAAGATTGGAACCTAGAAGAATGTTTCCGGCATTAGCCTCCAGCATAAGGGCATTTTTCCCTGTAAGATTAATCACCAAATTACCACCAAGGCGAATACGATCAAAGGTGAACCTACAGACAGAGAAAGGCCATAATGCACCCTCATTGTCTCGATAATACTTATCTTCGATAATCCCGACAGCTATGTTCTTTCCGTTGTGAATAAGTTTTGCAGAGTCTGTGTCTATGGTCAAAATTCCATTTACAAGATCAAGACCCGAAAGAAGTGAAGGAGTTTTCACCCTAATTGTTCCAAGAGTACCTTCCGCATCACCTCCGCCACCTGTGACTAATAGATTGCTTTCGCCCAGATTTGTTATCGATGCATTTGATTCCATGAAAATACGGCCTCCGGCTCCACCGTTGGTACCACCTGAAACATCCAAGAAGGATTTGTTTGTGAGCAGAATTTCATCACCTTTCAGATGAATGGCACCTCCTGATCCCCCGGCAGAGTTATTGAAACCGGAACCACCTCCAGAGCGAATCAATGCATCCACAAGAATTTTACCACCAGAAACCAGACGAACAGCACCACCACCACCGCCTCCTCCCGAAAGACCGTTGTAACCACCACCACCACTACCCCCGATCAAGTTACTGATCATACCATCACCATAAGGTAAACCACTGCTAAAGGTTGCACGACTTCCAGCTCCGCCATAACCACCACCGCCCGGACTTATTCCCGGCAGACCACCACCTGGACCCCTTCCTTTACCATCCAAATCCCCACCAGCCCAACCACCTGGACCAGCCTCGCCCCCACCTTCCGCCGAACCAGTGACACCGGATACGTCGATGGTTGTACCTATGACAAAATCAGCAGACCTTGAAATAATTTCCAGAGAATTTTCTCCCTTGACGATCACTTCAACCTCACCAAGCAGCTCGACCTGATCAAAAACGAAACTGCAAACCTTGTAGGAATAATTGTTGCCCAAAGGATCGGTAAAGGATCTCTCAGTTATGGTGCCATTTCTCAAATCTCCATTGCTATGTTCCCATGTCCCAAGGTCGGTATGAATGATCAACTTGCCTTTTTCGTACCTAATCCTGTCCCCTGCCTTGAATTCCTTTGTTGTCGGAGCCCAAGCGGAACCTCCGGAATTGGAAACAAAGCTACGATAAAAATAGGTCTGTCCTCTACCAAGACCATCAACTTGAGCACCAAAATCACCGTTACTGTAAACCCAAAACTCCACTTCGCCCAACTGATGCCCCCATCCTCGATATCGAGGAAGGAGTCGAATAGCCTGAGTAACCACTCCATTCATATCAATATCCGTAAACCTACCTTGTTCGGTGAAACCAATTTCTCCAGGGAAAATTCCATGAAATTGGAAGTTGAATTCCTCGTCAGCAATCCATACCTCCACTTCCATAAGAGAATCAGGCCTCTCAAACGGTTGATGATAAATCCTAATGTTGTTCATTTCCCGTGTTCCCCCCAAATTGAAAGTCAATTCGGGGTTTTGCTTATACCATGCAGTCCAAGTGGAACGCCATCCATCGTTGGGTAAATCCAGATCAATTAGCTTTTGAGCGGGGAATGTACCTCCAGCGTTGTTTGGTGCCGGAGTCGCAATTACGCTCACATCCCTTTCAAGTCGGCGCAACCCAACAAAAACCTCACTCATATCAATGACATTTTCCCAGAGACCCGCATTATTTCCACCATCCGTACCGCCCCAGTAAATTTTTGCGTGAGCAGAGGAAACGCTTCTCTTGGGTGCAGATTTAACATAGGGATGACTCATTGAAAGACTCGAAACCATGCCCCATTTGTGGGCAAGGTAGCCCTCCATTTTTCTCATCACTGAAATGGGAAGCGGTTCATTGTATACCAAAACTTCAGCAAGCCCTCCATGCCAGAATTTGTTTGAAGAACGGTCTCTGGAAAAGTTGGACGCGGCAACAAAGCCCTTTGTCCTTAGCCCAAGGATCACATATTCGCTGCTGTCATAGTTGGTGATAAAACCGTCAAGTTTATCACCATTGACCCTAAGTTCACCATTTGAAACAAAAGGATCGGTCCATTCCGGGTTCCAAACGGTTGAAGCACCTGAATGAAAGGCATGTAGGGTGGGATGTCCCAAAATAAAACCTTGATTTGCCGGGCTCCGGTTAAGAACAAGGAAAACAGTACGGATTGTGCTTATTTCATCAAATTCTAGATAATCGCCAGTACCGTCAAACCGTAGTACGGGCATATCGTTGTTACCCAAAGCGTTCTTAACGAATTCTGGTTGACTGGCATTTACCTCCTGGGTCGCGTGGTTGCCTTGGCCTGACTTATCAATCAACGTATGAAGCGGAAAACCAAAAGTATGTGTCTCATTGAAATCACTTTTAAAGGGATGATCCATTGGAAGTTCACCCGTTAATGCCCATTTATGGGCCAAATAGCCCTCCACTTTTTCAATCTCTCCATCTGAAAGCGGAGAAGTGAACACGAGTAATTCTCCAAGATCACCATTGGCAGTTCGCCCACCGATATTACGATCATTGGAAAAATTGGAAGCTTCCACGTTTCCACTTGTTCGTAGAGAAAGAATACTTAGCGAAGATGGATAATCGGCATCATGCACTTCAATGGTATTTCCATTTGTCCGAAACAGCCCATTTTGAATATTGGGTGAAGTCCAACCAGAATCAAACATAAGGGGTCCTTTGTGAAAATGATGCTGATTATTGTCTCCAAGCATAAAGTAATAACCACCAGTATGTTTCCATACCCAGAAAACAGTCCGAATATTAGAAAGGTTTGCAAATGAATGGTATTGTCCATTGGCACCGCTGTATCTCATGACTGACAATCCATTTTGTGCATTTTGCACAACATTTGGAGAACCATGACGGGTCGCATCATTTGTGTTCGTACCCTTGTTGGCCCATGTGGAATCGGCACTGGTCAGTTCACTTGCATCCAACCAGACTGCAGGAGAAAGAAAACCTGGGTTCCATGAAACTGGATCAGTAACCACGGCATCGTCATAATCTGAACCCCGAATCCCGTCCCCATCTGCATCAGACACATCCAACCACAAACGCAAACCCGAGTAATCCATGGGGGTAAAATCATTATTTCCCGTATCCGTGGGGATCATACCCAAACCAGCATCCACCAATTGTCCGGTAAGTACTGCTGAATTGTTTTTTAGATTTGAAGGATCACGATTTCGAACGACGGGAACCTCAGTTGCAACTGTTAGGCCAACAGCAGTAGTTCCCTCAACTATAGCCTCACCAAAAGTTGGCCGTTCGGATGCCCAAGGGTGATTGGAGGGAAGATCAATACCCCATTTATGAGCGAGATAACCGTCAACCAGTTGCCTGCCGTCATCTGCCATCAGACCATTGAAAATGATGAATTCGGCAACTTGACATCTAGAAGCCTCTTGAAGATTCCCCCATGCCCCAAATGATAACTGCCCAGGGTAAAAATTCCAGTTATTCGAATTCTGATTGTTGGCCAACTCCACTCCATCCGCATAGACGACTGAGACAGGATTTCCGCTGAGGTCTCTTCCCTCTTGTTTCATTGTCCAGATGTGAAAATCAGTATCCGAAGAGTGTCCACGGTGGACCCAACCGTTCATGAAAAAGCGACCGTTTCGGTTACCGTGATGGCCCATAAACCAGTTATGTCCCCTCGAACTGATGACCCGGTTATTTCTACCCCCAGTATACCTTGACACTCCAAATGCGGTATAGCCTCCTCCTCGCCATAACTGAAGATCATCAGTTGTGAAATCATAGGATGAGACCAATTGATCATTTCCATCGAAATCAACGACAGGTAATCCCTTGTAACCCTCTAGGATAAGTGTGGGGTCACCTTCCTTTATGTCCATGTGGCGCGAGTAACCGGATTTGTCGACCCAAGTTGAAATTTCCGTACCCGCATCGGCCGAATCTCCTGTTCCTGAGATGTCAGTGGCATCAAACCACATGGCCAACCCGTTAGGAAGATTCGATTTTTCAGGTTGAGTACGGGTAAAGAATTGCTTACCCGTCCAATCGAACCCTGCAGAGTTGAATGCATAGAGACGAATGTAGTAAAACTGATCCGGAGCCAATTCACCGACAGTTTGTGAATTCGAGCCCAACCCCTTTTCTCCCAGATCAAACCTGTACTTCCATTTGTACAGATCGGTACCATGATCAATTGTGTCAGCGAGTACCCAAACGGTCGGGTCCTCTCCACCCGTTGCCAATACTTCAAATGGAATTTCAAGAAAAGAGGCTCCAGCTGATTGTGGTGGAGATAGCGAAATTTCAGGAGGACTCGTCAGTACTTCAATTTGATAGGGTTGCAGGGATTGACTGCCATCATCGTAAATAGCCCTAAGCATTGGCTCATAAGTACCTGAGTAAGTTGGTGAACCAGAAAGATTACCGTCAGTGGGATTAAGAAGAATACCACTGGGCAGTCCACTTGCAACATAGGCAGTGGGTGACCCTGTCGCCTTTGCAAAGTGGGTAAATTCAGTTTCCGCAAAGATTGTAAAGTCATGGGTTGTGAGAAAACTTGGGGGACCATCCAACTTACCAGGATATGTTGGAAAAAGTGGATTTTCCATTTGATTTTGGTAGGAGGCAATTATCCAATCATCGGAGCGAACTCGACTGGAAATTCGAATTTCATCCAAAATACTTGAAATGGTTCCAGTTCCAACCAACCAATCGGACTCGATATCAGACTCAATGGATTGGGATGGATCAAAAACTCCAGATATTGCTTCTGATCCATTGACAAAAAGCTTTGCAACTCCATTTTCCTGATCTATCTGTTTGTGTAAGTGGTACCATTGGTCGTTGATCAAACCCACTGAACTTTCAAATAAAAGACCACTACTGGCCAAAGGATGTGCAAAGCCAAAATTTCCATTCTGCAAATTGAGTGCAGAGGAAATTCCGTGATTGAAAAAACTATAAGCACTCAAATCATTGGTAATGGAGGAATCAAATGGAACTCTCCAAAAACCAGATTGTGTGGGATCGCTTGGATCAATTATGTGCCATGTCTCATCGCCTGGGATCATAATCCATGGACGCAACCTAGATCCGCCCCCCCACTCACCATGAGCTATGGCGATCTTGTAGGGACCGTTAGTATGGTCCAATGGAATAAAACCGCTTGTAAAATTATTAATGCCTCCAATCATTTCAGGACCTTCATTTCCGTTGAGTTCAAAAACGCCATCACGGTCCAAATCCAACCAAATGGTCGCCCGATCATCCTTGTCCGTGCAACGGAATCTGTAGGACCCTGTTTCGGGAGGGTGGAACATACTCATAAATAGGGTCATGTAGTTGTCATTGCGGTTGATACCTATGTTGGCGTCACGAAAATCAGTATCTCCGCTAAGATAAAGGCCTTGGCGCGGACCATCCTTGTAAAGTCTGGCTCCACTCGGACGAAGGTCGATGAGTTGATTTATGTCGTTAAAGAAACGGTCATTGGGAACTTGTTCGTACCCTTGAGCATAAAAACTGTCGATAACTTCCGAATCAGGCTGATTCTCCAAGTTGGCCCATATCGAAAATGAAAAACTTTCTCGTCCAAGATCATTCAAGGAAAAGGATTTGGGGATCTTAATGAATTGATCACTGCCACCATAGAGACTGCGACCGCTTCCGAACTTACCATTTCGTGCCGTAACTCCACCAACATTCGTTGCATGATTCCTGTAGGATGACGAATCAGTCAGGATATCCGTTATGTCCATAGGGTACAGATGCCATACACCACGATATCCGGCACTCCAAGTTGAACCGTCCGTGGAAGACAATGGTGTAGTGTCTGCAAGCTGGGGATTTCCCCAATAAGCAAAAATTGATTTATCAGAATTTAACTCTGCGACTCTAACCCAAACAATTACCGTGTTTTGTTCAAAATCGATCGTTTCTATCTCGTAAGGAAGATCTCTTCCTGTTTCATCATAGAACCTTAGGTCATTGCACTGATCCGAGGCAAAGCTGTTAACGCTGAAGTTTGCGTCCATCAACTGATCCATTCGCACAAGCATTGGAAAGTCATGCAAAGTTTCGGTCCCGGTATATCCGGACAAACTCATTTCAATGGAGTGACTGAATGAGTCTACCTCGGAAATCTTAAGGGAAACAATTTGCTGACTGTCACCAAAACTATTGGAAGCGGTAACGGTTATTTGGTAGGAACCACCCTGCAAGGGAACACCACTAATTTCGCCAGTGGTCGAATTCAGATCAATTCCAGCAGGCAATCCAACTGCTGAAAAGGAATCTGCAGAGGGGAATACGGAGATAAGATAGGAAAAGGGCTTCGCTGGATCGTTCGCATAGCCTTGACCAACCTGATCGGCGATAATAACGGGTGGACCTTCCACAGTTGAAAAAGAGAGGAAATCGGATACGGGATCAGGCCGTTGGCTTTTGTAAGAGGCCAGTATTGATTCCGGCGACTCCATAAAAAGACCGATTCTAAATTCATCAACAAAACCGTTCCACCATAAACCTCCAAGCCTGCCAGACCCCAAACGAAAACTTTCCACAGGTCCACCAATAGGACGGGTATCATTAAATCCCTCATTAAAAAGCTCGCCATTTTTGTAAACTCTCATGATTCCGAGCTCGACATCCTTTTGGAGCGTCCAATAGATCCAGGCACCCAAATAGTTCGAGTCCTCCTTATCCAGTCGATCGTATTGATTATTCATCCCGGCATCCCAATAAAATCTAGAATTTGACCATGGAAAATGGACGTTTAAGTGCCTGCCCAAAGCAGAACCTGATTCAAAGAGGGTTGAGTTTTTAAGACTGGCGAAATTCCCGTAAGTCCAGAATGAAATAGTCAATTGCTCACTACCTGTGGGGGGATGAGAATCGAGGGGCAGCTCCAAGTAGTCGTTTTCACCGTCAAAAACAACTGCGTTTCCTACTACACCTTTTGTTCTCACTTCGTCCATATTATGGGGAGTGGCATGGAAACTACCACGCGAGTCACGAAACAATGAGGGATCATCTCCATCCATGTGCCATACGGCTCTGTATTTTTGCCAGACAGTACCGTCCCGACTGTAGGAAGGTTGCTCCTTGTAGTTGGGATTACCCCAGATTGCACGAATGGAGGTGTTTTTATCCAACTTTTCCAATAACACCCAGAAAGAAGACTTGCCTTGAGGGTTCCAAGTTATGGTTTCGTAGGGCAGTTCACGAACACCGTCGGAAGATAAGAATCTCAAATCATGCCCAAAAGCCGATGAGAATTGCTCGTAACTGAATCCAGAAATCGATGTGTCAAGTTCGATGTAAACGGGAAAATTCTCAATGATCTTGTTTTCCGCATAACCTGGAAAATCAACTTCTACGCCATAAATCCAAGGACGGTAGTCTTTTACATCAAAAACCACATTTTGCTCAAGGGAACCAGCAGAGTTTGATGCTTCAAACCTTGAATAGTAAGTACCCATTGCATTAGGATTTCCTGATAGAATTGCAGTAGTAGGATCAAATGTCACTCCCGGTGGGAGATTATAGGCCAAGATTTGATCAAACGGTCGATTTGTGGGCAGGGTAACCGCTAAACTTTGCTCAAACAAAAGAGAATAGGGCGATTCGATAAGTAACTCGGGGCGGTTTTCAAAAATGGGTCTTTTGGATTTGTAGGGATGGGCTCCTGGCATGGCGTCGGTCAATGCCCATTTGTGGGCAAGATAACCTTGTATCCTGTCAACGTCTTCATCACTAAGAGCAACGTCATAGATAATGATTTCTGCTATTTCCACATTGGAGTGAGAAACAATTGATCCATTTTGACTTCTGGCAGCTATGACGAGGTCGTCATCAGGTGCTGGAGTAATAGATCCGGTGTCCAAAACCTGAAATTCCAAATTACCGTCCGCCCACTGTGCCTTTCTGACTTCGGACTTTCGCATGGCCCAAACATGGGGTTCTCCGTTAAGGGGAGTTCCTCCCGAACGATTACTCCAATCGGATGTTCCCGTAACCGTAAACGCTGCGAAATCGGTATTGACCCTCCTGAACTGCCAACCCATTTCATTCTCTCCCCGTTTGGAAAGAACCGGTCGCCAATTGCCCGTGTTATGTCCCTGGGCAACAATGAAAATTGTTCCTTCTTCTCCGATATCAAAAGCATCGGAATCTTCAACACGAAGGTATTGACCATTGCCATCAAACTTAAGGGTTGTCAGACCGTTCCAACGGTTGACCTGCAGACTGGGACCATTTCCGTTTCCTGCATTCCGCGAATTCCCTGATTTGTCTCGCCAAAAGTCGACTCTGCCCCCAAAGGGTTCATTACTTGGATCACCATCTGCATCAATGTCAGATGCATCCAACCAAAGCAGCATTTCACCAGCTTCGACAGAATTTTTTCCAAAATTGAAATCACCAGTTGAAAAAGTTGAAACCTCTGACCAAACTTTACCTGCTGAATTCTCCGCAAGAATTCGAAAATGAAAAACTTTCCCGGATTGAAGCCCATCCAGCGAATACTCAAATCCACCGATTGGCTTAACACCCAAATCTATTGAGGCATCCCAGCCTGTTGAAGAGGCATCAATATTGGTTACCTTACCCGCATCCTCATCTCCCCAAAAGATTGTAACAACTGGATCTTCACCTCCGAGAACTAAGGTCTCCTCAAGATCCCCGGAATAAATAATTTCAACTTCATCCTTTGTCAGAGCACGGTCATATACACGCATATCGTCAATCATTCCCAGAAAGTACTGATCATTCCCCCAGTTACTCCTTCCAATGTATTGTTGCGTACGTGTAACAGACTGTGGAAGATGACCCAAAACTGCACCCTTAAGTTGTCCATTGCGGTAGATTTTCATCAATCCGGAATCATCAACAGTTGCCACAACATGTTGCCATTCGTTTAGTGTCCAGAAATCCTGAACGATCAATTGCCGACTATTACCTCCACGGCGAATGCTCCATTCCACTTCGTTGGATGTACCACGATTTGCAACAAGTAGATTGTGGTTGTTTGCTCCATTTGCAAAATCGAACATTCTTTGCCAATTCCCAAGGTTCTCCTTATATGCCCAGGCGGAAAAACTTGTCGCACCCTCAATCCTAAAGGCGCCCACTTCAACGTAAGCCTGATTGCCACCGTCAAACTTTAACGCCGTACCATATTGACCCCCCATACCCTGATGCCATGTGGCTCCACCATAGACTTGGGCCACAGAAGAAAATCCAGTTGAATCGTAAGCCTCGGAACCAAGAGCTTCGTCAAACTTCCAGTGAGCGATCAAGTCTTTGGAAACCAATGGTGTACCTAGACGAACTACGACAGTCTCTCCACCATTATTTGTGATTTCACCGCGCAAAACTGCAGAGTTTGTAGTTTGATTCACGGCATTGGCTGGATTCATGGAAGGCGTGGAAACAGTCCTAAACTGACCACTGGAATCAGACCAATCAGAGAACGAAGAGCCTTTTGCCTGGACCTGATAATAAATGGTTTCACCGGTCTCAAATCCACCCACTTGAAGACTACCAAAGCCTGCAGACTGAATTCCAACACTCAGTGAATGATCCCACAAACCGGAATTTTCACCGTGGTCGAAGGATCCCCAATAAAGAATAATTTCCGGTTCTGGACCATCATAGGAGACCAGCTCATAGGAAAGAGTTGCATTTGTATCTGTAATACCTGTTGCGGGTCTTGTTACAACGATGGGAGGAACCGCCTGATTGCCGGTTGTAAAGCTACGAACAGCACCGGCTCCAGCAAGTAATTTAATCTCAGATGAATCGAGATCATCATAAAACAACTGAACACGATGCATCTCCCCTGTAAAATCTCCCCACCGCTGGCCAGTTGGACGGGCAACACCAATGGAAAGTGGAGAAGACCCACTGCTTTCTAGCCTACCGTTGTATTGAGTCCATGTATTGATCTTGGCGCCGTCTAGGTAAACAGTCATCTCAGAACCATACACCAGGGCCAAATGATACCATATTCCATTGCTTATTCCGGCTTCAACACGAACGGTCTGGTCAGTTGCAGCCGTTCCCGAATCAACATAAATTTCAATCTGAGATCCTTGGGTTCCAATTTCGAAATTATCATTACTGCGAGCGCTCGATTGTGCAACCAAGACATTGTCTATGCCATGATTGGTTGGCCGAACAGAGCTATCCGAGCTACGCTTGAACCACAGTGATAGTGTGAATCTGTCAATCTGATCCATTTCATCGATGTCACCAAGGTTCACATAATCGTTGTCTCCATCAAAATGTAGAACCTGTCCTTTTTCGGAATCCGTTGCCGACACAGCTCCAGTAATGCTTCCGTTAATTCCGCCAACCTGATCCAACGCAACAGATCCCGTGTCATTGAGCTCCCAAAAATGCAATGGAATGGCAGAAATGGAATCACCATTTGAAACACCAGCGGTGTTTTCCAGTTTGGTTTGGTAATAGTAGGTCGTGGAAGAATTCAAGCCGGTCAAAAGTATCGATTCGCTCCCAATGTCTGTCACCACTAACTTGTTGGTCTCAGACGAAGCCAAAAGGGATGGATCAGTACCCCAGTAAAAGGAAAGGTTACTGTCCATACCGCCCAAATCGAAAATTTTCGACTGTAATCTGGCGGATGTGGAGCCCACTTGGGTAGCTTCTTCAGTCTGTGCACGGGGTGGAGTTGCCAAGATTTCCAAGTTAAAAGTATCGGAAACATTTCCCCATTGATTTGTAGCTGTAACTGCAACCTCATAATTACCTGCACTTTCCGGCGTTCCGCTTATGACAAATCCAGGCTCTCCCAATGGCTTGCTGTTTTTGTAAGGGTGCACATCAGACAACTCTTCGTTTAAGTTCCACTTATTTGCCAAATAACCCTCAACCTTCTGCTTCTCAGACAGATCAAGAGTTCTCGGATAGAATAAGATTTCACCAACCATCAACTCGGTATCGCCATTGATACGATCAAAGATGGCTTCAGGTCTCCAATTGCCACTGACATTTGTCGTAATCACATCACCATTTGCTCGAATCTCATAACCATATCTTGAAACAGTCCATGCGATCAGGGATTTCATTTGAGAGGAAACATTAGTGTTCAATGAAGGATTATTGTCGTTCCATCTTTGCAAACCCCATCTTCCGCTACTGATCATTCTCCAACCTTCAAAGGTAAACAGCTCTCGATCGGGGAACGATAAACCTGTCTCATACCCAACAAGAAAAAGGGTCATGGGCATACTTACCCCATCAGGAAGTCTCAATGACTTACCGTAATTCAGATGGACCATTTTCATACCTGTGTTTGGATCAAAAGATAGAAGGGGTCCATTTTCATACTCACTCTCTGCATCTCTTTGATTTACGGAAAGGTCTCTCCAAAGCCTAATCCTTTCAGGATCATACTGATTTCTGACTGTTGCGTCAAAATCACCAAACCCTGAATTGTAAAGATCAGCTACCTGAGAGGAATTAACTTCCACATCATAAATACGAAAATCATCGATGGAACCATTAAAGTCTCCCCACTGATCTGAGAATATCCTACCCATGCCCAATGAAAGCGGAGAATCTCGTGAGGAATCTAGCGGTCCGTCATAGGGCGTTCTCGACAGTCTTTGAACTCCATCAACAAATACTTTCAGTCCGTTACCGTAAGTGAGCACAAGATGATGCCAAACACCGTCTGAAATATTTGCTCCATTCGTTGCATAACGAGAATCCTGATTACCGCCTCCGGAGTCCAGATATACTTCGATTTCGCTTCCTTCACTACCTATTTCAATGTTGTCGTTGTCGTAGGAACTTGATTGAGCAAGCATAAGGTTGTCAATCTGATGATTAGTTGGAATGCCAGGAACCTGATTATGCCTTTTGAACCAAAAGGAGATTGAGAAAAATTCTGGACGGTCCATGTAGGAAACTTTTTCAAAAACCATTCCATCATTGCTTCCGTCAAAAGATACCGAACCACCTTTCTTGCCATCTGTCCATTGGGCCTGGTCTATGAGTCGGCCATGATTTCCATTTCCCGAAATATCATAGGCGGTGGATCCATTTGT
The DNA here is from genome assembly GCA_002692535.1 of Opitutia bacterium. Lineage (GTDB taxonomy): Bacteria > Verrucomicrobiota > Verrucomicrobiia > Opitutales > Seribacteraceae > Seribacter. Next base: position 45,378 of record NZKO01000022.1, read on the forward strand.
CTCATCGAAAGGAAGGTGTAGCACAAGATTGTCAACTGCAACGGAATCATTTCTTTCGTATATTCTCTGCTCATGCATAACGAAACTTTCATTACCATCTGCAGAATACCACGCGAACAGCCCGGGNATAATCTCGGGCGAGAATGCCGAATCATTAGTCAATCCGGGAGGCANCCCACTTAAAGTGTAACTCAGGTTGGAAGATTCTCCCAAATCCAAACCATTTATCTTATTACCGTAGACCAAAGCCGGTACCGTGACGGAGGGTAGGGAAGGGGAATTAACCTTGGTAATGGTTCCATTCATCCCAAACCTAGAGCCCAATCTTGGCTCTTCGTAGTCAACCACAGCTGGATCTCCCCGATAAAGATGGTAGACGTCCTCGCTACCAAAACCCTTATTGTAAAGCCGGACATCATCAATGATTCCAAGGAAATAGCCGCCATTGCCGTGATCAGGCGCGGCACCAATCTTTAGATCGCTCGAACGATCAACCATAAGTTCATTGAGCACTCTTCTTTCAAATCTCTGAGTGCCAGTGGCAAAAGTACCATTCACATAGGTCCGAGCGTACTTTCCGCTCAAGCCTGAATTGGTGAAAACGATGTGATACCATTTTTTCCATTGGGATAAGGTGAAATTTTCCACCCCTTCATTCCAATTGGTTCCCTCGCCAAAGCGATGATGAAAGAAAGGCCTGGTGCCATGATTGGAATCTCCCTGCCAGATCGAATGGATTCTGCCCTCAACTGAATTGCCCCTACCAAACAATCCAGTCCAATATTCGTTGTTTCTCTCGGGAAAATACCACATAGAAACTGTATATTCATCGATTGCCAGCGCGTCATTGTAGGGAATCGTGATTTTGTCATCATTTCCATCGAAGTAAAAGGCTCCGCCTTTTTTTCCAGCCCTTCTTTCAGGAGATCCTGAGATTATGCCGTTTAGAACAGTGTTCCCATTCGCATTTAAGGCGATTGTGGATGAAGAGTTGTCATCCAAAGTCCAATATGCCACCAAATCATTTTCGCGATAGATGGAATGTGAGATGGAGAGATTTCGTCCTCCACTGGAATTAAGGTCACCCTCGATAATCAAACCATTTGACAGCAGAGCGATTCGTCCACCTCCACCTGCACCACCCAAACTTGCTGATCCTATCGCATTGCCACCTTTGGCTTCAATTTTACCAAAGTTCGAAATCGATGACGCCTCGATTCGTATGGCACCCCCCGAACCAGCGGCGCCCGATCCATCACTATGTGAAGTTCCAGCACCACCATTAGCGGAAACGGAACCATTCCCATCCAAAACAAAAGAACCTCCTATGACAAACGAGATTGCTCCTCCTCCTCCTCCAGCATTCCCACTACCTCGAATCGCATGCCCGCCGCCTGAACCACCGACCAAATCGCTGATCAAATCATCCCCATAGACGAGTCCGGNAACACCTCCNCTCAGTCCACCAGTNCCAACTCCGCCGTAACTACCGCCACCTGTTGATTTACCGATCTCATAGCCTCTGCCACCTCCTGGTCCCTGTCCATCCAATGCTTTGTGAAGATTTGAAAACTCATCCGTATTCCTCAATCCTCTACCAGATGCCCATCCACCAGGACCACCCATACCCGAATAAATACCTTGCTGGCCACTGGAGCCATTGAGTGACAGATCGGCACCAATGGTCGCATTTCCATCGACTTTGATTTCCAATGCGTTTTCGCCCCTAATCTCAACATCAACATTATTTCCAATATAAAGATTTGTGAAATGAAAGCTACACACCGAATAACCATATCTAAATCCCGCATTTTCAATGTAGTGAGTCGTTATGCTCCCTTTACCTCGGAGCCCAGAACTGTGTAACCAAGCACCCGAGGTATCAAAAATCATGGTACCGGAATCGATGGATAGTTCATGTGCTCCAGTAATTGATTTCTTTCCGATAAACAAAGAACCGGGATAACCTGGAGAGCCATCGGCATTTCCGCTACCTCCGTTCAAATTTATCATTCCCTGAATGATTTTTCCGTCAGCAATCAATGCGACTCTACCACCGCCCCCTGCACCTCCTGCGTCACGCAAATACCTTGACCCAATCTCTCTTGAGTCTGCCCCTGAAGCATCGCCTCCTCTAACTTCAATAAGTCCGAGATTCTCAATTTCATTCGCCATAATACGGACTGCACCCCCAGAACCTGCTCCACCCGAAAAATTCGCTCCAACTGTGGGATTAACAAAAACAGTACCTCCATTCATTGAAATCCGTATGCCAGATGAAATGCTGACCTTACCTGTTGCCACCAACTCGATTGCTCCACCTCCGGCACCCGCCTCACCTCCTTGACCCAGTCCGCCTCCTGAACCTCCCATTAGGATATCAAGTCCGCCGCTTCCATAACGAATTCCCCCGGGCCCAGATGCACCGCTACCGCCTTCGCCGGAATAAGAACCTCCACCGCCTGAAATTCCTCCAGCACCTGAGGTGCCCAAACTTTGCCCCTTGCCAGGACCCATTCCTCCACTGAATCCTCCAAGCGAACCTTTTCCCATTCGAAGTCCTTTGGCAGGATCATCCGCATAGAATCCATCATATCCATCCGTAAGCGTACCTCCGGGCAAATGAGGAAGGTGTGTGGTTTTGGTACCGTTAAGATTTTTGGAAATTGTGAGATTACCATCAACATTTAGTGAAAGGGCATTAACCCCCTCAAGTCGTATGTTTTCCAAATTTGCTCCAAACAGCAGATTTCCGGAGATTTCAAAGGTTGCTTTTGAAATCTTCCATGAGGAACCATCAGGACCGAGGTAACTCTGGGTGGATAAGGTTGGATCATAAAGTTTTACTTCGCCTTCTCCATTATTTCTATCCCAGTAAAAACCCCCATTGACCCCAGAATCATCATCACCTGTGTGAATTCGAATGATACCCTGATCAAAGCGCAAGGTAGAGAAGGATCCGAGGCCAGACCACGAATTCAGAGAATTATCAGAATAGAAACGATAATAGTAATTTTTACCACTGTCCAGGCCACTCAAAAGAGCATTAAAGGAACCTTGATTTTTGGAGCCTAGCGACAAACTGTTATCCCATCCCGAGGCTACGGTTCCTCCGTCCGTCAAACCGTAATAAAGAGTAACCTGATTCGTTGCTCCACCAGCGTCATGGAGAATGCCTTGCAGATGAACTTCACGCCCAAAAGTAGCTAGAACTTCGCCAACTGATATGACAGGAACATTGATGGCGTCTCTTATTTCGATATTCAATGGCGAATTTGTGGAACCTTTCGCATTTGAAGCAGTTAAGGTAAGTGATAGGGAGGAAACGCCATCCACCGTGTTTCCTTCAAGCAATCCGGTTGCAGAATTGAGGGAAACTCCCGATGGCAAACTTCCACCACTCAGTGAATATTCGGTGGCAGGAGGAAGACTTCTAATTTGAAAGCTGAATTGCTGCCCCTGGACTATAGTCAAATTAAGATCATCTGCGAAATGCGGCACTTTCACGTATTCCAATTCGTAGGAAAGCAGACCACCTCCATGCCGCTGATTTTCGTACTCGTATGCTGCCCATTTTGAATTTCGGTATTTTTCAGAAACGCGAACTTCATCCAAATCCCCAGACATTTGGAAAGTGCCATCGAGTGTGGAACCAATTCTCAGATCATTGTCAGCCCCGGTTGAAACGACCCCATTCACTGAAGAAGCGGGCATATCCACCAAACTTCCATCCCAATACATTCGGGTAGCATTGATATCTGCACCGTTACCAGGATAGGAAATCAATAGATGGTGCCACTGATTTGCAATTAATGCACCATATCCATACCTCACTCCACCACTTCCATTTACCAGCTTGACCCCCTGATCATCCCAGGAAATTTCCCATCGATCCGTGTTGCTACCCCAAGCCAAAAGGGGTCCTCCACTGTCAACTGAACGCATCCAAAGGCTAACTGTCCTGGGCTCGTCGTTTGGTAACCCCTTATACCCGGTGGCCAAAAGATTACCCGAGGACGACAGGGAAAGTCCGTGGCCGATCAAACCTCCAGAACCAAGAGCCGTTACTCCAACAGTCGCCGTATCGTTTCCTAAACTTGAGGAATCAGTATTGTCAGCAAGATGCCAAACTCCCTGATAATCGGTCCAGATGTCATGAACGGGCATGCTTGTATTATTGTCGTTCCCCCAATATGCATAAAGAGGAGATCCAACGACAAAATTTTCAGGTCTGACCCATACCAGAGATTCTCCTGAAGAATTCCACTCATCAATTTCAAAGGGAAGTTCTTTATTCGATTCGTCATAAAAGCGCAGATCCCCGCCATCCAACGGGGAAGCAAAAGACTGGAAATCAAATTCCGGATGAGAAGTGGAGCTGAGTCTTACGAGCAAGGGAAAGTGATCAAGGGATCCACCAAGCCATTTATTGTGCAAATATCTCTCCAGTTTTAAAATCTCATTATCGGTCAAACTTCGGTTGTAAAGCAGTACCTCAGCAACTTCTGACTTTGAGTATAGATCATTGGCCTGAGAGCCACCGATTGACAAAAACTTTGGTTTGGCATTTGCATCCATAACCGCAACACCTGCCGACAAGACATACCTGTCTCTGCGTATCATAGCATTCCCATCTTGGCTTAACCTACCAGTCATAAGATGCCAACTTTGGTCAGCCGTAGGACCTTGGAGCTTGGTTTCACCCAATTGCCAGTAACCGGACTTACCGTCACCCAATCCAAATACCCAATTCGAACCAACCGAAGAGATAACAGACTCGTTCATTCCGCCAGTATGTCGAACAACCGATAAAATGGTGTAATCATTCAGGAATCCTCCCCAATCATAGGACGAATACATTTGAGACAGTCCATCAAAACCTACAACTTTCAAACCATTACCTGTGGATCCGCTGCGTACCTCAGGATTTCCTCTCACTCGATCCAAACTTCTGTCGTTTCCTGAAAGATCGGGCCAAAAGGATAAAATGCTGCCATTTAGGTCGGGCAACATGCTTGAATCCAGATGCATGCTCAGACCAGAAAAGTCCGAAGGAATTTGACCAATGGATGATGGATTGGAATTGAGAGTGAGCTTTGAAGAAAAAGCCAGTGGATCCATTATCTTCATGACATGGTTCTGAACAACGTTAACTGCAGGGGTCGATGCAGTAATCGTAATCTGAAACGTACCCGCATACTCGGGAACACCGGAAATGGTTTTGGAAGAAGAATTGAATTCCAAACCCGACGGTAAGGAATCTACCGTGAGAGAGGATGCATTTTGAGTAAGAATAGAAAAACCTGACGAATACCCACGTGCCCAGTGAGAAACGTCGGAAGAGAAAATGACGGGTGTATTTGGATTATATGCAAAGCTAAGATTGGCATCTTCAAAGGAATCACCAAATGTCGCGGACTTAATACCACTACCGTTTATTGTAACCGATAAGTTGGCCGAAACTGTGGGGTTATCGGGTGACAGATCGAAACGGTAGTGTCCTGTCCCAATTTGAATGAGATTGGAAGAACTGGAACCACTTGTAGAGATATCACTCAGTTCAAAAGCATCTGAACCGCTGGAGGATACTTCTAGCGGGAGCCCATCACCAAGAAAACGAACGTCAACTGTTTTGGGGTTTTCAAAATCAGGGGAAGTTTCGAGGTGGATGGTTTTACGGTTAAGATCTCCCTCTCCATCTGCATAAAGACGACGCACTTCCTCATAGGAAAGTGCTATTTCATAAACTCTGAAATCGTCTATCCCCCCCCGTGTCGATAAAGCCTGATAGTCATCGGTCGGTCCCAACCTAAAGCCATCTGAGAGTGGAAAGGGTAGACTCCCCGCAAACGAGGTTTCTGAGTCAAACTCTCCGTTGATGAAAAACTTGGCATTTTTCTTAACCAAATCGTAGGAGAGGACCAAATGGGACCATTTGTTTAGAGGCAAATACCCATGAGCCCAAAATTCATTAATACTGGTTCCAGGCAATGAAGTCTGATCCAATCCGAGCATGGAAAAAAGTGGCCGTTGTTTTCTCAAACTAATGGAAGCGGGTATTGGCATGCCATCCACGTTAAAAAGGTAAAAGTCTTCGCTCTCCGGATTGATCCAGAAGGACAATGAAACGGAATCAGTTCCAATCTCAGCAACTGAGGAATTGATGGACTTGCCTAGCGTCGTTCCATCAAAGGTAATCCCGTGCCCAAATTTTCCGGAGAGATCATATGTTGGACTCCCAGAACCATGGTTAATTCCCGTCGAGGAATAAACAATTCCTTCGATACCCCATTTTTCCTGAAGATAAGTTTCCACAGCAAAGGCATCCGCTGGAGAAATAATCGAATCGAAAGCAATGATTTCACAAAGGTCAATGGATGCAGAATAACTGTTACCTTCAGTGATTGTTCCAATCCTGTAATCGGAGTGAGGTCCAACGTTAGCGTCGTTGACTTGCAACCGAACGATCATGAACTCATCGATCGGAGAAAGGTCATAGGGTGATTTAAGTGAAACCCCATTTCTGAAAACTGCATTTGGAAACTGGTTCCCGTGAAAATAGGTTCTGCCGTTCTCAAAAAGATAATTCGATCCTCTGGAAGATGGATATGAAGACCTATGCCCCAACACACCACCGTAGAAATCAAATGTATTTCCCACGCTCTTAAAAACGTAAAAGTGATCCTTCGCAAAAAAAGAACTTCCTCCAACTGAGAGAGCATCATTGCCACCTGCACGCCGGAATTCAATGCTTGGCATTCCATTGGGTCCACCGACTGAATTGTAATTCGGATTCCCTAAAGAATTGGAAGCATCCCTTGAATTGCCACTCTTATCAAGCCAAGTACCAATTGTAGTGCCACTGCCATAAGTAATTGTACTAGAGTCGTTGGCATCGAACCAAACTTCAATTCCGGTGATCGAGGAAGGATCAAATGAGCCTGCCAATGAAGATGAGGGATTCAGTTCCCACCAAAGAAGCAGATCAGATTCCCGAACACGATGTGGTCGAAAATCAATTTCCTTTTGAACGGGCGGATTTGTAACCCCATTTGCGTCCCTAATCGAACCTTCAGACAAACCGATCGACAATGACCCTGGGCTTATTGAATCAGGTGTCAGCTTAAGATTGAAAACAGTGCCGTTCGAACTGAGTTCCTCCGTTATGGACAAAGGACTTAACCCAGAAAGATTAAGGCTATCAGAGGCATTAAAATCACTAATTTCTTGATTGAGGATGAGCTTACCGGAAATTTCACTACTCCATGCGATTGAGTCAAACTCCAGCTTTGCCTTTGGACCCAAATCGCCCATTCCATTACCCCAGAGATTTTGGACTTCCGTAACGGATATCGGACGTCCCCAAACTCTCACATCGTCAATCAAACCGTCAAAAGTACGATTCGAAAATCCTCTACCAATGCGAACCAAATTCGAATTGCCATCAAGTCCAAGTGAATTAGTGGTAATTGAACCCCCGTTGAGATGTAAGGTTGTCCTGGAAGAGATTGGGTCAAAAACCGCAACGCAATGATACCAATGATTTGGTCTCACCGATAGGGGAGATTGAAAACGGTTAATTCCGGTCCATGCGGATAAGGAACCAAGACGAATTGTCATAGTCCAGTCCCACCCACCATTATCCGTGGAAAAAATCATCCTTTCATTGTCTGTGTCTCCATCCACTTTTCTTGGGAATACCCATGCGGATAAGCTCATGCCTGCATTATCGCCTTGGTCTATCTTGAATGGAAGGTCGATATGTTCTCCATTCAGATCGATTGCCCCGCCAAACATACCTTCTTTGGTGGAGGGTTCAGTGAAATATTGGATTTCGCCCAAACCAACGGTATTATCGCCATTATTATCCGAAATTACCAATTTATAGTATCTGTAGGAATCTGGATTATCGACCGAGAATCTCCTGGTTTCCCATCGTGCCCAACCTGTTTCTCCAGTTACGGAATCAACGGTTATCCATGTGCTCTCATCATTGGAACCCTGCAATGTCCAATCCTTTGGAGCTCTCTCTCCAAACCTCCAACTTTGAGACTGTAGGGTATACTCAAAAATTTTAGTGGGTTGTGAAAAATCGTATGAGATCCAAACGTTTGGCAACCGATTGCCCCTTGCCAACCAACGAGATGCAGATGCATTTCCTCCATCATCAAACGCTTTGGTTGCGTCGAATCTTGCACTGGAAGCGGATGCGGTTACGTTTCCCTGATTGGGAGCGGTGGCATCGGATCCAATATAGGATCCATGCCTCATCCTACCGGAAAGATCAAAAACGACCGAACCATTGAAATCATCCATGGGATACCAAGCCAAAAGGTCGTCTTCAACAGATGTGATCATTCGTCGGCGAAACTCGAAAGCTCCATCAGAATTCAATCCTCCATCTTTTTCGACTACTCCATGGGGAATGCTTACACGAACCAGCTCAGGCGCGTCCGATAGGTTTAAATCGAAGAGGTAATTGCTGGGATCAAAGTTCGTGATCGTGGCATTTGAAACATTGATGTCACCTTGCAACAGACCTGAAACAGAAATGGTTTGATTATTTTCAACAAAAGAAATCGAGTGAGGGGAGGGTACCTTGTAAAATGGGTCCGTTCCTGTGATCAAAGGGCTTAATCCCAAATCTCCTGCACTCATTGACCATAGAATCCCAATCTCCGAATCACTTAGCGCTCGATTGTANATTCGAAAATCATCGTACACGGCGTTTGCTTTCCAATCATCTTCTGTGGTGTATCTGTTAAGGTAAAGTTTATGATCCGCACCATCTCCCCAGGCCAAATATCCGTTGTGAGAGGTTTCAGATACAAGTTGTCCATCCAAAAACATTCTCACCGTGTCTCCATCATAGGACACTACATAGTGAACCCAACGCCCACTGGGTAATCTGGCTTTTGTTTCTCCCGAGCCATTGTTGGTGATCGCATATCCACGGATTGTATTGTCTTCGTGGTACTCCAGAGAAAATTGACCATTCCTTGCAAGAACCCCAAATCCGTCATCCAAAACTTTAGCCCACAAAGAGAGCGTAAATGCTGAGGTCAGTGAAAGAAGCTCACTATTAACCTCCAATTGCTCACCAGGTTTCAAATGAAGAGCGGATGAAAATTTTCCGGGAATCAATCTTCCGGAATTTAATGATCCATCAACCTCGTTTCCTGAAAAGTCATGCACTGTCATGGAGTTATTCAATTCATTGAAGGGGTACCATAGGACCAGACTGTCTTGAGCGGTAATTTTGGCTGACTTGACAAAACTTTGGAGAACTGCACGCGACTTCAAGCCATCATGCTCTACGATTCCTTCATCGAGACCGATATTTAACTTTCCAGGATAACTATTAGCCGAGAAATCAAAATTGTATGCTGAACCGTTGAGTTCAAGGTTGGAGATGGTTCCACCAAAAACTTCAAAATCCGAATCAGAAAATCCCAAAACCACCTGTGGTTGGCCAAATCTTAGAAACTCAACCCGACCAGTTGACAGAGAAGCGGTGCTGTTGCTTTCCAGAGAGATCACTGGTGTGAGTCCAACATCTCCATTTCCGTGTCCATAAAGAATTGATACGTCAGTGTCCGTAAATGAACGGTTATAAAATCTTACCTCATCCAAAGAGCCTTCGAAATCCATATTGCCACTCCCATCCCAACCACCAATCGTAAGATGATTTCCCTCAATCGTAACAATATTGTCGGAACCAGTGGATTCTGCGACCAACAAACCATTGTGGTAAATTTTACGACCCTGACCGCTCATTACTGCAACCACATGCTGCCAACGGTCCTGCAGTGCCAAGCCATCTGGAGCATTAAGACGATTTAACCCAATGGAAGTGGCACCAATATTAAAGGAAAATGAACGATTGGCAGTCGAGTCTCCGTTTACGTTATACCAGACCAAAACGGTGTCAGCATTGTTTCCGTCAGCACCAAAGATCGCTGCATCCTGTACATCGCTGGTGTATCCAAGATTCGTTGGGAATACCCATGCAGAAATGGTGAAATTACTCTCTTGGTGAATACCGGCAAACATTGGAACCCTCATGTAGTCACCAGTACCATCCATTGTCAGGGCATTTCCAAACTTACCCGGGGTCAAAATTGAATCCCCTACCAAAAATCCGTCATTTACTCCAAAACCCAAATCTCTGATCACATTAACATTCGCTTCGTCAAAAGACCAGCGACTGACCAGATGAGCCTCATCATAGACTAAGTCATGAAGGAATACTTCACCAGAAAATGGCTCTGACGGTTTGCCGTCCGCGTCAACTGAAGCGTTGCCATCAATACTTAAAACACTAACCATCAATGAATCATTGAGGTCAAGGGAAAGAGAGTAATTACCATCCCCTGTCACGTTCATATCGAATACTCCTCCAGCCTGTAGACTCCAGTCCGAATCAGTGAGGCCGGTCAATGCAACCGGCAAACCATCCTTACCAATTAGGGCATTAATATGACGGGGATTGGAATCGCGGGCAGATTTTTCCGTAATCAGAACAGAAGGGAACTGATCTCCAAATCCAGATCCGTAAACGTTATTGATTTCAAGCGGGCTTAGTCTTACGCCATAGATTCGAATATCATCCAAGTACTCAGCAAACAATTCATTATCACTGGAATTACCAACATACATGACGTCACTCTGCTCCCGCCTGTCGGCGTCTCCAACAAATGATCCATCAACGTAAAAATTAGTCCTGCTGTCAGAAGCAACAACCGCAAAATGATGCCAACCGGAAAAGAGTAGTGGGTTGATTTCATATCCGGTTGATCGATAACGATTATTGCCATTTCCATCATCGCCGTCAAAAAAACAAAGGGTCCGATCACTTCCACGTATAACTAAATATCGATCATAATCTCTGTTGCCTTGAAGGCCCTGTCCGCGAAAGAGAGTGGATCGCGAATCGTAAGTTGGGGGAAGAAAATTCTTGGCCCAAGCTGTTAGAGTCCAGTCATTTCCCAGATTAACCCCATTATTTTGAATCGTCATACGACTGCTCTGATCGTTCCGGTCAAATTTTAGTCCATTGCCCATCTTGCCAAATGGAGTGACAACTGCTCCGTCATAAAGTCGTGCAGTTCTGGCGTTCGCAGTCTCTCCAGTAACTAAAGCTCCATTATTTTGCTCGATTGTGTCATTATCGAAAGGCCACCAAGCAATGAGATCTTGCCCACGAGTTACCGCACGGTGCATCAGCACGGTACTAACAGTGGCAGGCTCATTTCCCTGACCGTACCGATCGGCAACTTTTCCAGCAACCAGAGAAATTTGGGAAACCAAATTTTGTTGAGAGACTGAAAATTCAAAAGTGTAGGTTCCATTTCCCTCATGAGAGAAGGAACTTTGATCAATGGTGCCGTTTGTAATGCTCAAATCAGATAGGTCAAAATCCCCTACCTCCAGAGGAAGTTCATTTCTAAGAAAATGGATTCGTCCAGTCATCGGCACCGTGTCAATAACTCCCGGCAAATCAAATTCTGCAGTGACCTTCAAATCGCCAGATCCGTTACCATAGATTTTTGAGACATCAGAAGCGTTTAGCCAATCATCATAAACCCTAAAATCATCAAGTAATCCCTTAAAGGTTCTCCCCAGATTGTTATCTTCTTCGGTCCACCTTCCAAATTGCAGTGGATAGGAATTCCCCGTATCAATATCATCCTTGATCCAGTCTCTCCGAATGGTACCGTTAACGTAAACCTGAACATTACTTCCGGTGTATACGTGAGCGAGGTGCATCCATTTGTCCCGCATACCCTCTGACACCCAAACATCTGGGTCCCAACACCAGTGCTGAGTTCGGAATCTTCGGTAATTGCCATCCCAAAAATCACGAAAACCCCACATTCGGTGGGTACTGTTTGGGCAAGATCTTTGGCCTAGACCGTAAGGGCCCGGTTGACCGCTCTGCCCGCTTTCAACAAAAATCCAAAATGAAATCGTTCGGGGCTTGCCACCATCCATACCAAGATTCGAAGCCAAGGCATTAGTCTCAACCCAAGCATTTTTGGGGAAACGAAGTGCACTCCCGAACATGGCGTTCGCGGAATCAAAGGTTACGTTTGAGGCTCCCCAATCACCACTGAAAAAATCACCAACAAATCCATTCATTGAATCGGTCACAGTCACTCCACTGCCTTCATCGAAGGTCCACCATGCAGTTAATGACTCAACCCGAGTCAATGGTCTGGCAAAACCAACAACGAACGAAGAAGACAAACTCTCCTCCCCAAATACATCGACCCCAAGGCCTTTAAGCAAATCAACCGTTATTCTCCCCGGATCAACAGTTGAATTGAATTCGATCCTTCGGTAAGCACCCGAACCGCTTACGCCAATCAGATCTCCCCCCCTGATCGTAATTCTGGAAGAGTTGAAATCTGCTATCGGATAATCTACTCCATACTTTCGAAAGGTTAAATCAGCGAATATGGGGTTATCATGGGTACTAGCAGGGTGGGAGACATTGACGGACAACTGAAGATCTCCTGAACCGTTACTGTAATTTTCCGATGAAATCTTTTCTGCTTCTTGAGTAGTGTAAAATCTCATGTCATCAATCAAACCTATGAATCTCCCATTGGTCGGAGAAATCTTGGAAGCCGCACCCAGCAGCCAATAATCCGATGCTTTCACCTGTAGGATTCCACCAAGATCAGAAGAGTATCCGGACAGTTGACCATCCAGATAAACTTTCAATTCGTAACCGTCAGTCGCATTTTCATCATAAGAAACCATCAGGTGGTGCCATTGGTTCTTGGCTACTCCCGAGCCAATTGAAATCCGCTGACTGCGTACCGCCGTATCCATAAAAACCTCAACCGTTTGACCATTGGTTCCGATTTGGAGCGTGGAACTGTTCTCGTCTCCCATGCTGACCATGACATTGGAAATCTGCTCGGTCGACCATGTGAATGCCTCATTCTTACGCTTAAACCAAAAGGATAACTGAAATAATCCGGGATTAAAGGGAGACAGGGAAACACTTCCCATATCTATCATTTGGCTTGGCTTTTCAAACTCGACCGAAGTCCCCTCAATGGCATCAGCCGCCCAGCCCGCACCACCGATAAGACTTCCATGATTATCTCCAATGCTATCAGTTGCCATATCCCCCAAACCTTCATTAAACCACCACCAATTGGAAATTTGGTCGCGGGCCAAAACTTCGGGAACAATTCCGATCGTCTTGTAGATGGCCAATGTGGGTTCTCCATCAAAAGAACCCGCCCCACCTGGCAGAGAAAGATCAATTTCCAAAGCATCGGCGTCCGGAACGATCTGAAAGGAAAAGGTTTGGTTCCCATCATTGGAGACAAAAGAACCAGGTACTATCGTACCTCCGGAGAGGGCTCCATTTATCTCTGACTCTTCGAGGCCCGATACGATAACGCCCGAACCAACCTTACTAAATCTCAGATTTACGCTAATGGGATTGTCCANGGTGATGTTTGGGGAATCAACAATTCCGACAACCCCCATATCACCAGCTCCGCCATTGTAAATGAAAGCGATATCCTCATCAGATAGAGCGGAAGAATAAATACGGGCATCATCAATGGAACCGTTGAAGTCGCTTAATCCCGGTATTCCTCCCAAATACCAGTCACCCAAATGAAAATCTCCATAAATTCCCTCGGTAAAATCATCCGAACCTACCAGTCTACCATTTAAGAAATGGCGTACTTCACCATCCAGTCGATTAACCACCAAAGCCAAATGGTTCCAATTCTTTTCCCTCAACTTATCTGTACCGATTGCCAAATGTTCGCCCTGATCCGTCGAATGAAATGCCGTACTAACACCTCCCGTACCCGCAGAAATCCCAGGGTTGGTGCGTCCACCAACCCTCATTAGAATTGGAGATTTGTACCCGAGGAAGACTGTGCCCACACGGTTACGGGAGCCGTGATTGCCCAAATTATTGACCACCATTTCGTCCAGATTATTAGCATTGGTACGACTGAAGTCGCCATCGCGATCCAAATCGATCCACAGGGCACTTCCATCATCACTTCTCGTTCCGAAAGTATTTTGACCAGAGCGAAGGAAAGTATCGTTACCTATATGCAATGTTCCGTACCAAAGACCTCCCATGGTATCAGTTCCGGTCATGCCTCCTGATTTCTGATCAATCACAGGTCCGGTAAAATCAATCTGACCATTGAACGTCTTGTCTTCAAAAACGAAGTTTTGATCGACCATAAATCCCGTTCCATAGTGATAAAGCAGAGAAGACCCAGTTTCATATGGCCAGGAATCGGATGATTCGCCTCTGCAAATTTGATTACTCACCCTTCCGAAACCACCGGCTCTCGTGCTAGTCCAATTTCCACCCTCCAAGCGATTGTTCACTCCAGCGGTATTCGATTCGGCTACAAAAACATCATCAATCCAAACTTTGACTGCACCAGGATGACTGAAGCCATCACCAACCCGAATTTCCCACCTCAGTTCGTGCAGATTACCGTCAGTGTAACCCAAAGCTTCCAATTGACTATGGGGAATGTCTACCAAAGCCATACTTGAGGTTGATGGTGAAAGCGCACCTCCATTCACATCTGGATTTCCATCACCCGCCCGAACTCTTAGAAACCCATCATTGTAACCCACGAAAGCTCCAGTATCGGTACCGCCGTGCTCCCATAGGACATAACTGTCAGAGTGAGCAACCTTGGAAAAAGCAGTTAATACGGAAAAATTAGCATCCACATTTCTGGTTATGATGGAATTGTTTGTTGGAATGTTGGTGTTAAATCGGAAACCACGACCGTCGATACCTGCATCGTAAATATTGGGATTACCCGTTGTGTCATTGAGCTGCTGATCATTGAATGATCCATCAAAGATTCTTTCACTCAGACCATAGGGAAAAATTGTTGCCTGTTGGGCTTCGGTTGGATTGATGACAAACATATCATTGTAGTCAGGCTCATCTACGGTCCCAGGAGCAAGTTTCGCTTGAATGTATTCTCCTCCTCCTCCTTCATACCAACCAATTGCGAATTTATAATCCATGACCGGTGCCACCTTGGTTGGTTTTGCCCACACCGAAACGGTATAACTGTCTTCCCCCAAATCGACCGGCAATCCGGATGCCTCTCGGACCAGCCTTTGTATCTCAAACTCTGAAAAATCTGCAGAGTAAAGGCGTACGTCATCGATCGCACCTACATATCTCTGCCCATTATTCCAACGCTTTCCTATTCTGAAGGTATAATTGGATCCGGTGTTGATATCTTGCGGATTTCCCCATTGTCCATAAGCATCGACCTCTTGGCCGTCAGTATAAAGCCTGATCAAATCACGATGATTTCCACCATCCGGATTGACCACAGCAACATGGTGCCAAAGACCATCGATCAAATTTTTCACATACGACCTGCGTACTGCATTTCTGAAATTCATTAGCAGTTGATTACGATACAACCTGAACCACCAGCGCTGTCCGTTTGACTCGTGTCCCCAATATGCCAAGGTTCTCCAATTCTTATCCGTAGTCTTGATCCACATCGAAAGCGTTCGGGCTGCCGTTCCAGTAATTCCCCGATAAACCGGATTGGATGCCTCCAAGTGATCGTTACCCGTGAAGGTGAAGGCTTGTCCAAGTCTACCCTCCTGCCAGGGATTAGACTCATTTACCGTTGCAGTTGCATTTCTGCCATTCCCAGACATGTCCGAATAATTGCCATCAAGCGGCCACCACAACTCGAGATCCTCCTGT
>NZKO01000023.1 GCA_002692535.1 Opitutia bacterium
CAAATTAGGATTGCGTTCGTATGCCTCGGTTATCTTTTGCAGGAAAGCTGCTCTGATTATACAGCCACCTCTCCAAATTTGAGCAATTTCTCCAAAGTTTAGCTCCCAATCATATTCCTTCTGAGCCTCTCTCATCAATTGAAAGCCTTGCGCATATGAACATATCTTCGAGCAGTAAAGGGCATCTCGAACGGAATCAATTAATTCAGGGAGACTTTCACTAATTTGATTTACTTCCACTTCAGGAAGAATCTTTGAAGCTTCCACTCGCTCTTCCTTAACTGCACTTAAGCATCGAGCGAAAACAGCTTCGGCAACTGTTGGTGCAGGCACACCCATATCAAGAGCATTTACCGAAGTCCATTTTCCGGTACCCTTTTGACCTGCTGCATCAAGAACAACATCAACAAATGCTTTCCCTGTTGAAGGATCTTTTTGTTTTAGGATGTCAGCGGTGATTTCCACCAAAAATGAATCGAGCATTCCACCGTTCCATTCATCAAAGATTTCTCCTATCTCATGAGGCTCCATACCACCAATTTGAGATAAAATGTGGTATGATTCACAAATCATTTGCATGTCACCATACTCAATCCCATTGTGAACCATCTTCACGTAGTGACCCGCACCATCTGATCCAATGTAGGCAGTGCAAGACACTCCACCCTCAACAGGTTCACCTGGTTTGGCACCTTCTAAAGGTTTGCCGTTGACCGGATCAACTTTGGCAGAAATCGCATACCAGATATCTTTTATTTCATCCCATGCCTTATGAGAACAGCCTGGCATCAATGATGGACCAAATCTGGCTCCTTCCTCACCTCCACTAACACCTGAACCAACAAAATGAAATCCCAATTCATTTAACTTTTGCTCTCTAGTAATGGAATCCGTCCATTTTGCATTACCTCCATCAATGATGATGTCTTCTTTTTCGAGAAGGGGTATCAGGGAGTCGATTACGGCATCTGTCGCTTTCCCTGCCTGTACCATAATTATAATTTTTCTAGGGTGCCTTAAGGAGTCAACAAAATCCTTCAATTCGCTAAAACCGAGGAGATTTTCTACCTGATTATTAGATTCAAGAAATCTAGAGGTTTTTTCAAATGTTCGATTGTAAACGGAAATTTTAAACCCGTGATCTGCAATGTTAAGAGCCAAGTTTTGACCCATTACTGCCAGACCAATCAATCCTATTTCAGATGCGTTGTTAATCATAGGGGTTGTAATAAAAAAGCTAAATTCGCAAAATGGCGAGAATGAATGGCTTAAATGGGAGTAGCGGCAGGAAATTTATCAGTAAAAGGTAAATCATCCCCAGACTTATTCTTTGACGGTCTTTGGTATATGGTAGCGGGATTTGTAGTGTTAGGACTTATGTTAAATTTTCGGATCAATAGAAGCATATCACGACTACTTGTCTTTACCTTTTTAGTGGCCAATGAGTTCATTGCTTCAATAGAGGCAGATGAATTCATTGAATTAATAGTGGACAACATGTTTTGTTTGGCTGCAATCTCCATGTCTTCATAATCCTTATCGACGAAAAAAGTATCCTGATAATCCGTTGCAAAACCGGANCCTATAAGCGAGCCTTCCGTAACGCCTTGCTTGGAAGCTTGTTTAACCACAATAGGGTCTCCATTNCCGCTTACNGATGCNCCCAAAATAGATCCGATGGTNGCGCCATATGCCACTGCTTGGGTTGCCTTTGTTGATATGACGTCATTTTCGTTTGTAATAGGCTTGGCATTTTTGAGTCCAACTGTAGAAAATGTGGCACCAAATGAAGATCCGTTAGATGATGCTCGAGCAACTTCTACAGTCAGATCTTCNGTAAGACCNTGGGGCTTTTCGACATTATTCAATTCCAATGTTTTGGTCGCACCATAAGTCGCTCCTTGTGCAGAAAAGTTGATGATAGGCAATAATTCATCTTCATCTCCGAAGTAGATTACATTAGCAACATTTGCGATCATCGACCCTTTGGCAGACTGACTGGACACTTCCTTAACCTTATCCCATCCGACATTCGGGTCAACAGAGGCAATATTGGCAATTGCAACAAGAGAACCATGAGAAGACCCGGAAGACAAAGCTTTTGACAATAGTTTTCTGGTGTTTTGGGGGTTTGTTAATTTGGGATCAATCAAACTCATAATATCATCCATATTATCGCCCATAATACGAGCGCCCATTGATGTGCCAAAAGATATGGCTTCGGCGACATCATTGTATTCAATACCGTCCAAGCTCATTTCTGAGACCAAAAGAATACCATTTTTAGAGAGTGAAACGGATATTTCCTCGGACAAATCAATAGCCTGCCCTGATTCAGATAGGTTCGTGTTAGAGAAAAAAACCGTAGTAGACCCTTCGGTAATGCCAGAAGTAGTAGATTTTAAAAGCTCAAGTACAAAATCCTTGTTTTGTATGCTTCCAATATCATCTGCATAGGAATAAACGCCCTTTAAAATGGATTTTGTTAGAAGATCAAATGGCACGGAATTTTCAGTTAGGTTAGAATCAGCAGAGCTATTGCTTGAATAGTAAGAATCTAAAAATGATTCAGTAATTCCAAAAGCTGCTTTATTTACAAAATTAGTTTTTTCGGGATCAAAATTGTAAAAACCATCCGTGCCCCCAAACATCATTGTTTCGCTCTCTACATTGAGAAGTTTGCTTACGGATTCTATACCAATATTAAAGTCCGTCTGATTAAAATCTATACCGTTTGGATTGGTATTGCCGTACAATGCAAGTGCCGACTGGAAAAAGCCACTAACTCCATCTTCCATTGTTGAGTTAACATCTGATGCATTGATTGAATTGAAGTAGATGGATGAAAATTTGTTTACACGATCCGATACACTTAAATCAACGGATGTTAGACCGCTGGGGTCAGTTATGAAATTTTCCAACAAAATCCTGCTTGTATTTTCATGAAAAGAATCGTCTACAACTCCAAGGGCAAAAGACTCTTCCAAAAAAACAGTCGTAACCGCTTGTACCGCTCCCAAAAGATTGTCGTCGCTGATATTTAAGGTTGTAGATTGGCTCAAATTTTTTGTTTTGATCAAATAATCAATAGTAAAATCATAGGCTGCAAGATATTGACCGTCGTTGATGCTTGAATACAGGATTTTTAAATTTTCCGCTAGAGATGCGTTGAAATCTCCCTGATCCAAGGAAGAATCAACCGCAGAAATCACAGATTGATTTTTGTCATATCCTAGAAAGGTATTTGAAAACCGTCTGTTACCAGTATTCTGAGCATCCAATATGCAGTGAGCACAAAAAATCACAGAAAAGATTATAGGGCAAAAGCGGGTGGTCATTCGTTTTCAAATATTAATGCAAACCAAAACTCAAGATCAAGGTCTTTTTAATGTTTGATTTTCTTTAGCGACAAGCGTCGGTATCCCAGAAGGATACAAAATGTAACGCTAAACATAAGCATGTTGGCCAATGATTTGTTAGGTAAATCCACGAATGAATTGACTAAGTATACAATGCATCCTGCAGCAATTACTCTGTAATAATAATTCCGAGAAAACAGATATTCCCTGATAGCTATAAAACTAATGGGAAAAAGAACAAAGCAGCAGGATATGAAACCATGTTCGATTATAAATTGAAATATGTCATTATGGGCATTTTGAACAATTGGGGTGAATTGCCGATGTGCGTTTTCAGTAACAATGTATCGAGCATTAACAGTTTCAGAAGATTGAAAAATCGGATTAAGAACCCTGTAAGAGTCAATACCGTATCCCCAAAATGTTTTTTGCTTAATTTGCGAATAGGAATCTTTCCACAAGAGATACCTGAAGGGTAAGTTTCCTTCTTTGAAGTCCTGATATTGATGAGCAGATCTTTTAAGCAAGTCGTTTCTATTATGAACGCCAATTAGAACAACAAAAGGTATGAATAAAATTATAGGTAATAATTTTTTGATGCCAAAAATTTTAAGTAAGATAGGTAATAATAGGATTAATGATATTGCTATGGATAGAATTGCTAACCTGGATTCAATAATAAACAGTGTTAATGATGAAAAAGTAATGATAAAGCCTAGAGGCAAAACGGTTTTCCATTTACGATTGTTTCTTCTAGATTGAAATTTTGAAAAAACAACCGCAATTCCATGAAAAATGCATAGTAGTAAAAAAGCGACCCAATGGTTTTTGTAAGAAAAAGTAGAAAAGAAATATCGGGGATCAGGAACAGACCATATTCCAATTAATGGTTTGTCAGTTACTGATGGTAAAACGCCCGATAGCTGGATTAAACCAACAAGGGAGAGTAAAAAGCAGTTTATCGTAAAAAAAAGAGAAAGATTTTTATAAGCTCTATTTGAATCTATTCTTGTAACTATAAAAACGGCTGAAAATATTGTGATTAATAATATTGAGAAATTATAAATTACTTCTTTGTTGAGACTGTAAGTGGTAGGCAGGTAAGCAATATAACTAACTGAATTAGATAATAATAACCTATCAATTATTTTTTTCGTATTTTCTGATAAAAGAGGAAATTTATATCCTACATCATTTTTGACATTAAGAGTTAAGTAGCTGGACAAACCCGTTTTTCTTGACTTATTAATGTCGTATAGAACTTCTTCTAATGCGCTTTTTTCTTCGGAATTGGATATTGAAGTTGTTTGAATATCTCTTTCAAAATTTTCTACATTCGTTTCCTTTAGGATCGGATTTACCAGGGATATTGTAGTGTGTAGTCCAATAAAAAGTACTGCAAAAAAAGTTATGTTATTTAAGCTTTTGCTAATTAGTCCCTTATAAATATGAACCAATGAGCAAATTGTTATAATCGGAATGAAAAGGTAAGGGAAAAATTCTTGAGCATTACCCCCTTTCATCCATGGCATCAACAAGAGAACAAAAAAATAGATAGTAAGGGTTAGTTTATATATATTCATCCCTTGATTATTCTTGTACTTGAATATATTTATTGAAATGAAATGTGTAAACCTACTTTTATACACTTTTTTATTATCATCCCACAATTTTGCTTTTGTTTGATTGATGGAAGATTGGGCAAAATTGACCTGTCTACAGTTTTATCGGCTACTTACGATTCTCATATTATCGCCAGAAGCAATTCCCAATTCAATCAGGTACAATCGTCAACTGAACTTGATCAACCTGATGATATTATTCTTCGGTTTTCGCCTGTTGCCAATTACAGCAACGAATTTTCACTATTAAATTTTGGAGCTTCGGCTGGTGTAGAAATTGCAAAATTTATGTTTAATGATGAGAGGAGTTACACCATACCCATTACTTCGATGACTTTAGATTTCGATGATACTTTATCTAAAAGCAAGAACTTTTCCAATAATGCCAAAATACGTTTCTATGCAAACTTTGATGTTGGACAGGAAGTAGGTAGTGACCTTATTGAAGGGGATTTGATTTCTTATACCTTTTTCAGAACCGGAGTGGGTGTACGTTACAATCACAGCCCAAAGTTTGGTTTAGGTTCCTCAACTAATTATGAGCTTAGAGAATATCAGTCTGGTGCCATTAATTCATACAACGATGATTTGGAAACTTTCCCGATAACCACCAGTTTATTTTATATTTACTCTCCTAAACTGGATTTTTCTGCCAGCCATACCTTAACCAAAACCAAGACATCAGGATCGCAAAATACCTTGGCAAATTACACTTCTCACACTTATTCCCTTGGCGCTAACGGAACCTTAACTCAGAAGCTTTCAGGGCAAGTATCAGTTGGTTTTACCTCCTTGGACTATGACAATAATCAGTTGAGCAATCAGACATCAATTACTACCGCCACATCTTTAAATTTGGTTCATAATGAGAAAACAAGCTCCTACTTATCCCTTAGCAGAAGTTTTTCACCCACGGCAAGCAGCCTTGTCCAATTAAGAACTTATCTTGCCTACAATCTTTCACATAGATTAAATGACAGAATGACAGCAAGACTAGGAATTTTCTACACTCATTCAGATATCTCTCAGTCTTCAGGTCAATCATTTGAAACGTCAGAAAAAGGATTTCTTGCTGGTGTAAGCCGCAAAATTAATCGTATTCTCAGTTCTGACTTTTCTTATCGTTTTTCAAAAAGCAAACGCTATGAAGATGATTTCAATCACCATATTCTCACCGCTTCGCTAAGTGGTCGCTTTTAGAATAATGAAACTAAACATCTTCTTTACGATCGCGGGTTTGGTTTGCACCTTTTTAAGTTCATTTGCTAATCCAACAGCGTCAATTCTAAGATACGAGGGGGGATATAAGATTTCACCAGGTGATGTATTGGAGATTCGAGTTTTGAATGAGCCCGAATGTACACTTTCCACTGAAGTCAGCGAGAAAGGGACAATAAGAGTAGTATATTTGGGTGAAACTAAGGTATCTGACTTTACAATTCCAGAGTTAGAGGAAGATTTGAGAAAGAAGTATCTCAAAAATGAAATTTTTGCGAATGCAGTGATTATAGCACGAATTGCAACTTACAAGCAGAGATTTGTTTTTCTTTCAGGTTCTTTTATTAAATCTGGCCCTTTCGCTTTGCCTTCAGGTGCTAAGGCAATGAATATTGTTGAGCTAATTAACATGTCTGGTGGCTTCAGCCCAATTGCCAATAAGAAAAAGGTAACGGTCACCAGAAACTTTTTTGGTGCAAGTGGAGAGATTATTGAGAGTAAGATATATGAAGTGAATGTCGATGCCTTGAGTAGTGGCAAAACAATGATCAAAGGGCAAAAATGGTGGGTTTACCCCGGGGATCAATTGAATGTTAAGGAAAGATTATTTTAAATCATGGATGAAAATGAAATAGGATCACTTTCTCAAAATCCCCCGAACCAAAAAGTAAAGGGTATCTCCGATTTTCTTTTAATTCTTCGTGACCGGTGGATGCTCTCATTAACATTGGCATTACCAATTGCACTTGGATTTACATACAAAAGCCTTCAAGTCCCTGAATTCTATGCCAGCTCATCTTCCTTTAGATTGATACCCCCTCCCGCAATAATAAATTTACAAAAAGTTGATCGCGAGCAACAACTCCAACCACTCGTAAGCAAGCATTTAGATGGGCTAAACAGTCAGGAATTACGTGCACAAGTTGTAACAAAGATTGAAAACTCACCAGAACTAAAAACTGAGATTTTAGCTCCTTACATTCAAGAGGGTGCTGTTACGAGCGTAGCAGCAGCAATATCATATTCGGTGTCTGTGTCTGGAGAGGGTAGACCTGTAATAACAATTTCGTCGAATGCACGCTCAGCTCAAGCGGCAATGATTATAGCCAGAGAAGTTCAAACCGAATACGAAATATTACATAGGAGTAGATCCAATTTAAAGGTAGAGAGTGCAAAACAGACTCTTGAGGGTCTTCTGCAAAAGGAAATTCAGAAGGAAGAGAATATCAAACGCCAAATTACTGCACTCAAAATTAAAAGAAGCGTACCAAATTTGGAGGATATAAAAAGGGATAATGCCACCCGAAAAAGCCAATATCAAAGTGAAATCACTCGGTGCAATATAGAGCAGCTTCGATTAGACTCTACACTTTCTCAAATAAGGTCGATACTCAAAAGAATAAATTCAAATAAGGAATCATCCAATTCGATTGAAGAACGCTTTGAATTATTTTCCGAGATTTTCAAAATCGATGAAATTGAAAATTTTGCAAATATTCCCGCTTTGAGAAGTTCTCTTTTTGAATTGTATAAGCAAAGAAGAGATTACCAGGAAGTTGGCACGGGCTACCTTTCCAAACATCCTAAAATGCTATCCAATGCCCGACAGATTCAGGATACATATGGTAGAATTAACAAGCAGGTAAAAGATGCTATTTTTGATATGGATAATCGAAAACTTCAATTACAAGCATTGGCAAATGATTTCACTGTTGCCATGACTACCGTTCAGGATGAAGCCAATTTTCTGAGTAAAATAGATGACAACATTTCATCCATGGAGAGAGAACTCGAGATCGTTCAGACTAGTAGTGGTCAGATGCAAAAAAGATTAAATGATGTAACAATCGAGCAAGCCTTTCCACAAGATCAAGATGACCCTCTTCAGAAGGAACAATTTGCTTTCGTACCTGGAGGACCATATTCCCCGGATAAAAATGGCATCTACAAAAAATCCTTTGGTATTTTTGTGGGAATATTTTTTGTCGTTCCTTTCTTGCTTGAATTTATCGATAACCGAATAAAATCCCCCTGGGATATTGAAGTTTTCTTGGGACGTGAACTTATTTCTGGTATTCCCAAAATTTCGAATATTATTGAGAATGAAAGGCCCCTGATTGTTGGCAATGACTTAGATGATGGGCTTGGCGAATCATTTCGCTCCATGTTCAGTAAAATTCAAATGTATTCTAAGACTGATTATCCCAAAATAATCTTAGTAACCTCTGCAATTCCAAGTGAGGGAAAGAGTCTCATATCCGCAAATCTTGCATACACCTGTGCAAATCATGGTAAAAATACCATACTTATTGATTTTGATCTTAGAAGACCAGGTCTTCATAAGTTTGCAGGTTTGGATAATGAATCTGGTATCATTACTTTGGTTAATGAGATGTCTCAAAACCCAAACTTCATCGATAGTGGGCTAAAAAAGCATTTAAAAAATATTCATCCAAACCTCAACATGCTAACATCTGGAGGTAAAACAAGAAGCGTGACTGAACTGATTGAAAGAAAAGAGTTTGGAATACTTTTAGACAAATTAAAAGCTGAATCCGATGTTATCGTTGTAGATAGTCCTCCTATTGGACTTTTTCCTGACGCCCTCGCATTTTCCAAAATTGCAGATGACATTATTTTCGTTACCAGATATGGAAAAGTCGCTAGGAGGGTTGCTAAAAACCTGCTCTATAGTATTGAGGAATCTGGCACTAATATTCTTGGTGTGGTCTTAAATGATCTTCCTCAAAAAAGATCCACTGGCTATTATTACTCTGGATATTATGGCTATGGGTATTATCGCTATAAGTACTACAACAAATACTATGGCAAAAATCAAGATTCCTGAGTTTCTAATGTTATGTTTGCGATAAAAAACTAGTTCTTACCGCCTACATGAGCATGATGACAGTGAAACAATTGGCAGAACAGAAACCATCAAATATTTTCCGAAACTATCTCAAGTAAAATGAATAAGTATCTGACAAAAGTTATTGAAACAAATCAGCTCAAATTGAAAGGGGATGATATTTCTTCAACAATTGCAAAGATTCTCGAGGATGATCTGAATAAAATGGGAAAAGACGGTTGGAAACTGTTTTCAATTACTCCAAGTCTTCTTGTTGATGGGGCTGTTAGGAAGCTAATTTTATGCTTCGAAAAAAATGACTAAAACTCGAAAGATGTTATTTCATTGAGATTACATAAAAAGAATATCTTGAAATCCTTCTTACAGGCCAATTGATACTCGGGAGAATACATCCCGTATTTGTAGCTTACTATGTCAGAAAACATAATAATACGTTTTTCCCAAGTAAGCGAGTTGTGGGTAGTTCTAGCGAGTAGAGAAAAACGATTACGATTGCTTAAAATCCAATCCTGCAAGTCTCTCTCGTCTTGAAGATTATACTGTAGATCAGATTTCAGATTGATAATTTTTTTGAACGCTTCCTCATCAAGTTCAGTTTGACGAACCTGCGATTTCATCTTTAACTCTGAAATCTCCATTTCAAACTGATGATCGGGATTCCACTTATTACTGCATCCAAATCCCAATAGGGATAAAGTTAATGTTTTAAATATTAAAATGATTGAAAATCTGAGCATGGATAAACAAGTGGATTCGCATCGTTTGTCATTTATTAAGCTTCTACCAAACATACTTACCATAATAAGTCTATGTTGCGGCATGACAGCAATTAAATATACGCTCGACTCGCAATGGGAAAATGCTGTTCTTGCGATTATAATTGCAGCATGTTTTGACGCTCTTGATGGAGCAACAGCCCGACTTCTCAAGGCAACTTCTCGTTTTGGTGCCGAATTAGACAGTTTGGCTGATTCGGTAAACTTTGGAATTGTGCCATCAATAACTTTCTACATCTGGCTTAAGGAGAGCACTTCGAATGAATTTGACCTATATTATTTGGGATGGTCGTGGGTAGCTTGTACGCTTTTTCTATCTTGCTGCATTCTGAGGTTGGCGCGTTTTAACATCTTGGATAAGTCACTTGCCAAAAAAAACCTTAACACAGATTTTTTTCTCGGGGTGCCTTCACCAGCCGGAGCCGGCCTTCTTCTTTTGCCTATGGTTGCGAAGTTCGTTGCGGATAGATTTGATTTCGACCCTCAACTTAATGACTCATATTTTGTTGTAGCATGTAGCCTTTGGATAGTTCTCGTCTCTGTTTTAATGATATCAACCATATCAACCATTTCTTTTAAAAAGCTTAGATTCAAAATTCATAAGAAAAGAGCCATGTTCATTCTCCTATTTGTTATGCTCCTGATCGCTATACTATTAAAGGAATTTTGGGTAACAGTCTTGATAATTCAGAGTCTTTACCTTTTAAGCATCCCGCTTTTTTCAATATTTGCTGGGGCGAAATCTTAACTCCTCTTGTAGTGCTTATGGAGCGAAATTGCCCGTGGACAAAGATTTTTCAGGATGTGTAATTGGAATTGGTAATAAATTAAATATGATTTTGAAATCATATTAGATATAGCGTCAATTTTCATAAGCAGGGAATTGGCACTGTAAAAATCTTTTGACGACTTATACATTTCAAATTCCTTGATCAAAAGCCTTAAGCTTTTTCGAAGATGATAAACAGATATCAAAGAAAACCTTAAAGTATCATCCTCTCTTTTACGCAAAGAAATATCCGCATAGAAATAGGAGGCTTCGCCTCGTGTGTGTTTACTTTTGAATGCGAAATCAAGAATTTTTTTCGCCTCATTGTTTTTGTTAAGATAAATCCACGACTTGTAGATTATGGTTAGAGAAGTCTGCATAATTAAATCTTTTAAGGTATATGCAGTGAGCATTTTATAAATCTCCTCGAATCGCTCATTCTGGTAATACAATTCTGAAAGGATTTTAGTGACTTCAGTATTGTGGGGATTTTGTGATTTAAGCTTAAGCAATTTATCCTCAACGAATGCAGTAATCACCTGTTTTTCCATTCCTTCAATATCGTGCCCGCATGTAAGATAGAAATTAACAACTTCTAAAATACAAGATTCTTCAGTTGGATTAAGATCTAAGGCCAAGTCGAAAAACTTTTTGGATTCACCGATTAAGCCACTCCCCAGCTTGACTTTAGCTATTTTAAGGCAATATGAATAATTCTGTTGTCCAAGGGCAACAAGCTTTTCCAGTAGGGCGAGGGATAGATAATCATCATTTTGAACTTCAGCAACTTGTAAGGCCAGTTCTAAGTACTCAGTTTTTTCTTCTGTTTCGAAATCTATTTTCTTAATCGAATTATAAGCCTGTTCCCAATATCCACCTGCTGCTTCGATTCTTGCCTTTGCAAACAATAAATTGCGGTGACTTGAATAGGTTAGACCTGCATTGATTTGCTTCAAGGCTTTATCAATTAGTCCCTGATCTAGGTAGTTTTCCGCAAGCAGGATATTTGCTTGAGGAATTTCGGGCTTTATTTCCAAGCATTTCCTGAGATGCTCCATTGCCTTTGCCCTATTCTTAGCCAACTTCTGATTAATTTATTTTTTTTTGATTTTTCGTCCCCGACTTGTGCGGGACTGTTTATTTGGCTGTAAGGCTTTAACTGCATCCTCATTCATTAAAAGAAGAGCAACTTGAAAATGTGCCTCTGCAAAATTTGAATCATATTTTATTGCGAGTTCGAAATTCTTCATAGCTTCTTTGTATTTGTTTTCCTCAAATAATATAAGTCCNAGCTTGAAGTATGCTTTGGCGAAACTTTTGCTAATTTCAATTGCTCTTTTTAAATGNTCTTTTGCTTTGGCCGCTTCTGGTTCNTTGATGAGTGAGCCGTCTGACTTTAGCTTTTCTCCTCCTATCAAAAGTTTTGCAAACCAGTAATGACAATCGGCTAGGTCTGGCTCAATCTCAAGAGCGGTTTCATAATTTCGATATGCCTGATCATATTCGGATGGATTATTCAGGATTTTTCCAAGATGAAAATAAGCTAAAATAAAGTTTTGGTCGATATCTGTTGCCTTTTGAAAATGAAGCTTTGCCTCATTGAAGTCACCATTGTTTACACTATGGTTTCCGAGTTCAAAATAAGCCTGAGAATATTCGGGGTTCAATTCCAGGGCTTTGTAGAAGTGTTTTTTTGCAAGAGACGGGTCATCATCAGACCTTAGTATCATTGCNAGATAATAGTGNGTCTCAGGATGATTTGGGTTAATCTTATTTGCTTTCTTTAAATGTTCNAGTGATGATTCCAATTCGCCAGCNCTNTAGTTTATAACAGCTAACCTGAAGTGAGCCATTGANTTTTCGCTAAAGTAATCGATAGAAAGAAGAAAATGCTTTTTTGCTTCAGCTNTATTTTTTTTATGCTCGAGAACATGAGCTAATAGAAAATGAGCTTTGGAATACTTCGGAAAAAGCTCAATTGACTTTCTTAAGTCTGCCTCTGCCTTTGTAGGCTGATTATTTTCTGAATGTATTCGAGCCAGGTTATAATATGCCTGATGATGCTTGGGATTTATTTCAATAACNTTGTTTAAGTGATANGAGGCTTTGGTAGTCTCCTTGAGATCGACGATAGTGCCCTCCTTGTCGGTAGCAACTCCGCCAAGATACAATTTGGCTAAATAGTAGTGTGCATCCACATAGTCTTCATCTATGTCGATTGCTGTTTCGTAATTTTTCTTTGCTTCCTCAAAATCATCTGGATTTATGAGTAGTTTAGCTTTGTTGTAATAGGCCGGGGCATAGTTTTGATTTATTTCAGTAACCTTATCAAAATTGTTCTTTGCTTCTTCTATGTCTTCTAACTCGATCAGTAGGAGGCCATAATGGAAATAGGCGTTTGCATAATTTGGGTTTATCTCGAGTGAGTTCAGGAAGTGGTTCCTCGATGATTCCAAATCATTCTTATGTTGAAGCATGATTGCGAGTTCACACTCAGCCTCTGCAAAGTCTTTCTTTAGACTAACAGCTTTTTGAAAGAGATCCGAAGCTTCTTCCGCTTCACCTTCTTTCTTAAAAATCAATCCAAGTTCGTAATAAGCCTCCGCATAATTCGGATCAAGATTGATGGCTTTTTGAAGATGATTCTTGGCATCCATAGCTGGCTACTTACTAGTCATTACCCAGACGCCATCCCATTCATCCTTAGGCGGATTCTTTTTCATATGATCGCATCTGTCCAAATATAACTGGGCTGCCTTATCATTAGGATTATTTTTCTTTACGTCCTTAAAAAGTTTAATGGCTTGATCCCATTTTCCTTCATTCCATGATCTGTAACCATCATTAAAAAGGCCAAGTCCTTCGACCAGATTGGGATAAGTTTCATCAGTATGAAAATCTAGCACTTCATAAACACCTACTGGCTCGGTTTTTCCTTTTACAATAACATAGTCCACCTGCCGAGTTCGGTATGTTGCCTTAACCGCCTTGTAGGTGAATTCACTGATCAGTATATGGGCACCATACTGTTTGCATGCACTTTCAATCCTAGCAGCCAGATTAACTCCATCGCCGATTACGGTGTAATCCATCCTCTTTGGAGAACCGATATTCCCAGAAACAATTGAGTCAGTATTTATTCCCATTCCATGATCTATGGCCATTTTGCCTTCAGTTGCTCTTTTGTCGTTAAATATCTTGAGATCAGTCATCATCTTTATTGAGGCTCTGACTGCTCTATCCGGATCATCATCGTGAGGAACTGGTGTACCAAAAATACACATCATAGCATCTCCAATAAATTTATCCAGCATGCCTCCCTCGTCCGTAATGCAGTCGACCATGATGGTAAAGTATTCGTTAAGAAGCTTTACGGTGCCTTGTGCTCCTAATTCTTCGGTTATTGTGGTAAAACTTCTTACATCGGAAAATAAAACTGTTCCAACGCTTTGCTTTCCTCCCATTATGTCATCACTATCACCGGCATTCATAAGTTGATCAGCCAGTTCTGGGTCCATGTATCGCGACATTGTGGACTTCATTCTTTTCTCCGAACTTATGTCCTCGATCATCAACATAGTTCCTAGGTTCTCCTTTTTCTGACCGAGGAGTGGGAGCAATGAGACATTTACCGAAAGCTTTTCTCCTTCAAGGGCAATTTCTGCATCAAGAAAATCCTCATCTTCTTTTACATCCTCAAGCTTATTAAGTAGCCATTCATTTTTTTCTCCGAGAATATCCTTGATCGGATGTTCCAAAATTTCCGTCAAGATTGGTATTTGAAGAATCCTTAGCCCAGAGGTATTACAAGTTTTAATAATGCCGTTTTCATCAATGGTCAGAACTGCATCATGCATGCTAGAAAGGATGCTTTCGGAATAGTTTTTCTGGTTTTGAACATCATCGAAGAGTTTTGCATTTTCAATTCCCATTGAAATTTGAGAGGTAAAGGCAGCAAGGCGTTTTTCATCTTCGGCATTAAATGAGCCACCTCTCTTGTTTAGTACTTGGCTTACTCCGATAGTTTTGCCTTCTTTGTTAAATACTGGCATGCAAAGTATTGATCTGGTGAAAAACCCAGTTTGCTTGTCAAANCTTGGGTTAAAACGTAAATCAGCGTAAGCATGCGGAATATTGACTGGTTTGCCTGAAGTGAAAACAGTACCAGCAATGCCAAGATGATTCGGGAATTTTATGACCGATTTCTCATCTAACCCTTCTCCAACTTCCGTATACAGCTCATTTGTTTTTTCATCATTAATGAACAGCGTTGCACGTTCACAATCGAGCATCGTCGAAATGGTCGTTATAATTTTTTGGAGTAAAGGAGTAAGCTCAAGTTCCGACGACACCTGAGAAACAACATCCAAAAATTCCAATTCCTGTTTCCTGGCTGCCTCAATTTGTTCAACAATTATATTTCCCTGAATTGCTATGGCAGCCTGTTCGGTCATTGCTTCCAATAAATCGAGATCCTCCTGCTCAAATTCACCGTCAATTTTATTGAGAATCTGAGAGACGCCAATTTCTTCACCTGCGATTGTACGCAATGGGGCGCAGAGAATACTTTTAGTGCGAAATCCGGTTCTGACATCAACGGCTTTATTGAACCTTTCGTCTTTGTATGCGTCGTGAATGATGACGCCTTGATTCTTTGTAAATACCCAACCAGCAACACCCTTGGAATTTAAAATTCTGATTTCTCTCCTAAAATTCCCCTGAGCAATTCTTGAATACAATTCTCCTGTCGATGCATCATTAAGGAAGATTGTACCTCTTTCTGCTCCAATGGTACTTGTTGTAATCTTAACAAGAGTTTCCAGTGCTTCATCTAGAGTCTTGGTCTTAGCCAAGTCAGTGGTAACCTGCAGGAGCATATCCGAGAACCTTTCGGTTCGTTTGGATTTAGCGTTTTTGAAAGTCTTGTTTCTTTTTTCTTCAGTTGTCATTTTGAATTTTGGAACGAAGTTCTTTGATGGTGTCCTGTANTTGGTTGAACTCCATTGACTTGAGCTGGGCTTCTTTCTGCAATCTTTCTTCGTGTGTGGCACCTTTATGATCAAGTTCATCTCGCAATGACCTAATCATTGTCTTGAAATGCTTTATTTCATGAGTTTGCGAAGCCATGGCTTTTTGGATGGCATCCTGTTTCTCTATTTGCGTTTTTTCCAGTTCTTCTCGGAGTGAGGAAATCGTTTTTCTAAGGGAATTTAATTCAAGCGTGGATAGAGATTTTGCATTTTGTACCAAATCTTGAGTCTTGATTTGTCCATCTTCCACTTTTTCCCTGAGAGTGTAAATTATTTTCTTTAAGTTGTCGTTTTCAGAATTGGTCTTTGCAACGGCTTTCTGCACTTCCTCCATTTTTTCATTTGAAGCACTTTCCAATTTATCCCGAAGTTCAGAGACATTGTTTTTCAATGATTGGATCTCGCGATGTGATTTCGATCTAACCTTTTGTTCGATTGCTTCTTTTTCAGCATAAAGAAAATCGCATTTTTCTCGTGCCTTTAAGAGAGATTCCTTAAGCATTTTTATTTCTTGTGAAAATTGGCGTGAGATTTTGCTGTTTAAAGCAGATTTATCAATTTCAGCTTGTTCCAGTTCTTTACGAAGATCCTCTATGGTTGATTTGAGTGAATTTATTTCCAATTCTCTGCCAGCAATAACCTTTTGCATCTTATCTTCGGATTTTCTTTGTTCGGCATCCAGTTTTTCCCTGAGAGAACTGACGGAATTTCTTAATTGTGAAATCTCAACCTGAGATGANGAAATAGCTTCTTGTACTCGAACATCATTATCATTTTTACTTTTTTCAATCTCTTCTCTCAAGAATGAGATTGTTTCCTTCAAATTTCTAATTTCGCTTTGAGACTTTGCTCTTACGGACTGTATCCTGTCTTCAACTTGAATTCTTTCATTATCAAAATGTTCTCTCACAGAGGAGAGAGTTTTCTTCAGTTGAAGGATTTCCTGGTTGAAGCGGGCAGAGTTTTGTTCAAGTTCGATTTCCTTTTCCGTATCTTTCTTTTCGAGGCTTGCCCGTAAATCGGAAATGGTACCTTTAAGTTGTTCGACCTTTTGATTTCCTTCGGACAGTGCTCTCTGTAGATTATCCTCAGCTCGATTCTTATTGAATTCTAATTTTTCACGCAACATTCCAAGGGATTTTTTTAATTGCGTGATTTCATTTTGGGTTATTGCTATTGCCTTTTGAACTGCATCATCCTTCTCTGCCCTTGATTGCTCCAACTCGTCTCTAATCTCTGACACAGTGTTTTTGAGAGTTTTAATCTCGANCTGATAGGACGCTTTAATTTTTTGCTGAACAGCTTCGCTTCTACTTTTTTGTTCTTCCAAATTCGAACGAAGCCGGGATACAGTATCTTTAAGTTGAGTTATTTCTGTTTGAGATGAGGACCTTGCATGCTGAAGAGCATCCTCTTTTTCCAGCTTTTGCTTTTCAAGTTGTTCTCTGAGTTCAGAAATCGAGTTCTTCAAGTTGTTCGCTTCGCTCGCAGAAGAAGCAATAACCTTTTGTATCTCATCAGACTGCCTGTCTTTGATTGATTCAAGTTTACTTCTTGTTTGCGCCAAAGAGTTCTTAAGATGCTTTATCTCATCATTTGCATTACGATATGCTTGTTGAACCGCATTTTCCCTCTCTGCATCTGCCTTATCGAGNTGTTCGCGAAGTGTCCCGATTGATTTTTTTAGATTTTCTACTTCAATTCGATTCAGCTGTTTAACTTTTTGGATGTTTTCCTGCTCTTTCGATTTTATGAAATCAATTTTTTCACGGGAAAGAACAAGTGCAGATTGAAGGTTCTTTATTTCCTTAGNTCCAGCTGAAATGGCACTTTGGACTGCTGACTGTTTCTTGTTTTGAGCGTCCTCCAATTCCAGGCGAAGGCTTTTTATGGTTCGATGNAATGANTCTAATTCAAGTTGTTTTGATGCNAGAAACTTTTGCAATTCTGATTGATTGCGACCATCGATTTCATCTAATTTTGATCGTAAATTTACTGAAGATTGCCGTAACTGCTTTAACTCCAAATGGAATTTTTTCTCGGTGTTTTGCTGGATAGCAGCTTTTTCGGCTTCAGATTCATCAAGACTTTCACGAAGATTTGCAAGATTTGACTTGAGCTCCTCGATTTCCAATTGAGCCCGCCTTTTTTCCTTTTGAATCAGATCTTGGCTTTTCGATTTATTTTCCTCTAAGTTTAAACGAAGTTGTTTGATTGTTCTTTTGTATTGGTTCAGTGAACGAACTTTTTCGGATTCGAAATTTTGAATTATTTCATTATGATCGTTTCTATTAGAATCAAGAGAGCCTCTTAGTTCGTTTATAAGAGACTTAAGTTGGTTTTTTTCCTTTTCATTTCTTGCATGGACTTTTTGCTGAGCATCTTCATGTTCAGTTCCAATCCTCTCCAATTCTTCTCTTAATGCAGATATTGTTTGCTTGAGAAACTGATTTTCCGACTCCAACAAATCAGAACTACTGGGAAGGGTAAGGGTCATTGATATAAAAATATTGATGAATTTCGAAAAATGTAAATACTAACTTAACCNGCTCTCTGAAGAATTGTTTCAAAAATTAAAGAAAATGTTAAAATCAAACCGAATATGCGTTTCGATTGTTCTTACATTAATGGCTGTTTTTTTGATTCCTTCATGTGGCTCAAATTCTAGTGATCAATTATCCGACAANAATGATACCATCCAAAAAAAGGATTTGATTGAGAAGCTTTCTTCCTCAAAAGCAGAGGCTTCTATAAAAGATTTTNTAACGGGTAAACAATCAATAACTGCAGAGCCTTTGCTGACAGGAAATGAATTGGAGGAAAGTGATCAAAGTCCCCCTGTTAAAGTAAATTCTAACAAAATATCGAATAACAAGCCTATTTCTTCCTCAGAAGTTGCATTTCGAGACTTGGAGGATTCAGCTTCGTATTATCAGCAAAACATAGAAAAACTTAAGAAAATTGACTTAATTAAGGATGAGAAAATCATAACCTTAAAGAAGGAAAACTCCGAACTTGCAAAACTTCTTCAATCTCTGGAAAAAGAAGTCGAGCAACTAAAGCTAAAATCGGAAATTCGTGGTTTTAGTGAAGAAAGTGAACTTATCTCCAGTGAAATTGTCGATTTAAGGGAAAAATTCGAGGATAATGCTGATATTGCCAAAGATGTTGGGCAGCAAAGCAAGTCCATTGATGAGGTACTTGTTTCAGATTCCTTTGAAAAAGTATTACCTTTGAAAAAAGACATAATGACTCAAGTTCAGCCACAAACCGTAATTACGGGAAATACAATTAAACCGTCCCTTCAATTTGACGCTGTGGTAACATCTCTAAATGGTAAAAGCAAAGAGGCCTTCTACACCGAGTTTTTTGTTGTTGAGACAGACTTGGACGAAATGCTTCGTGATTTAAGTGATCTGAAGCCTTTCATGATGCCTGAGGGTCCCATCACCAGTTATTCTGAACTTTGGGCGAGGTCGAGAAAAACGCCTTTTACTTATCCAAATGTACTCAAAACAATCCGAACCGCTCTTCTGGAAAAAGTAAGTGCAGGAAAAGGAGCAAGGATTCGAACAGATATCAATGGTTCGGCAAAAATCGAAAACCTTGATCAAGGAGACTATTACATCATTGGAACAGCATCATTGGGTAAGATTGGTGTTACATGGAATGTTCCAGTGAAATTAAAAGGCGGTCCTAATAAGATTTCTTTAACCTTGTCGAACTCGAGTTGGAGTGAGTAAAATCATAATTTTAAAAAACAATGAGCGCTGAACAAAATACTGACGGTAATTCACTAAAATTGTCCCCGAAACAATCCATCTCGATTCTTGTTTCTTTTGCAAAAGACAAAATAATCGAGCAAATACAATGCGTTTGGTTTATCATATTGTATTTAATTGTTTTTCAAGTTCTTGTTCTAGGTTTGCCAATTGTTTACTCTTTAATGATAGCCGTTGGCATCTTAATCGTTATTGTCGGGTTAGCTTTCTTTATGGAAGGACTAAGACTAGGCTTGATGCCTCTTGGGGAAACCCTTGGTTCCAGTTTGCCAAGAAAAAAGATTCTAGGCATCCCTTGTTTGCCAACTAGTTTGGCATTTGGATTTGTGCTTGGTGCATTTGCTACATTTGCAGAACCAGCAATTGGAGTTTTGCGAGCTGCGGGCTCTGGCGTCGATCCTACTTTGGCACCGCTATTGTGGACAATACTNAACACCGGTGCAGAAACACTTGTATATTCGGTAGGCGTTGGTGTTGGGATTGCAGTCCTTCTTGGAGTCCTCAGATTCTACAAGGGTTGGTCATTAAAGCCTTTTATTTACATTGGAGTAATTGTCCTGTCTCTGTTCACACTATATTTTCAGTTTTCCGATGCAAGACTTCAGCATGTCTTAGGTCTGGCATGGGATTGTGGTGCGGTCACTACCGGACCCGTAACAGTACCTCTTGTCCTCGCTCTTGGGATTGGAGTATGCCGAATCGTTTCAACTGGTGGTTCCAGTAATACTGGCTTCGGAGTTGTGACCCTTGCATCACTCTTTCCAATACTTGCTGTCAAATGTTATGCAATGTATCTTTTTACNAATGATGATTATTACAGTGCTACCTATTCAGAGGCGGAATGGCATAAAAATGCTGGTGAATATGGTAAAAACTATGACCCCGATCTTCAGCGATTTGGNGATGTTGTTGCAAAAAGNAGATTGGAATCAGCTGGCGGTGCCACAGGCAGTGATATGGCNAGAACGCTTTCCGCTGATGACTTAGCAAAGGTAAAAGAATCATTAAGTAAAACCGGTAATTTGCCTGATGGATACTCATTAAAGACCCAAATCACTGGAAATTCTCTTAATGCAACTCCCTTGAATGCTGATGATAATGTATCTCGATCCATCGTGCAACCTGCCGCCACTCAATCAATAATTGTTAAGGAAGAAGTTTCCACACCAGATGAAGTTTGGGATCCGAACACTGAGATTCTTGCGGCAATGACAAATAACTTCGATTTCTTTCCGAACCTATTTAAGCCAGAGGAAGATGCTAATGGTAATGGGATTCTTGATCCAGGAGAGGATATATACTCTGTAGATGAAAACGGTAACACAGTATATAACAAGGCTGGAGAGATTTATCCTAATGCTGAACTAAATGGTCCAGATCAGGATAGGGGAGCTATAGAAGGTGCAATATGGGCGATTGTTCCTCTTTGTTCAATTTTACTACTTGTGCTCGTCGTTGGTCT
>NZKO01000024.1 GCA_002692535.1 Opitutia bacterium
AAATCACGGGTTTCATCGGTTTTCTTCTCTTCAATGTCAGGCAGGTCCTGACGCCAGAAACTGTAGGAAACCAATTTGAGCTCCTCTTCTCCATACCTATTGTAAAACGCCTCCAATTGTTGGTTTATCTCCAATGGGCTCATGTCGGGGTGCAAGGGATGATCGGGCAAACTGAATTCAATCTCGACCTGCCTGCGTGGTGCAAAGAAAATCAAGTTTTTAACTAGCACCCAAAATCCATGGAGAAAAGCTTTCATTATATCTGGAGTTCTTCCGTCCGTTTGGGCGGTTGAAAAGGAACTTCCCCATAATCCC
Source organism: Opitutia bacterium (assembly GCA_002692535.1). Classification (GTDB taxonomy): domain Bacteria; phylum Verrucomicrobiota; class Verrucomicrobiia; order Opitutales; family Seribacteraceae; genus Seribacter. The sequence goes on from NZKO01000024.1 coordinate 316, forward strand.
CGGGTTCGGACCATGACGACCTGAATGTCTCCGCTTGATTCGAGGGTACGTTTAACGCCTGATGCTGCCCCCAATAATTCCAGGTTCGACCGCATCAATTTGCCGGATGGATACATTAGGACAGAATTGCCATTATCCAAGGCCCCTGATACTCCAGTGAGAGTAAGATCAATCCGCTTTTTCTTATAAGTGCCTGTACCCGTTGTCATGTCAGGCATGGGGAAGGCCCGCATGATTTTCATAATCCTGTTGGCAAGGGGCATGTGATAAAAAGTTTCAAGGACCACAGGGCGTGGTCGGTAAGATTTCCAAAGGCGGGTAGAGAGGATAATCGGATCAATCTCAGCCGGATGATTGGGTAAGAACAAAACCCCCCTTTTATCTTTGGGGATTTGATCCATACCCGTGACTTGAATGCGGTATCGCAAACTCAGGAGCAAACCAATGATTCGTGAAAGGAAGAAGCTTAATACTTGGTTCAAAGAATTTGCTTTCAATGCCAAAAGGAATAATGGGACGACGGCAGTGCCTAGCAGTAATGAGAGCAGGATAAACTGGGAAATGGCATCCATCCAACCATTGAGAATGGAGAGACCAACTATGGCACAAATTAAAAAGGCAAATACTGCTATACAGAAACTGTGCAAGGCTGCACCCGTCCCTTCTTTTCCATCATTTCCAACTCTTTGAAGGTATTCCGCATCAATCAAATTAGAACAAACCCCAAAAAAGAAGCCGACAAACCCTACATAAACGGCTAAAGGTGAGTAAAGATCTCGGGGTTCAATAACCTGACTGAGACCCGTTTCAACAAAAACCGGTATGCATATGATCAGTATCATAAGAGATATTCCCGAAAGTAAGGATGCGGAATAACGATGAGGGGCAAGTCGTGGAGAAATTATGTTTCCCAAAATAATGCCAACTGCGGCATAAAGAGACATGAAGCTGCACTTGGTTGGGCCTCCTAAATCCTGTTGTTCGGCGTAGGCCGTAACGGCTAGGCTGACTGCTCCGGCAATTCCCCATATTAAAGGGGATGAGAAAAGATAAGAGAAGTACTTGAAGAAAAGGGAAATCGAGTCTTCGACTAAATTTGCATAGGCTTTACCAAAAGGAATTTTCCTTTCATGATCATATGATAATCCGATTGCGGAAACGGAAGCCAAAAGGAATATCCCGATCCCTAAAGTGATCCCTTGTAAAATGTTCCATTCATAACAAAAGGAGCCCAAAGGCAAACCAGCAAGCATTCCAGCTATGAAAACTGCTGATAACATCCCATTTACAAAGAAGGGACTCCGTCCGCTATCTTTTGCCTCAATTGGTACGGTCGCCATTTTGGCAGCTGAGAAAACACTCATGATCAAACCGATCAGGAATAGATATAGCCATGCAGAACCTGGCCATCCCGTAAAATGTCCAAGGGTAAGGACAGTCCCTGTCAAGAGAGCACTGTAGGTCATTACAAGACGTTTGGTGCAAGCAGAGACTAAGGGTGCGGTAAAGGCATATGCCAAAACCGGTCCTATCGTCAATATCGAGTTAATGGTTTGGATTAACCATATTTTGTCCTCCGCCGAATAGACCTCATCAGCAAGGTAACCAAGGACGAAAAACTTGGCGTACCCAAGACCGAGAGCCGAGAAAAAACAGGAGATTAACAATAGGACTATTTTCAATGCAAATCGAGTAATTGGGAAAGCCGGGTGAAAGTTGCCTCATTGAAACCCATCGCCTTCTTGAATTGATAATCCTGTTCCAGAATATTTCGGTAACCTTGCCATTTGCGCCACTGTTTCCACGGCAGAAATCCCTTTAACCAAACTCCAAATCCGGAAACGGGAACTGGGTAATCACTACCNTGTAAAATCCTCTGCTGTACTTCCGGGTTCAGTATTTTAGCTATCGTCTTGTTCCTGTTCAAGCTGCATAGGGCCGAATTATCACCATAAAGACTGGGGAACTCNTTGAACATTTNAAGCAAGTCATCCGTGTAATCACGATCTCCGGGATAAGATCCTCCCNCACAATGAGCAGCAATACAGGTNACTCCACATTCCAGAGGTAGCGTAAGAACGCGAGGGTCAGCATAGGCCTTTTTCATTACTGGGAGCGTCATTTCACCACCTGTGTGAGACAAAAAGATGATCTTCTTCTCGGCCATTCGAGTCCAAAAAGGGACATATTTTTTATCGTTACAGTCGATGTTGATAACATTAGGCAAAAGTTTTAGGACTCGAGCACCTGATTCAATACAGTATTCAAGCTCGTCCATGGCATCAGCTCTGCCAGGGTGAATGGAAACTGCAGGAATTATTTCTTCATGCCTACGGCCCAATTCGAGNACCACCTCATTGGGGACATAAAATTTGGATTTGTCCGGCAAAGGCGTTCCATCGTCTGCGTGAACAATGTCCTGAGCAAGCAAGACCAATGCATCCAAACTTGAATTCTTGATCATTTCGAGCAGTTGTTTGGTGTAAACTTTATCCAAGTCCTCGAGCATTGCGGAAGGCATTATTCCACACCCTTTCAACATCATTCGAGCCTGCAATCGATCCCAAATGGTTTTGAGCTTAAACCAAGANCCCGACTGTGACGTACCACCTCCTACGAAGTGTACGTGACAGTCGATTTTTTTCATAAAAATACTATACTCTTATTTTAGTTTTCTAGACAACGAGTATTTTCTAACCAGTGCCAATGGGTGTTTTANCTATTGATTAACCGATGTTTGTTATTCAGTTTAAAATCCTTTGAAAAAATTNTCGACAGTTGTAAGAAATGGAAGATTCNACAATGAACTATCATTTTTATCAGTTCTGGCGCTTTTGATAGTTATCTTAACCAAGGATTTGAACGCCATGGTTGGAGCGCCCGAAGTTGAATGGCACAAATCATACAATGGTAGCGGAGAGGAGAGTCATCCACACTATGTGATTCAGACTAAGGACTTTGGCTTTCTTATGGTTGGAGAGACTGGTTTTGTGGAAGATCGGTCTGCCAGAATCTTTTTGGTGAAAACCGACCGGTTGGGAAAACTCCTATGGCAAAGAGAATTTGGAAAGCCGGGGTATAATCTGGGTAATTGCCTAGCAGAGTCTAAAGATGGAAATTATCTGGTTGCCGGAACCCTTAATTTTGACGCTGCATTGATCAAAGTGGAAGCAGAGACGGGTAAGATGATCTGGTCGAAAACATGGAATCTGGGATCAGAAGATTCCTTCGAAGGACTGGCCTTAACAAATGACGGAGGTATTGTACTAACNGGATACCGCGATGGTCTGGCTGAGGGTACATTTTTGAACTGGGGGAGAGGCATGGTTTTAAAAACAAGTGCAAATGGACGGGAAGAATGGCGAAGGGACTTGTCCAGATACTCCTCTTGCGGCTATCGAATCCAGAAATCCTCCAGTGGATTTATGCTTTTGGTTCATCCTAAGGACGAGGAGAGTGAGAATTTTAACCTCTTATCTCTTGATCAGAAGGGGATGGTGCTGTGGGCGAAATCATATGGAGAAATTTACTGGGGCTACGATCAAAACGAGAAAGGTGAGATTCTTCTTTCAGGGCACACACGAAAAACACCCTTGAGTAAGAACTTGGATATACAAATCAAAAAACTAAATCATACGGGAGAGGAGGTTTGGACAAAATTCTTTGGACAGCCAAGAGGATATGATGGAAAATGGATTCATGATGAAGTATGGGGAGTGCGGTCAACTCCAGATGATGGTTGGTTGGCTGTTGCAGGAACTGGTGATGAAACAAGAAGGTATGAAGGGCGGGGACACCCCTCCGGTCCGTCTGGTCAGTGGAAGGTTTATCTGATCAAAACGGATGCCAAGGGAAACTTGGATTGGGAAGGAGTCTATGGTTCATCTGAAGAGGATTGGGCAGGAGAAGATGTGTGCATTACCGCAGATGGTGGGGCANTGGTNGCAAATGACTGCGGTGCATTTGGTTTCACAAAGATATCTCCGTTCATTCTTACTAATAGAAATTCTAATCAATAGGGTTTAGACAACTTTAGAAGCCGATTAATTTGCTATCCATTATATTTCCCCTCTGTTGTATCCTTTTCTCAACAAAAGGATACGAAGGTATTGGGGTGGAGAACAACGGACTGAAGCTCTTGACCTATAACATAAAGCATGGGCGAGGAATGGATGGTGAAGTGAACTTAATAAGAATCGCAAAGGTCATCCGTTCTCTTTCTCCCGATCTAGTTGCGTTGCAGGAAGTCGATCTTAACTGCACTAGAAGCGGTTCAGTCGATTTACATGCCGAGCTGGGTGCCATGCTTGGCATGGAGGGTCGGTTTGGTAAATTTATGAATTTTCAGGGAGGTGAGTATGGAATGGCGGTATTGTCAAAGTTTCCCATTATTGATCATCAGGTGCACAAATTACCCAGAGGAGCCGAACCACGGTGTGCCCTAGAAATCAGCGTAAATGGCGGAGCAAAATTTGGAGAGATTAATTTTGTGGGAATTCATAATGACTGGACTCAAGAGAAACTTCGGGTTGCTCAATCCAAAGCTCTTATTGAAAGACTTGAGAAAAGGAAAGGTGCAGTAATCCTGGCCGGTGATTTTAACGCAGGTAGAGAGTCCGAATCGATTGGGTTGTTTCTAGAGTCTGGATTTCAAATTTTAGCAGAAGCTAAGATCAATACCTTTCCATCGAATCAACCAAAAGTTGAAATCGATTTCATTATGTCTAGGGGAATCAAATATAAGAGATTTTACCACTCTGTTATAGATCAAAAAATCGCTTCTGATCATCGTCCGGTAGTTGTCGAGTTGACTCCATGACTTGAAATGGCTCAAGGAAACTTGGCTGCCAGAAAAGATTTCATTTAATGAAACTGATCCACACTTTCTTTTTTCGATTCGACGTAAATTAAAGATCGTTCACCCTAGAATCCGATGATCAAAACTATCATTACTCATCCCGGAGGCGCCCACAAAGACGACTTTCTAGCATGTGCTGTTCTGCTTTCAAAATTTCCCGTTTCCATTTTGCGACGAGATCCAACTGACCAAGAATTGGCTGATCCCGAGATTGCGGTGGTGGATATTGGGCATCAGCACAATGCGAATCTTAATAATTATGATCATCATCAGTTCGCTAGGGATAGCGACCCATCTTGTGCCCTTTCTCTAGTGCTTGATCAATTTGGCATTTATGAGGACGCTAAGGAGTTTTGTAGCTGGCTGGAGACTACTGAGTGGTTTGATTGCAGAGGTCCGCATGAAACGGCTGAATGGCTTGGGGTTGAACGGGAGACGATGGCAAAATTGAATTCTCCCATTGATGTCACTATTTTTCAGGCATTTGCCAAACGTAATGAACATAATTCCGGTGAACCGATATGGGAAGTTATGAAGATGATTGGTACGGATTTGGTTTCTTTTGTCGTAAATTTACGTAAACGTATGAACCAGGTTGCTAAGCACGAGGAAATATGGGAATTGGGAGAAGAGGATCAATCGATGAAAATTGCTTTTGTGCCCTGTACCGATCCTCCGATTGAGGATGTATCCGGAGGGCTTGCATGGCGGGTCAAGGAATTAGGCTTGGAGGAAGATGTTGTTGCCATGGTTTATCCGGACAGTCGCGGAGAGGGATATGGTATGAGGAGATACAATGACAGTCCGGTCATGGATTTCAGCAAACTATCAGACGAGCCTGAAGTTCATTTTACGCATAACCGTGGTTTTATTGCCAAGACGTCATGTACCGAAATTTCCAAGATTAAGGAAATGCTCTTATTGGCAAGGAAGTGATTAGAAGAAATTTGTATATATCAATCCTCCTCCGAGAATGAAAACCTGAGGAAGAAAATTAAGGATAATACTTTTTTCCTTCCAGGCGAAGCCTACCACACTCCATGTACAGGCACCAATTAGATGGATGATCACATTCAAAGGATGTATGTTTAAGGCATGTAGGCAGATGGCAGACACAATTGTCATAGCACTGAAATATTTTAAGAAAACCATACCTCCTTTCTAAAAAAAACAGACATAAAGCCAAGTCCACTCATTCTTAAATCTATTGCTTGTTAATGTTTAAGATACTGACTTCGATCAAATCATTTTTGCTTGAATATATTCATGATAACGAAGTGAAAGAAACACTTTAAGCCGATCTGAATGATTTTGGTTAAGTCAAGGATGGTGGATGCTCTTTTTTGCGTTTCGATCTTACTAGGCGGTGCACCCTTGGCTCCTAAACTAAAAAAGAGTGAAAAAATATGAAAGATATGATCTCGCTATTGCAGAGCCGATAAACTAACCTTACAGGTCGATATCGAATTGATTGCACTTGGAGCAATAGTTGAAATTGTATTCGGAATTGGTGCTATCTTTGGGGATAGCGTTATCACTAATCTTACTAAAATTATAAGTCAGATTCCGGGTGAAAATGGTTTTGTCGGTCTGATTGCAAATTTACTGAAATTGGCAATTTTTTAGAGGGAAAAATGTAGAAAATCTTCTTTTTTGGACCAGAAAAAATTAAACAAACCTAACCTTAATGTGGGGAATAAAATATTGAAAATGTAGCCGGTAAACTCAAGGACGCCATTGGCGGACTAACTGAAATCCTCATCGNTGCGATTGGACTGTTGGTACTGGTTCAGGTCGTATTCGGTGCGNGAGATCGTGAANATGCGGAAATTGACATCAATGGAAACATTACAACCGTNGTAAACTCCTCTATTGGAAATGGCGCCATCTTCGCAAGTATAGTTGCCTTGCTTATTGTAATGTCTCTGCTCAACCGCAAAACCTGACTCCAGACAACCTGACTTAAAATTAAAAAAGGAGGTGTACTTTTACACCTGCTTTTTTACGTGTCATCAAGTTGAATGAGTTTTTCGGTTTCTATTTCCCACTCGTAATTTCTTTCCTGTAATTGACGGGCAACACTAGAAGCTTTTCCATTTAGTTCCTTGGCTTTTTCCGGTTCATTGTATGAATCTGAGCTACCTAACTGTTGAATTATTGTTTTTTGCTCATCCTCAAGTTTCATTATTTCTTTTTCCAGTTTGCGGACCGTATCTTCTAGTTTGCTTCGTTCGGCTTTTTTTCTCTCCCGTTCCTGGGCACGAATACTTCTTTTTTCCTTGGCGCTAAGGACTTTTGCTCGAGGAGAAGTATTTTTCGTTTGGTCTGGTCGTGAATCTTTTAAGCCTTCGATCAGTCCACTGCGTGCATCTGCTGACCCTGTCTTCCATAGGTAGTAGTCATAATCTCCAGCGAAATTAGTAATTTTACCCGCTTCGATCCGGATTGTCCGCTTACCCAATGCACGAATGAAGTGGAGGTCATGACTTACGAAAATTAGGGTGCCTGTGTAATCCTTGAGTGCTTGAATGACTGCGTCGATACTGGCCATATCCAAGTGGGTGGTGGGTTCATCCAATAGGAGGAAATTGGGAGGGGATAGCAACAGTTTGACCAGAGCCAATCGGCTTTTTTCTCCCCCACTTAGAACTTTTACTTTTTTGAAAACATCATCCCCCCGAAAAAGGAAAGCACCCAGTAGGGTACGGGCATCTTGTTCGTGGACACTTGAATCCGTACTTTCCATAGCCTCATCCAGTACCGATTGCTCCAGATTAAGAACTTCCACTCTTTGCTGTGAAAAATAACCAACCGAAACATTATGTCCCAGCTCGCGATCTCCATCTTCGATCGGTACAAGACTTGCGAGAATTTTCAACAAAGTGGATTTCCCTGCACCGTTGGGACCTACCAGGGCAATACGTTCCTGCTTTTCTACTTCAAGACTGAGATTGGAATAAACGAGATGGTCGCCATAAGCCTGACGGATGCTTTTGAGCGAAGCCACTCTTTGTCCACTTCTTGGTGGTTGGGGAAATTGGAAAGCAATGGTGGCATCCTGTTCCTCCGGTGGATCGATTCGCACCATTTTTTCAAGCAGCTTGATTCTTGCCTGAGCCTGAGAGGCTTTGGACGCCTTGGCACGGAAACGACGGATAAAATCTTCATGATGGGCGATTTCTCGCTCTTGATTTCTGTAAGCGGCAAGGTACTGTTCTTCCCGTTCTTTTTTCTTAATCAGGAAATTATCAAAGTTACCGCCATAGCGAAGAATCTTACGATTACTTATCTGAAGGATGCCTGTACAAATGGCATTCAAGAAGGCCCGATCATGAGAAATGGCAAGGACGGACCCCGAAAATTTTATCACTTGTTCCTGAAACCATCCCAAGGTTTCAAGGTCCAGATGATTGGTTGGTTCGTCCAGCATAAGAAGGTCTGGTTCCATGACCAGCAGTCGGGCAAGGTGAGCCCGCATGATCCATCCACCGCTCAGGGTCTTGGCGGGTTTGTCGAAGTCCTCCTGCTGAAAGGCAAGCCCCGTCAATATTTTCTTTGCTTTGGCTTCGAGGTTGTATCCTTCGTGTTCAGCAAATTTTTCCTGAGCTTCCAGTCGTTCCTGGCTTTCCGGATTCTGATTTTCGCGCAGAACTGTTAATGTATCTTTTAGTTCATCGGATATGGCTGTGGCCAGTTCCAAAACCGTTTCATCTCCAGTGGGAGCACTTTCCTGGGGTAAATATCCAATGCGGGTTCCCCTTTCCCACTCTACCTTTCCTTCATCTTCCTGAAGTTTTCCAAGAAGGATGGATAGAAGAGTCGTCTTGCCGGCTCCATTGGAACCGACCAATCCAATCTTCTCGCCTCTCATCATGCGCAAGGATACTTTACGAAAAAGTATTTTCGGACCGAAGCGTTTACTGAGGTTGGAGAGGGTAAGCATAAAA
>NZKO01000025.1 GCA_002692535.1 Opitutia bacterium
CCAACAACCATCTCAGGAAGATGAGCTTGGGCTGTTTTATGGATTTCCTGAGCTACGAGATTGCTAAGTGACATTAAGACGAATGAAATTGACTCAATTTCACTCTGAATGCCATCTGCTTCTATTGTTACTGTTTTTCCGATAGACTTTTGAGAGCACAAATTTTTTCCGCCATAAATGTCCACAATACAATCTAACTTAATTTTATCCTGATCAATTCTTTCTAACCTCAAGATCTTAACAAAAACCTCAAACATGCAATTGGGTCGCGGACGATGCGGATAAGAGGAAAAATTGAGAGTTCCAAGCTTGTGCGATAGATTTAAACCCAATACTCTTGCAATCCCCTCGCCTATTGGTTCCCCCCAACGAGAATTTTCTCGATATGAAATACCTGAGTTCCCCATCCTAGAGACAAGACGATTATCATCCAAATAAGGTGGCAAATTTACCTCATTTACATTGAATGAAATTTTTGGCATGGAGAAAGATGTATTGTTATTTTCCTCGAAAACAGGATTGAGAAGATAAAATTTAGGCTCAACGTGATTCGACTTAGGAATGACGCAACCCCAAAGGCAGATCAGTTTAAAACCTAGCAGGCAGGATAGTAAGATTCTCATTCTTTGTCGCTTGGAGGTTTTCCGATAAGAAAAGCCTGTGGATTTCGTTCTAAAAGGTCAGCAAGACGCTTCAATGATTTAGACATCAAACTTACCTCTCTTAATGTATCAGAAATTTCAAAGCGTAAGTCGGAATTAGGACTTATCAAAACATTGAGTGAGCCTGATACTTTTGATATACTTTGCATTGTTTCCTGAGCTTTTTGGGATGCTTCAAAAAGCGATGGTCCTAGTTCAGCATAATTTGTGGTAAATACTTCAAGGAACTTGCGAAGAGCTTGGTTTGATTCTGCAAAATCTGATTGAAGGGATGCGAAATCGAGTTCTGCCAACCTTTTGTTTGCAATTTCCAAAAGTTTACTAACTTGTGTGCTCATTTTTTCGAAATTAATTTTCGCACTCAATTCTGCAAAAATTGAATCTTTGGTCTTTAATTCCGGATATCCATACAAATTTAGAAGATCTGAGGAGCTTTCTCCAAGCATTCGATTGTCAGTTGTTAAATTAATGTAAAGAATACCGGTAACAAAACTTTCCTGAATTAACTGTCCAACCAAAGTGGGGATAATTTCTTTCTTAAAATTACCGCTTTTATCAAAGATTTCATTTCCAGTATCTACCATATGTCGCTCAACTAGTTTCTTATTGATTTCAACAAGAACAGGTACTGGAGCATCTTCAATTGCATCACCAAGAAAAAAACGTTCGACACGGCCTATCCTAACACCATTTAAGGTTACCTTACCACCTTCATAAAGGCCATACATATTTTCGTGAAAGACAAGAACGAACCGTTCGTTTTGGTTTCGAAATGATGAGAACCCCCCAGTAAAAACAACAAAGCCAAGCAAGACAACAATGGCACCAACAGTGAATGTTCCCACCAGCAATCTGTTACCATTTTTTCTCAAAACAAAGCTGAATTATGATATTATTAACCAAAACAATCAATGCTCAACTGTTTGGTCTAATGATTCACTTCTTTTCAAAAAATCAATAACCTGCTGATTATTACTGTTTTCAAGCAGAAAGCGTGGCGAACCTTGTTCAATCAAGGCCTTTGTCTTAGCATCCAAAAAGATCGCATCATCTGCTATTTCAAAAATGCTTGCCANCTCATGACTTACGACCACAAATGTCATTCCAAGACTCTCCTTTAACTCAGTTATCAAGTCATCNAGTTTNCTGGAAGTAATTGGGTCCAACCCTGCAGAGGGTTCATCAAAAAATAGAATTTTAGGATCCAACGATAATGCTCTTGCCAACCCTGCCCTTTTTTTCATCCCCCCGCTAAGTTGAGATGGATAAAGGTCTTCAAATCCAGANAAACCAACCAAACCAAGTTTATAGCGAACAATCTCCCTGATATCCTCTGTGCTCANATCGGTATGCGTTTCAAGTGGAAGAGCTACATTTTCNTNAATTGTCATTGAACTCCATAGTGCCCCTCCTTGAAAGAGCACTCCAAATTGCCTTAAAATCTCACTTGCATTAGAAGTCTTCTTCCAGAGCTGATNTCCATTTATCGTAATCCCCCCTTTTATTGGCTCGAGCAATCCAACCATAGATTTCAACAANGTGCTTTTCCCACATCCACTACCTCCCATTACTACCATACAGGTACCTTTTTTGACATTGAATGAAACATCCTGCAGAACAGCAAATTCACCNTATGAAAGGGACAGTCCTTTAACGCTGATTATCGTATCTAAACTCCCACGATCGCTCATCACCTAAGTTCCATATAGCTGAAAATCGTTTCGAATAAGGCATCAGCTACAATTATAAAAGTAATTGAAACGACCACAGCGGAAGTTACAGCCTTGCCTAAAGCCGCAGAATCACGCCCGGAATTCATTCCTTTGTAGCACCCTACCATTCCAATAATTAGACCAAAAAAAAGACTTTTTGTGACCCCAGAATAGACCTCCCACATATTCGTTAGTGCCGACTGGGTTTGCTCGAAATAATGGATTGCTGAAAAGTTCATAACAGAAGTGCCGACCGTCAACCCTCCCAGAATCCCGACTATATCAGCATATAATGTCAACAAAGGTGTCATTAAAAAAAGAGCTAAGGTCCTTGGAAGCACTAAAAAAGAAATCGGAGAGATTCCAAACGTGCGCAAGGAATCAATTTCCTCGTTTAATTTCATATTTCCCAATTCAGCTGCGAATGATGCCCCGGTTCTACCCGCCATAATAATACCCACCATCAATGCACCCATTTCCCTCACCATGGCGAGGCTCACCAAGTCTGCGACATAGATTTTTGCATTAAACTTCTCTAATTGTACGCTACCCACAAAAGCCATGGTCAGACCGGTCAAAAAGCTGATCAAGGTAACAATGGGAAGTGCAGATGCTCCACATTTCCTTGAGCACTCGATGAAATCGTTCCAGCGCATCACGGATTTCCCCATTAACCATTCACCAAGTGCAATAATTACCGCACCAATAAAAACAACTGGTTTAACGAAATAATTTGGTAAATCTGTAGCAAACTTTTCAATGTCATCTGCCAAGTCTTCCAGTTCAGACTTCTCCTTTAAAGTTTTACTGTCCTTGCTAAGCTCCAATAAGCTACTGAGTCCATGTGGCAAATTTTCTAACACAACGGTTTTTTTACTTCTCTCAAGTTCTTCGATTGCATTTCTTAAAAATACAACGAGTGAGGTATCCCAATAAATAAGTTCAGAGCATGAAACATTGAAAATTTCAAATTTACTAGTCTGCCTTAAAAAAGACCTCCACTTTTTCAATAATTCTGGTCTCTCAGGGCAGGAAAGTCTCCATTTTCCTGAGATATTTATAAAAACTTCTCCACCATCCCGTTTTAATGAAAGTTGAGGAAGATTGCATTGGCTATCTTGGTAACCGTTGCTATTGTGAGGATGGTTTTCCATGCATTGAAATTATTATTACATTAGACATGCCCATACGAGCAATACTCTTTGACCTTGATGGTACATTGATTGATCAGTTTCAAGCAATACACAAAGCATTTGCGATTACTTTAGAAAAAATGGGGTTCCCGAAACCTAGCTTCGAGGAAGTAAAAAAAGCAGTTGGTGGTGCGTCCCAATCGACAATGGAAAAACTTATTGGTGTAAAAAGAGCAAAAGAAGCAGTCAAGATGCTCCGCCCAATCTATGAGAAAGAAATGCTTAACGGTTTATTTGCACTTCCTGGAGCTTATGATATTTTAAAAGACTGCAAATCCAGAAAAATTAAAACTGCTGTACTTACAAATAAATATGGTCCTCATGCCAGAGCAGTTTGCTCCCATCTTAAATTTGATCAATACTTGGAGTTCACAATTGGTGCAGATGATACCGTCTGGAAAAAACCCAACCTCAAACTCACCAAATTTGCTCTGAATAAATTAGGGGTTAACAAAGAGGAAACAGTTTATGTTGGAGATTCTCCGTACGATTATCAAACTGCAAAAAATTCTTCGATGCGTTGCATTTTAGTTCCTACTGGCACCCACGATAGAAATGAACTTTTAGCATTGGGAAATAATGTTTTCATTGAAAATAGCCTCACCTCCATTTTAGATCACCAGTATTGCCAATTAATTTAATAATTCATGAGCGTAACTGCATTGACTTTTAAATGAATTCGACAGTATTATAATTACACTCAACCCTTTTATGACATGGTCTGTGAAACCCACCCCACCAATACTACCTTTGAGGATTTAAAAGCCGAGGCTTTAAGTCATTTGACTTCCTCAAAAAATCAAACTTTAGCACCCAATCGTATTTTGATTATAGATCCCCAAAACGAGGAAAAATGGGAGTCGATTCCCATCCTCAAACATTTGCACTTGGATTTTGTCAATTCTATCCATTATGTTTTAAGAGCAGGAATTCACCAAAATTACTCCCTTTTTGGTCTATCAGAAGAATTACCGGGAATTTCAAGAAAAGATTCCGAAAAATTGATCAAAGTAAGATCGAACTCATATGTGCTTTTTTTTGAGTTATCAGAACTGATAAATATGCCAAATGAACATTTTGACTTCTTAATTAATCAACTCGATTCAGAAAATCGGATCCAGTACGCTATTTCCCAGATCGAAAAGAAAAGGAGACATTTGAACCTCTCAAATCCTTTTGGTCCTCAACTCAACCAAAGAGATAATCTAATCTGCAAAGAAGAAACTTTGCAGGAATTTCTAAGGTCACATGTCCAACCCCGTGAACCGAAACCTGAAAAGATACTCGAAGAAGCTATTAAATTCATTCGTCCCGAATAATTTCCACTCATTTATAGGTAGAATTTCTTGGCTTAGTAACACTTCCATTGCTACTTAAAATCAAAAATTGGTCTTTCCGATGGAAATTGATCATCTACATTGTTGGAATTAATGGTATTGTTTCCATATCAGCAGCATATTTTATTTATGACGTAACTCTCAATTCTCAGAGAGAAATTGCAGATGAGAATTCCTTAAAGCTATCATCATCATTAGCATTGCAAATCAAGCCCGCCATAGAGTTTGATGATTCTTACACAGCAGAGGAAATTCTCGAGGACATTGTCCGTTTCCCTAACAAAGAATGTATTCGGGTCTGGAAACTGGACTACCTGAGTGAAAATTCTAGACCAATCCTATTTGCCGAAAAGAAAAAGAATAATTCCGAATTCCTTTTTGATGAACCACCCAAATCACCATACCTCGATTCATACTCAGCAAAAGCAGATAGGACGGAAATCAGAAAAGTAATTTATTCAGATTCTGGCATAAAAATAGGCTTTGTTGAATTGTTAAGCAATCTTGAGTCTGTTAGAATATTCGAAGGAAAATTTTTACAAATAACTATTTTTTCCTGGTGTACTTTTATATTTGTAATGATATTCGCAACGCTTTGGCTAGAGAAAAGTCTTACCAAACCACTTATTGAACTGGTCTCTGTAGCCGAAAAGGTTTCCCTAGAAAATAATCTTTTAGTTCGTGCCAAAAAACTTAGTGACGATGAGTTTGGGAAGTTAACAGCAGTCTTTAATAAAATGCTTGATTCCATTCGAGATGCCAACAATCAACTCATTGCCAGCAACAAAGAAATGGAAAATCGGGTTAAACAGAGAACCGAAGATCTGGATCTTGCGAATCAAAAATTACAATCTGAAATCAAAGAAAGAATCAAAAAAAACATTGAACTGCTTGATTTACAAAATCAAATGAGCAAGCAGGATAGACTTGCAAGTGTAGGTCAGGTGTCCTCTAACATCGCGCATGAATTAAGAAACCCCATGGGAGCCATTCGTAATTCAATCTATTTCTTGAGAAAATTTCATGCAAATTCAGAAAAATCAATTAAACATCTGGATTTAATCGATCAAGAGCTCTCCAGTACTGATGAAGTAATACAAAAACTTCTCAACATCAGTAAGGGACAAAAACTCCAACAGGAAAAACACGAACTTGAGAAAATCTGCCAAGAAGCACTTGCTTTGCTGAATACGAAGAAAAGAGTTCGATTCGAATATAATTCAAACCCGAAAGATATTTCCATTTTCGTAGATAAAATTCTCTTCAGACAGATTTTACTTAATCTTTTCATTAACTCGATTCAATCAATTACCACTCAAGAGGATGTTAAGATATCCGTAAAAGCATCGGCAGAGGCAAATTATGTAAATATTTACGTCAGTGACAATGGTAGTGGAATCCCACCTAAATACTTCACTCAAGTCTTTGAACCCCTGTTCACAAAGAAAGTAGACGGTTTTGGACTCGGACTTCCTCTTTGCTCTGATATTCTGGAAAGACATAAGGGTACAATAGAGATAGAAAACTCATCCAGCAAAGGCACCACATTCAAAATTCAAATTCCTAATGAATCTTCAAAAAAGTCCTAAAATTCTTATTGTAGACGACCATCCCGCCATCAGGACAACTATGTTTGATATTTTAGCAAGTGAGGGATTTAAAGTGGATCTTGCAGAAAACGGAAGAGAAGCCATCACTAAATATTCTGAAAAGAATTATGACTATGTGCTCTTGGATATGCAAATGCCTGACATGAAGGGCATTGAAGTATACAGGCAAGCCCTCAGGCAAAACAAAAGTCATGCAGAATTTATTTTCATCAGTGCCTTTAGTGTTCCTGAGTTGGAGCAGGAAGCACGGGATTTGGGTTGCCTTGCATACTTTGACAAACCAATTGATGTAGGCGAGGTTATAAATTTAATCAGCCCCAATCTCTTTTATCCAAGCATCCTATTTATTGAAAATGAGAATCTGCGAAAAAATGCATTAAACATTATCAAGAACAAGTTTACTCCAGAAATCGCAAAAAACCTAGATGATACTTTGAATCGGATTAGGCAAATCCACTACAAATTTGTAATAATTGATGAGGATTGCTCTGGATTGGATCATGAACGCATTTTGGAAACAATCAAAATGTCTAACGCAGATACTAAGGTGATTGAAATCAATGAGGATCAGGAAGTGCAATCAATCTTGAGCAGAATTACTGCGGCAAAAAAATAAATTCAGTCCAATTCTCCAATCCACAAATGAGTACCAACCTCGACAAGATCAAAAAGCTGCAACATGTTTATGTTTGAAAGTTGTAAACATCCCGAACTTGCAGGTTGCCCGAGTCTTTTTTCATGATTTGTACCGTGAATGTATATGTATCTGGAAAAACTATCTTTATCCCCTCCTCGATTTATTCCCTCCTGCAAACCCTTCAATCGCAGAATTCGAGTAGTAATTAAATTTTCATTTTGTATTTCTGAGGAATACTGCAGAAAGGTTTTATTTTGTGATTTCCTACCAATAAATACCGTACCGAGTGGCTCTCCATCACCTATTTTTTCACAAATTTCATGGAGTCCCCAAGGCGTGCCAAGAGAATTTTCTGTGCAGGATGGTGGTTTTGCAGAACTCGACATAATGTAATCTCTTTTAAACTTACCTTCTTGAAAAAAACTCAATTTCTGATTTTTAATTGACGCCAAAAGAAATTTTTCACTTTCCAACATAGAAAGTGAAAGCAATGTACTTCTGTATTCTTCAAAACAAACTCTCATAATCATTGAAAAAATATCGTATAGGAATCGTGGGTGCAACAGGAGCTGTTGGACAGGAAATCATAAATCTCTTGGAAAACAGGGAATTCCCTGCATCGGAAGTTAGATTATTGGCTTCGGCCAAGTCTGTTGGAGTGGAAATGAAGGTATTTGGCAATATCGAAAAGGTACGCGAAACCACCGCATCATCTTTTGAAGACTTAGATATCGCAATATTTAGCGCTGGGTCAGAACAATCCTTGGAGTTTGCACCCTTAGCTCGGGAAAATGGTTGTGTTGCTATAGATAACAGCTCCGCTTTCCGAATGGAAAAAAAAGTACCTCTTGTGATACCTGAAATCAATGAGGAAGTCTTGGAAATCCATGAAGGTATTATTGCTAACCCAAATTGCTCAACTGCCATTACCCTAATGGGACTATATCCTCTTCATAAAAGATTCGGTTTAAGAAAATTCTTCGCATCTACTTATCAGGCTGTTTCTGGAGCTGGAAAAGCGGGTTTGGATATTCTGGAAAGCGAACTACGTTCATCTCTTGGGTTAACTCAAGAGCACTCAAGTACAATCCAATCTCCATTTCCTCATCCAATTGCTCATAATCTTATTCCACACATTGATGTTTTCCGTGAGGATGGTTACACAAAAGAA
>NZKO01000026.1 GCA_002692535.1 Opitutia bacterium
AATGGCGCGGGAGGTGGGATTCGAACCCACGACCACCGGTTTAGAAGACCGATGCTCTATCCAGCTGAGCTACTCCCGCTACATTAATCAAAATAGATGCAAGAATGTTATTCGGCAATGTCAAAGCCAACTACGCAAAAGAGATTCCATATTTTTAAGGACTTTTGCTTGGCAAAATTTCATACCGCCTTAAGTAATTAGATATTATTTATAATTTTAATTCCCTACATATGAAAAACTTTTATTTCATTTATTCTTTGGTCCTCTCGCTTTTTTTAGCCGAAAACGCTTTTAGCCACTGCCAAGTTCCTTGCGGGGTCTACACGGATGAATTGCGTTTCATGCAAATGCTAGAAGATCATTCAACGATTGATAAAGCAAACATGCTCATTTTAGAACTTTCAGAGAAAGATGATGGTCAATCCCTCAACCAACTTGCCCGTTGGGTGGCAACGAAGGAATCACACGCTTCCAAAATCCAAAAAATTGTAGCTGAGTATTTTTTGACTCAACGGATCAAATCAAGTTCCAAGCATTATGATAAACTGCTTAAGGGTGCACATTCCGTAATGGTGGCAGCAATGAAGTGCAAACAATCCACTGATNCAGAAATATCCAAGAATTTGAAATCAAATATTCTAGAATTTCAGAAAATCTATGAAACCAAATAATGTAACAACACTCAAAACTCTTTTACCAAGATGATCTTCGACCCTCTTTACCTGCTCGTCATNGGTATTGGTATGGCCTTGAGCCTGTATGCTTCTACGATAACGAAAGGTCGCTTTCGTAAGTACAGCCAATACACAACCCGTTCAAGATTGACGGGTGCTCAGGTCGCACAGGGCATTCTCGAAGACAACAATATTAGGGACGTTAAAATTGAGCGTGTAGGTGGTGAACTTACCGATCACTACGATCCTAGGACCAAGACATTGCGGTTAAGCCAGTCAGTTCATGACTCCAATAGCATGGCTGCATTTGGAGTTGCCGCACACGAAGTTGGACATGCCATACAACATTCCAAATCCTACGCCATGCTATCTTTTCGGTCCGCATGGGTACCCGTAGCAAATCTAGGAGGCGGATTATCAATTATTGTTATCATGCTCGCATTTTTTCTTGGTGGAGCCCAATCGGCAACGGGTGCATCGCTAGCTTGGCTTGGAGTTTTGCTTTTTGGATGCACTACTGTTTTTACTTTAGTCACTCTTCCTGTTGAATTTGATGCAAGCAGTAGGGCTTTAAACTGTCTGCAAAAAGGCAATTACGTTACGGAGAAAGAATTAGATGGCGCAAGAAAAGTGCTAAATGCGGCGGCAATGACCTATGTTGCTGCCTTCGTTACCTCGCTTCTGACTCTACTTTACTGGATGTTCAAGCTTGGACTTATTGGCGGACGCCGAGACTAATAGCCAGTCGTAGTTTTCGCCCGATAATCGACACTTTCGATTGAAAGGGCACTTCGTGGATTTTCATCAGATAAATCAAGCAGGCATCCCTGCATACCGACATCGCCTTCGGCGACCGGACATTTTCTTGGCATGCCATCCAAAAACCTTCCGACACAGGCATCAATCTCTCGTCCCAAAACCGATTCTCTCGGNCCGGTCATACCCAAATCGGTCTGATAAGCTGTACCCTTAAGCAAAATCCGACCATCTGAAGTTGGNACATGCGTGTGAGTTCCAAATACCAAGCTCACCCTACCATCGAGAAACCATCCAATTGATTCTTTCTCAGATGTGGTTTCCGCATGAATCTCGCAGATAATCTGGTCAACTTGCGTTTCCAATTGATTTACAAGCTTGTCAGCGGTGGCAAATGGGCAGTCAACCTTGGGTCCCATGAATGAGCGTCCCAATACCGTGAAGACTCCCACTTTAGATCCATTAATTTCACAGATCAGATAGTCTCGCCCAGGATTTGAATTTGGTAAATTGGCGGGTCTGCAAACAAAGTTCAATTCATCAATTTCATTTTCAAAATTTTTCTGATCCCAAACATGATCACCCAGAGTGATTGCATTCACTCCCGCATCTTTTAATTCGATTGCTGTTTTTGCGGTAATCCCTGCACCGCCAGCTGAATTTTCTCCATTGGCAATGCAAAAAGATACATTTTTATTTTCAATAAAAGTCTTTAAGTGAGCGGAAAGAAATTTTCTCCCAGGTCTTCCGACAACATCACCCAGAACCAGAATTCTCATTTATCTGCAGACTCAATTTGTTTGTACATAAGCAAACGGTCGTGCACCAGAAAAGCCAAGTCATCCAACCCATCTCCATTAAGATCCAGAACAAGACCCTCACGGGGTTCGAACAGTCCCCCCTTTTTGCCNTGATAATGAAGATTTTTCTCAAAGACCTCAAAGTGTAGTGAGCTCTTCCAGTTTTGAGTTTTCTTATCGAATGTGACAAACTCCAAAAGATTCTTTTTGCCNTCCAAACAAACCAAATCCTGAACACCATCGCTGTTAAAATCGCCACATTCAATACCATTGTGACGAATCTTGGGAATACTCGTAAGATAACTTGATTCGACCTGCATTGAAAGCTTTTGAGAATTATTGGCGGAAATAACTTGAAATCCACTTTTGCCAAGAGACACCAGTTTCGTTCCTCCAGCTGTTTGAAACATACGGACAAAAAGGGGAACGACAAATGAGCTTTCCCAACGATTTTTAAGATTCGCCGGTAATTGCTCTGAATGCAGTCTCTCCCAATATCCATCTTGGTGAAAAGCAAAAATCTCATGATTACCCTTACCTTCCCAATCAATCTTAATTGGACTGCTTAATTCTCCTGCCTGATCTTTGGAATTAAATTGCTGTAGCACCCGCAACTCATCTTCCTCCCAGGCAATAATGCGTACGAAACCCTCGCCTGCGACGAGCAGCCTTTCTTTTCGGGAATCAGGATCGAGGAATTTTGAAATGTTTTCTTTACTAATCCCCTTTAAAAAACTTTTACGAACCACCGAATCTTTAGCTACCGATGTCCATCCATCTTGCTTGTCTGCCAGAAGGATCACTGGAGCTTCACGACCCGAAAGGATCAAGAGATCCTGAAGTTTATCTCCATTTAAGTCGCAGCTAAAAAGATCANTGGGATNTCTTCTCAGCCCTTCAACTTGATATTCATCAGTGGCTTCGAACTTATTTTTTGCCGACCACTTATAAGTCTTAAGCAAAAATTCTGAATCAAGTTCGCAAAGTATGGAAAATTTATCGTCTTTTCCTTTNCCAGTAACCGAGGTTACAGCAGCCAGAGGACTTCCCTCAACTTCGATCATAAGCGGAAAGCTAAACCCTTTCTCTTGGGTATAATCAGAAATACCAAGAATCTGCTCCTCTGTGCTGAGGATAAGTAATTTTGTTTTTCCGCTGTGATGAAAAGCAGAAAGATGAGTAATTNCCTTAAGAGAGGGTGAAGATTTTACAATGCCTGAAAATCCATTCTCTTCAGATTCAATATGGAAAATCTGCCCTTTTTCCGGTGAAGCCGCAACCAGCTCCTCAATACCATCCAAATTAAAGTCACCCATGGTCCAAGAACTTGCCTTGTTGGAAGTGGAAAAGATATCGTACGAAATNACTTCAAAAGATGCTTTGGAATTANTTTCATTATCATTGGAAAATGCAAAAATCACTGCTTCCTTTGACAAGGAATCAATAGAACAAAACTTCTTTTGCTTTGATTTCGATGATGTCTTCAAAAGTGTGGGAAAGGATGAAAGCGAAACATCGAAGGATAATTCAGGACCAAAACCCTCTTTTTTACCAAGCCTAACTTTGAGAGAAAATTCATCTCCTGGTACGAGATACATCCAATCGAGAATAGCATCATCATTAAGATCAATTAGTTCGATCCCATAAGCCCGTTTTTCTCCTTCCCTGTACAAGGAAGATGGATACTGAGGTTTCCCGCTCAGAAAAGAAATCTGCTCGAGCCCAGGTTCAGTTAAGACAAACAAATCGCTCTTCCCATTTTCATCAATAACTTGAAGACTTTTTGTGTAGGGCCTTATTTTCTCAGATTCTATTTTGACTCCNTCACTCCAGGAGGAATTATTTTCTCTAAAGAATATCCGTACACCATCNACCGGACTGCCAATGATAATATCGGATACGCTATCTGAATTTAAGTCCCCTATTGCAATGTCCGTGACACTTCCGTTAATGAATATTCTTTCCGGTACATATTTTGCATCTTCCAGGACTGGCTCCCATCGGTTTTTGAGAACGGGACGAATTTTTTTCGGCACGATATGATCTTGGGTGCGGTAGAGAATTTCCAGATAAGACTTATCCANATTGAAATAAACCAAGTCTTCCAACCCGTCTCCGTTAAGGTCAGCATGATTTAGGCAACGTGCATTCCAACCGGTCAATTGGACCTCAGGATTAGAGAGATGTATTGGCTTCGAGCCGAGTTGAAGAAGGCTTTGTGAGAAAAGCAAAAGAAGAACCAATTTTTTTGGATAAAAGAAATTCACTCGGNAAAGGGGTATAACTTTGCCTTAGAGATAAANCCATTATCCGTGTCTTTGGACCAACCAAGAAGGAAAAATGGAAACTCACCAAAGTCTTCAGGACTTATGGCAAAATCATTTTCGTCAATTGCTTCAAACATGACCTGAAAAAAGGAGAACATCTTGCTGAAATCAACGTAATCCACTTGTCGGATTCCGCGGGGAAGGTCATCCAATGCATTTTGAATGAAAGCACTTTCCCACAATGAGTTTTTACCCTTATTCATTTGATTTATGAGTTGATTGAGATATCGGGCCTTACCCATCGATAGCAAAAGCCAATCATCTGCTATNGCATAAGCTAGAGATAAGCCAGCACCCTCAAGACCTCGCATTGAACGGATGGTCACCCCCCTATGCTCTGATTCCTTGAACAATTCGTTACCCTTACTAACAGAATCAACCATTGCCCTCATTGTACGATCAAAAAGCTTGGGGTCACTTAAGCGGATCGCATAAATTGAGGATGAGGGAGAAAGAGAAGGCAATGANTCATCAATGTCATCGTGCAAAAACGACAAGCTAACCATATCATCTCCCAGCGAACCAAGTAAATCGGTCCTGATTGCTACCTCTGATTGATCTTCGAAAGCCTGAATTTGNGAGGTAACAAGCAAGTNNAGNGCGGGNCTAATCTCCCTTAGCATCTTTTCCATTCTTGGCCAAAGTTGCCCCAAATCATTTTTGGCATTTGTAGCGGTGAAAACATTTTTGGAAATAAAAGCATGATTTTCCAGATCTCCTCTAACTGGAGCCAAAAAGGAAAGAATGCCATCCCTCTTCTCCATTCCCAAGGATGAACCCATTTCAAATTCCTCAGAGTCTGCATCCAAATATATTCCAAGATGGTTCAAGCCATCCAATCCCAATCCATCCATCAGACCCTTCGTTTGAATACCAAATGGATTTTGGGGAATTTTCATCATGTCACTCTTTTCTCGGAATGCTCGCATACCTTCTTTCAAATTAAGAAAAAGCCTAGCCTGCCCTCTTCCAATCTCTTCAAAGCAATCGATATAGTGCTCGTTGTCCTTGAGCGACTTAACAGGTGATGAAAAGGTTGAAAACACCGATTCGATTCTTTCCTTATCTCCCGTTAGCAAAAAGAAATTTCCTTCATGCAACGAGACACAAAAACCCGTACTTTCAGGGTCAAATTTAGTCACTTCTTGATTTTCAGGATGAAGAAACCAGCTTAGGTTTAATGTACCCATTTTTTCTTTCACAAGCTCCATTTTGTAACTTCCGATTTCTTCGATCATTGAAATCATTTCGTCAAAGTCATCTCCTGTTAGAGATGATTCAAAAATTAGAGCAAAAAAGGGCATTTTTTGGGCTTTCCACTTAAATGAATCCCCTTCGCTCTTGATCATTTCTTGCTCCAATAGATTAGAAAAGTCGGAAACCCCACATACNAATGCCCCATCGATTGAGTTTATCATTGGATCCAAAACAGTTTTTCGCAAATCATCCAAATTAGATTTAGAACTCTTGGTCGGGAAGANTTGGAGTTCATCCTCNATTTTATCTTTTATTTTTCCCCAAATTGGAAAATCCATTATCTTACCCCATGGACCACTTTCTAAATCATCTTGGATATCTTCCCAGTTGTCTATTTCCATGGCTAAGAGAGTATCTTCGGGTAAAAACGAAAGAAGAGACTCTTTATTTTCTGAAGCCAATACGGAAAAAGATAAGAGAATTGAAGCAGGAAGGCTTAGAGATTTTAAATTCATGCGTAAATGAAATTAGCGATTAATTGGATTGAGCAGGAGGAGTTGTATAACGGAATCCGGCGTTGGGATTCCGAGGGTCAAAAGCATAGGCATCACGGTTAATCAGAAAAGTCTTGAGTGAGTCAACGGGTATTGAAAACCCCAATCCTTCCGCACCCTGAGCAACCACTTTCATGTTATTTACTCCAACAACCTCTCCCTTGTAATTAAAAAGCGGACCTCCCGAATTACCCGGACTGATCTCTGCTGTTGTCTGAATGTGAAGCCGGTCGGAAATGATACGATTTCTCAAACTGACAATCCCCTCGGACACGCTTCTTTCCAATCCAAGCGGGCTCCCAATGGCAAAAACGCGCTCCCCCTGTTTTAGTTCAGGAGAACTACCCAACATTACAAATGGAAACTCAAATCTCTCGCCCTGACCTTCAATTTTCAAGAGGGCAAGATCAAGGTTTCCTCCTGATGCTACAATTTTAACGTTATCAAAATTTTGTTTAGCGAGCTTGGCACCAGAACCTTTAAATTGGGTAACCGAAATCTGACGCTCACCTGCCACAACATGGTCATTAGTTACAATATATCCATCTGGATGAATTAGAAAACCGGATCCCAAACCGATAGGAGTTCTGATCAATACTACAGCCTCTCCCAATTCATGCACGAGATTCTTGAGGGATGATAATTTTCTTTTGCCTAAAGACTCTACAAAAAGCTCATTCTTGAAAAGGTTTTCCTCATCTGTTTGTTTAGATGCTTTATCAATTATTTGCGTAATGGCAGATCTTGGGATCTTTAAAATATCAAAACCCAAATCAATGAACACGTCATCAGTACCAGACTTGACCAATTTTCCTGACAAAGACGATTCGTTTGCCAAGTCAATTGTAACAATTTTCGCAAAAATTGAAGAGGTAAGGGAGATAAACAATAACAGTGCCTTCAGCATAAAAACTAAGAATGTATTTGCCCCATTTATTAGGGGCGAGCACAAAAGCCTTCAATTTGGATAATAAAAACTGACCTGCGAACAATTACCGAATTTTTCATTGTGAAGAGCCACGGGTTTGGCTTCCTCAAACTCAGTATCCAAAAGCATAATCCTAGTCGCCCCCGATGAAGTACGTTGTGTCATAAAGAGGTGTCTTCCGTCATTTGCCCAACACGGTTGTATATGATGTGCGGAACCAGCGGTTAAGATTCTTGTCTTTCTTGACGCAAAATCATACTCACAAACTTGAAATCCTCCGCCAACCGCTGCAGTAAATGCAAATTTATTGGCTTGAACAGGATTCCAACTGGGTTCAGTGCAATGGGAGCTAACATTGGTTGGAATTCTGGTAAGCAAGCCTGTTGAAAGAGAGACTTCATAGATCTGAGGTTTCCCTCTGGAATCTGAGGTAAGTAACATTCTTCTTCCGTCAGGGGACCAAGTTGGCCCCGACTCATTGCTGCGGTTGCGAGTTATTCGATTTGGTTTTGACCGAGGCGTAGCGGACATCCATAGCTCTGGGTTTCCTGAAGTTGAAAGAATAAGTGCAAGTTGGCTGGTTCGCGGATTTTGAACTGCACTCAAATTACTCCCCCGATAGTTTGCAATTGTGGTGACCTTACGATCCACTAGAGAAAGAAAGTAAATATTATTGAAGACTTGCCGATTACTGGTAAAAAAAATTCCTTGGCCGTTTGAGGCCCAACTTGGGTTAAAGGTTATCTTACGAAATGATGTTTGTGGTCTGGCACTAGACATCATAGCATCAGATACAAGAATTTCCTTGGCACCAGAAAGATTGGAAAGAAATGCCAATTCACCTGCAAAAAAACCGTTTATGCCAAGAATTTCCTCAACCAACTTATCGCATGCTAAGGCAATTGACCGATTTAGATTAGGTTTATTGACCGAGAAATTCGTAATCTGTACTTTTGGGTTACCCTTCGCAATCTGAACTTCTACAGAATTATCCGATTTAGCTATTAAGGTAACGGAATAAAGGCTGGAATTTGGATTCGATAAACGTAGACCACCATGAAGCGTAATTGCTTTTCCTATGAATGGAGTGAGTGACTTATTGGTTCTACCCAGATCAACTGGAATTTGCTTACGAGAGAGAGACCCTTCAATAGTCCCAATGACAATAGAATCATTCTGACTCTGTAAAGTGCCGCTTAAAAAGAAGATCAAGAGTAATACGGACCGAAAGAACCCTAGAGTCTTACATGTTAGATTATTGCCCAAGAAGTATGTTTCCACCACTCCTTAAGTTTTCAAAATCAATTTCTTTCTGCAAGTAAAATAAGAAAATTGATACCTTTACATAGCCAAAATTTGGTTTTTTCGTTGCTCCCATCATACTCTATTTGCTTGAAGAGATTCCCGAATATGAATGATGAAAAGATTTTTAATGCTTTAAAGAAAATAACCTACCCCGGATTCTCGAGAGACATAGTGTCCTTTGGGATAGTCTCCAAAGCAATCTTGTCAGATTCTATCGCGATCGTAGAATTGGAACTGACTACCAAGGACGATAAAATTTTGGAAAACTTAAAAAATTCCATCAAAAAAACTCTTTTGGAGGTAACGGAGGTAACTGGAGTCGAAATTGTCATAAAAAATAATTTTCAGGATCAGAATCCTGACAATTCCGGTTCATCGACAGTAAAATTGGGTGGGATTAAAACCATAATTGCAATTGCGAGTGGCAAAGGAGGTGTCGGCAAGTCCACCGTTGCAGTGAACCTGGCATGTGCCCTCGCCCAAACAAAAACTTCCTCAGAAAAAGAAAATCAAGTCGGTCTCATGGATTGTGATGTTTATGGACCTTCAGTTCCTCAACTCATGGGATGCTGGGAGAGACCGACTGTCATTGAAGAAAACCTAATCTCTCCCGTATTAAATTATGGGGTAAAGATGATTTCGATGGGTTTGTTGGTAGACGAAGAATCACCAGTGGTATGGCGTGGTCCGATGATAATGAAAACCATTCAGCAATTTGCATCCAATGTTGATTGGGGAAATCTTGATTGTTTGCTCATAGACCTTCCACCAGGAACGGGAGACGCACAACTTTCTATCGCCCAAGTCCTATCTTTGGATGGGGTAATCATAGTTACAACCCCACAAAAAACAGCCTTTGACGTAGCAAAGCGAGGAGCAAAAATGTTTGAGAAACTCAATATTCCCTACTTGGGCGTGATAGAGAATATGAGCTACATGGAAAATCCCATTACAAAGGAAAAGACTTTTCCTTTCGGGAACGGGGGTGGTGGAATAATAGCAGAAAATTTGAAAACGAGACTACTGGCGGAGATTCCCTTGGAGGAAGAAATAAGGCAAGGTGGAGACCACGGTATCCCGATTGTCATAGGTGCTCCAGAACACTCATCATCCAAAGAGTTTTATTCTTTGGCAGCTAGGATAAGTGATGAAATCAGTTCTTGATTTCGCGATGAAGAGTGTGACGTCGCAAGAAACGATTATACTTTTTCTTTTCCACCGGGTCTGTCTGAAGTTTCTTATTGCGTGTAGACATATATCTTGAAGGAGGTTTTCCTTCCTTCCGGGCTTCAGTACATTCAAGAATGACAGTTTCTCTTGGCATCCTTCAATTATTTTGAATTAGTCATTTTAGACAACACTAAAATTCCTAACAGATTCGATTAAAAACGATTTGCCAATCTCATACAACCATACATGGTAGATACTTATGGAAATTCACAACAAAGATGATTTGGCTATTCAAAATCAAAACACTCATCGTGAACTTCAAAACCATGAGGAATCCAACCGACAACTTGAGGTGCCAGCAGTCGGGCAAGACGATTTGAAACGTGTAACGAAAACCTCAGAACCATTTGATTTATCTGACTCTCTCAGGGATGATTCAAGTAATGAGAACCAACAGCAATGTGGCAAACCGGGTATTCCACTACCAAGTGTAGACAACTTCGATAAAACTGGTATCGACT
>NZKO01000027.1 GCA_002692535.1 Opitutia bacterium
ATGAAATTGTTACTGAGGTATAAATTAAGTTTCCTTTTTCCAATTCATATCTGAATGTAAATGTGCTTCCTTAACAGGAAAAATGCTCTTGGGAACTTCAAATTTTTGCAATTTGGTTTTAAGAAATGATTTCAGTTCATCAGCATTAACAGATTCGGGACTCACATAAGCAATTAATCTTTGCCCCCATTTAACATCTTCAATTGAAGATATGAAACAAGTCTTCACCTGGGGAAATTCTAAGATATGCTTTTCAATTAAGTCCGGTATGATTTTTTCACCCCCGGAATTTACGATTTTATCCGCCCTATGGCTAATTTTCCAATAACCGTTTTTTAATTCTCCAATGTCAGAGGTGATAAACCAACCACTTGAAAATACAGTTTTCTCAACTTCTAATTCACCAAAACTTTCACATTGCACACAAATACGATTATCATTACTCAAACGCATCGAAACATTGGGTAATTCCTGACCGACTCCTTCTACTCCATTAGCGAAATCTTCTTTATCTAGAATTGTGATCATTCCAGCAGTTTCGGTCATGCCATAGCAAATATAAATTGGTAGTTTAGCACCCCTAGCCTTTTTGAGTAATAGATCATTACATGCAGCACCCCCGAGAAAAATTCCCTTACAGTATCTAAGATTTCGAATGGCATGCTCTGATTTCAGTAATTCGTACAATTGTGCGGGGACTAAAGATACGTATCTTCCAATAAATAAATCCTCACACTTGGGGTTTCTGAAATCCCTGTAATTAGTAAAAAGTACATTACCGCCAGAAAACCATGCCCTAGCCACCTGCATCCAACCACCAATGTGATGAATTGGAAGGCAGCTAACGGTATGCAATGGTTGATCCAAATTCAAAAATCGCTCTAATCTTTTGTATGCATTCTCGAGACCTGACCATGAGTGAACGCACCTTTTGGGGTATCCCGTGGTTCCACTGGTCTCAAAAGCCATGGAGTACTGGTACTGCTTGGTTTCAATAGTTGCAGGAGCCTCAATATTCATTTCCACGGAGTACCCTTGTTTTAAAATCGCAAACACTTTTTTGGCATATGAAAGTGACTTTAAGTCGGTTGAACCATTGGATGACTTCCAAAATGTTTCATCGGGAAGTTTCATATCAAATTATCTTGGACCAAAGTTCGTTGAGTTCAGTTTGAGATGCAGAGGGGGAATATAAATTAGCAGCATGATGAGAAGATAACTCAGTGTCCAAATGACTGAATGGTCCACGCGTAATTCCTGGAGCCAATTCGGAAAATCGACAAGCTCGAATTAAAGCCTCATATCCAAAAGGTGATTCAAAAGCAGTCGATAAAATGGCTTTCGTGGGATATTCCTTAACAAAATCCAAGCTAGCATTCCAATCATTTAGAAGAGTTGGCTTAATAACAAATTGCCCGGTCCAACCATTTTCCAATGCTACGTAGGGATTTCCTAAAGCAACTATGGTTTCATCAATTGCAAGTGGAATGGGTGAATTCTTAACAAAAGCAAACAATTCATCTCTTAAATCATCGCATAAAGGCTGTTCGAGAAATTGGATTCGATTTTCATTAGCCAATGCATCAACCCAAAGCTTCATCTCTTCAATAGTAAGTGAACCATTGGCATCAAGCCTTACATGACAATTAGGTTCAAGCCTGCTCAACCATTGCTTAACAATATTCACCTCTTCCTTGACGGGCATGATACCGATCTTTCTTTTAACACAATGATGATCTTCTGAAGTTGTTGGATTAAAAAGCAGAGAACCAAGGAAATGCTTGATGTTTTCATGTTTTGGTTCTTTCCAAATCTCCGATTTCATACAACTTAATGCTGGCAGCAAAGCACTGACTTCAGGCAGTTGTGCATGAGATTTCCAGATTTCAGCCTCATGTAAGACTCTCTCTATAGTGGGTTGATTTGGAAATCCAGGCACCGGAGCAATTTCACCGTAAACAAAGCTCTGCGAATTAATTTCCTCTCTTAAAACGACTGACTCTCTTATTTCCCAAATTTCAGACGAAAACCTATGGGGAATATCAAACTTTTGAGTGATAAACTTAAATTCGCGATTAGCTACCATCAATTATCCTTGAGAACAGAGGTAAATTCCGACATAAAACAAATATGTCCATAACTGATGAAATAACCAAGCATGGATAAAGAAATTTTTCTCCCTGCCGAACATTTTTTTGAACAGACCAAACCCACTGGTCTGACTTTCGATGACATTTCACTTGCGACGAGATACTCTGAAGTTCTACCAAGTGAAGCAAATTTAGTGTCCAAACTCAGTAAAAACATTTCTCTGAACCTACCCATTCTTTCCTCGGATATGGATACCGTAACGGAGTCCGAAATGGCAATATCAATGGCTCTATGTGGTGGGATGGGCATTTTGCATTACAACATGAGCTACCGTCAACAACTCAAGGAAGTTGCTAGAGTCAAATACCATGTACATGGACTTATTCAGGACCCCATTACCATTACCGCTGATAAATTTGTGGGTGATGTACTTGAACTAATTGAGCTAAAGGGTTTTCAATTCAGAACTTTCCCAATCGTGAAAGAAGATGGAAAACTACTTGGATTGCTTCCTGGAAGAGTCGTAAAGCATAGATACAGAAATCGTAAAGTTACCGATGGAATGCTTGCCCGGGATGAGGTTTACACTGTTAAAGAATCACAAATTGGAGACGACCCTATTGAGACAGCTGACTGCTTCTTCAATGAAAATATGGGGATACACAAACTATTGGTGGTGGATAATGATGATAAGCTATGCGGACTTTACACACTAAGCGATATTGAAAGGATTATGGGGGAAGCAGGTAATCATCTGAAACCGGCCAGAGATCAAAACTTTAGATTGCTTTGTGGAGCAGCCGTTTCAATACCACGCATTGAAGATGGCAAAATCAATCAAAATGAATTAATAAAGCATGTCGGAGAAATGGTAGACAAAGGCTTGAATATGGTAGCAGTATCAACTGCCCATGGTCACACAATAGAAGTTGGCAAAGCGACCAAAATTTTAAGCCAAGAGTTCGATGGCCTCTCAATTATGGCAGGGAATGTTACATCTGGCGAAGGCGTTGAATTTCTTGCAAAGTCTGGAGCTGAGATTATCAAAGTCGGACAGGGTCCAGGCTCAATTTGTACCACTCGTATTGTGGCCGGAGTTGGAATACCGCAAATGAGTGCTCTCTATGCAGCCGCATTAAAAGCCAAGCAATTGAATGTTAGTATTGTGGCAGATGGAGGAATTACAAAATCTGGCGACATTGTTAAGGCTTTAACTCAAGCAGACGGAGTAATTTGCGGTAGTCTACTTGCAGGTTGTCGAGAAGCTCCGGGACGCATAATTGAGATAGAGGGAAAGTATTATAAACAGTACCGTGGAATGGGTAGCTTGGAAGCTATGAGAGCGGGATCCGCGGCACGCTACGGCCATTCTAAGAAAGATGTTGGCTCCAAAAGTGCCGCTGAAGGGATTGAAGCACTTAAGGAAGTTGCAGGCTCAGTCACCGAGACAATCAATCTTCTTGCTGGTGGCATCCGTTCAGGGATGGGATATCTTGGTGCCAGGAACCTATCTGAACTACAATCAAACGCTCGATTTGTTAGAGTTACACCGGCGGGACAAAGGGAATCTTCCCCTCATGATGTAATAGAAGTTAAGAACAGCGAGTTTTCACGCTCCTGAGCATTCAAAGTCAATGAATAGCTCTACTAATTCAAAATTTCATTCTCTGGTGTCCGTTCTCGGAATCAGTATGGGAGATGAGGGTAAGGGTCGTGTAGTTCATGAAATTTTGCAAGACATAGAAAAATCTACTAATGAACCTGCAAGCGGAGTCATGAAAGTAAATGGCGGGGCAAATGCTGGCCATACTGCTGCTGGATTAAAACTTAACCTGCTGCCATCAGGCGTGGGTGATCCAAAAGTCGAAGATTTAATTGTGAGTGCAGGAGTAGTCGCGGACCCAAGAAAATTTCTTTGGGAAGCATTACCTCTCGAAAGAAGAGGCTTAACTGTTTTATCAAGACTGAAAATTGATGAAAAATGTCAAGTCAGCGATCTATCCCACCGACTTCTTGACTTGGCGTGGGAAAACTACCGCGTCAAACAACTCGGTAAAGAAAGTCGGGGGACTACAGGAAGAGGGATTAGCCCAGCTTACTGTGATGAAACGGGGCAATGGCAAATTTTCTACCAATCATTTCTTGAAGACCGAAAACTTTTCCGTGAAGATTTGAAAGCAAGAATACAGAGGGCTTTGGATACCATTCAATATGTTTGCAAAGTCGAAGATAAAGAATGGTTTAGTTTTTTTGATACCCTAACAAATGCTGAAATACGAGCAAATCACGAATCCATAAGAGAACAAATCTTTTCTGAAAAAGAGTTCGATTTCAAGGTCTTTTCCACCTCAGAACCATTCGATGTAGATTTTGAATGCTTGGAACAGAAGTACTGGGAAGCAGGGCAGAAACTTCGTGAATGTATTATTGATATAAGACCAAGAATCCTCGATAAATTAGATCGGAATAGAGCTGTTGTAGTTGAGTTTGGTCAGGCATACTGGCTGGACAAAAGACATGGATTCACTCCTAATGTGACTGCTTCCCATACCTTTTCCAGCGAGATCTTTCAATCTGCCGGAATACCACTCAGAGAAGTTTCCCAAGTTGGTTGCTGCAAAGCATATGACACCAAAGTCGGGACTCATCATTTTTTAACTCATATTGATCCTGAAGAAAGTGCACTGGCAAAGAAACTCTCAGAAATGGAATTTGGGACATCTACAGGTCGGCAAAGAATGGTGGGATGGTTTGACGCGGTCGAAAAGGGAAATGCACTGCGTTATGGGGGATTTGATTGGCTTGTAATCAACAAGTTGGATGCACTTAGTTCACTCGATGTAAAGTTTGATGAATTAAAAATTTGCGTCGCATACGACGACATCGACGGAAATAGAACTACTTCCGTACCGCGAAGTGAATTTGTTAGAAAATCTCTTCGTCCAGTCTATGAAACCTTACCCATTTGGCATGAAGATATCAGCACTTGCAAAAGTTTTGATGAACTGCCTGATTCTGCTAAAAATTATGTCAAGGCGATGGTTAAAAGCACATGTGAAGTTGCTTATGGCAAAAATGTAAATGAGATGAATTTTCCTGAGTTACTCTTCCTTGGGGTAGGTCCTGATCCAGGTCAAATCATTCAAAATCTACCATCCGTTTCCGAAATTCTCCAAACATCTTACCTGTAGCAGTAAATACATTTTGAATACCAAGCCTCCATCACTAGAAAAGTTTAAAAAAAGGATTACTTGGGAAAATTTGGATAAAGATCTTCTTAGGAAACATCTTGCGCTCTGCCTCGAAGAGGATCTCGGAAAAAATTTGTNTGAGAAAAAAAATTGGGAATTAGATATTACAACGAAAAATTGTAATTCCAGAAACAAGGGTTCCGCATATTTTATATCTAGGGAATCAATGGTCATTTGCGGACTATATTTAGTTCCACTTATCTTAGAGGCATTCGGAGTTGAAGAAATCGAATTTAAGCCTAAAGCCAATGATGGAGATTCGATTTCTCAAAATCAGATTTTCGGAGAATTAGGGGGCCCTGAAAATCAAATTCTTATAGTAGAAAGATGCGTTCTTAATTTCCTGCAGAGGCTTTCAGGCATTGCCACTACAGCTAGGCGATATGTCAAAATAATCGATAAATTTGGTGTCGGACTACTTGATACTCGCAAAACAAATCCAGGACTAAGGCTACTTGAAAAGTATGCATCTGCATGTGGGGGAAGCTTTAATCATCGCATCGGACTCTTCGATCGGATCTTGATTAAAGACAATCATCTAGCTGCAGTTGGAGCAACTCAAGGTAAAAAATTGGAAAATTTCTTAGTTTCTGTTGTCAAAAAAAAAGAACCCGAAGTAATTGTTGAAGTTGAAATTGATGAAATCAGCCAACTAAATCCGGCAATAAACTCAGGTGTAGATGCTATTTTGCTCGATAACTTCACCCCAGAAAATATCAATCAGGTAATGCAGGAGGTGAAAGAAAAAGTTGTGGTTGAAGCCAGTGGAGGAATCAACGAGGCAAACATCTCGATTTACGCAAAATCTCAACCTCACTTTATCTCAACCGGAGCACCTGTTCATTCAAGTAGATGGGTGGATATAGGTTTGGATTGGATATAAATTAAATGACTAATTATCCCAGTGGAAAAAGGAAAAAGGTGAAAGCATCTAATTTTTCTTCGANCGTAAAGAGAGGAAAAGATCCGAGTAGCTACGTTTTGCAAATGCTAATTAGTGCTTCTCCCTACTATGTGTCTGGTAGTTTACTCGCTGAGAACCTCAAAATGTCAAGAGTGGGAGTGTGGTCAAGAATAGATAAATTAAGAAAAGCGGGTCTTGTGATTGAAGCCTCGCAAAATCTAGGTTACCGACTGGTAGCTGAACCCAACAGTTTCAATTTGCCTCTTCTAAATGCTTGGATGAAAGAAAATCGAAAGGTATGNGAGATTTTTACTCACGACAAAATTGATAGCACAAATAACGAGGTAGAACGCTTATTGGCAAACGGTGAAAAAACCCCTTTTGCAGTGCTTGCNAATCAGCAAAGCAAAGGTAGAGGGCGATTCGGTCGTACATGGCATAGTCCAAAAGGTGGAAACATTTATATCTCTTTTGGATTTAGACCAAATGTTCAAGCAATACGNATTCGAAACTTTACTCTTTGGCAGGGTCTCAATATCTGTAATTTCCTGAGAAATTTTATTGGTAGCGATCAAATAAAAATTAAATGGCCAAATGATATTTTTTTCAAAGGCAGAAAACTAGCAGGCATGCTCACAGAAGCCTCAATTGATTGTGAAAGAATCAAGACACTAGTCTTCGGTATTGGTCTGAATACAAACATTCCCACAAATCAATACCCCAAAACTTTGGCCAAAGAGTCCATTTCCTTACAGAGTATTACCGGTGAACAAATCCGCCTACATGAATTAACAGCTAAACTTTTGAAAGTTATACTAGGCGGCTACAAGAAAACTATTTCTGTAAATCTTGAAGAGGAACTCTTGAACCAATGGGAACAAGTCGATGAGCTAAATGGAAAACAAATTCAAGTTACATCTGGAAATGAAATTTTCATAGGAAAAGCAGCAGGAATCAACACCGAGGGGAATCTCTTAATTAAGCTCAGGAATGGTCGATGCCGGGAAGTTTACAGCGGCAAAATTAAGATTCTTTGAAATTAGGACTTAAAGGTGATGAGAGTTCAGTGTTTAGATATTGGTAATTCAACAACTAAGCTTGGTATTTTTGAAGATGAGGAACTATCCCCAGTTAAGTATTTTAAAACAAATGATGTCATCCANAATCCTAACNTGCTNGCATCAGTAATCACTGCCGGAAATTGTGATTTGTGCTACTGCTCGGTTGTTCCCATCGCAGAAGAAGCAATTCTCAAACATCTATCGNCCTNCAAAGAAAAGATTTATTCTATTAGTCCTGATTTCTGTGCTGATATTCCAATTTCTTATGATAACAAAAAGGAAATTGGATCGGATAGAATAGCAAATGCGATAGCGGCTTACCATACTCTCCCTCTTCCTGCCGTAGTGATTGACTTAGGCACGGCAACTACCTTTGACATAATATCACAGGATGGAGGTTACGAAGGTGGCATAATTCTTCCAGGTCCTCAGGGCTTTCTGGACTTCCTCGAATCTAGCACGGCATTNCTTCCAAAAATAGATTTATCCNAATCAAAAATAAAAAGTTCGGCCTATGGCAAAAATACGAAGGATGCCATGTTGATAGGTGTATTTTCAGGATACAAAATCATGATTGAAGGAATAGTTGAAGAGTTGAAAGATCATCATTCTAAACGATATGGAAAAATACCGACATTTGTGATTTGCGGTGGTTCAAATTTTGGTTTTGTTCTAGAAAAGTTTAAATATGANGAAAATCTTACGCTNCATGGACTTCGTATNGCTTATGAAAATGATAGTGAAAACTTCTCATTATGAGTGCCGACTCCAAACCTCTTCCAATTATTGAAGTTTTAAACTTAAAAAAGCGATATGGACTTATTCAAGCACTAAAGGGAATTAGCTTTTCCGTTGGCAAAGGAGAAATAGTCGGTTTTCTCGGACCAAATGGTGCCGGAAAAAGCACCACTCTCAAAATTCTTTCTGGTCTTATCCCTGCCGATTCTGGAGAAGCGAAAGTATGTGGGGTAGATCTGGCTGAGGAAGATGGAGAAGTAAGAAACCACATTGGATTCTTACCTGAAAATAATCCGCTCCCTGAAGATTTACGGGTGATTGAATACTTAAAGTTTCGAGCCATGCTAAAAGGCTTGAAAGGTAGTCGAAAGCGTGATCGCATTCGAATTGCTCTTGATATTTGTGACTTGGAGAGAAAAGTTTCGGAGCGTAAAATAGGCAATCTTTCCAAAGGATTCAGGCAGAGAGTTGGTATTGCAGATGCCCTGCTGACTGAACCACGTTTAGTTATACTGGATGAACCAACGATTGGGCTAGATCCCAGACAATCTGCAATTACGCGCAAAATGATGGAAAGATTGCGCGGAGAAGTAACTTTTTTGCTTTCGAGTCATATTCTATCAGAAGTTGAAGCATGCTGTAATCGAATGATCATATTAAGCCATGGTCAGATTGTTGCTGAAGGCACACTAATGGAACTGCAAAAAGAATTTATCAATAAAACAGTTTTTGAAGTCGTAGCACTCACCAAGCGAATTCCACTTCAAAAAAGCGTAAGAGAAGTAGATGAGACCTGCGAATTATTACAAGATGAACCTGTTGATGCTTCAGGAAAAAAAAGATTTATTTTTTCCACCGATAAAGGCGAAGTAGTTGCTGAATCGATTCTAAAACATCTTATGGGAATACCAAAACTGAGAGTTTTTGAATTTCAGATTGAGAGACCAGATTTGGAAACAATTTTCCTACGAGCAACCAAGAAAAATTGGGAAGAAAATGATTTACTGGGAAGAAGGGCTCGTCGTTTTCGAAAAGAATAAACAAATTTAAGAATTATGATGCAAAGATACTGGGTTATTTTACGCAAAGAATTATTTTGTTTGTTTATTTCTCCGGCAACTTATGTATCAACCTTTTACTTCCTTGCTTTATTAGGATTAGGTTTTCGCTTTTTCATAGAAAGCTTTTCAGGGACCAACTGGATCCTCCCTCCATTGTCGTCACTTGCACTTGGTCTTCTTTTTGGCGCACCAGCTTTGATACCATTTCTTACGATGCGAAGTATTGCTGAGGAAAGAAGACTGGGAACCCTTGAAACATTGATGAGTGCTCCCGTTAATGCAAGTTCTGTAATCGTAGGCAAGTGGAGTGCAAGTTATCTTTTTTTCCTTATGATTTGCTGCGGTGCATATGCCTTTCCTATTCTTCTCTCAATTATGTTTCCCGAACAAGCACTAACATTAGGATTCAACAAAGTTGAACATTGGATCGGTGGTTTCATTTTTCTAATGACATTTGGAGCAAGTTTTTCCGCAATAGGAATTTTTTCAAGCTCAGTGACCAAAAACCAAATGGTTGCCGGAATGCTCAGTTTTTCTCTAATTACCATATATTTGTCTGTTATGGCATTTTCATATGGTGAACCAGCTGCAAATGATAACTTGAATTCTTTTATTGACTTTTTTGCAATTCTTGGAGGGTCACTAAATGAAGGATTGGATAAAATCAATTTTTTTGCTGTAGGGATATTGGATATCCAGACTATTATTCATCAAATAATTGTTGTTTTCTTTTTCTTGAGTTTAGCTACTTTGCAAATCGAAAAAATTAGGCACTAAAAATGGATTTTCGGCACTCCACTAGAAACAAAAAGCTAGAACAATGGATTATTGTTTTCTTGATTTTAACTCTATGCCTAGGTTTGAATTTTTTTGTTTCAAAAATTACTTGGCAGATCGACTTATCTAGTAAAACCAAATACTCACTGTCAAAGGAAAGTATAGCTCTTCTCAATAAATTAGAAGAACCGGTTGAAATTATTATTACCATAAAAGAAGATAATAATTTACCCAAAATCACTCAAAAGTTTATGCATGATGTAAAGTTGCTTTTTGGAGCACTTGAAAATGCTCCAACATCAAAACAGATTAGAACAACATTCCTTGATGTGGAATCACCTAAAGCACCTCCGT
Source organism: Opitutia bacterium (assembly GCA_002692535.1). Taxonomy (GTDB): domain Bacteria; phylum Verrucomicrobiota; class Verrucomicrobiia; order Opitutales; family Seribacteraceae; genus Seribacter. The sequence goes on from NZKO01000027.1 coordinate 10,238, forward strand.
CATACTTAAGTAAATATAGATTAAATGAACCAAATTTGATTATAATTGCATCTAAAAATGGTGGCCAAAAAACAATTTTTAGATACGATGCAGCGGTTGGTTCCAATCCCTATGATAACTCTGTGCCATTCAAATCAAGGGATTCTGCAGCAAGACAGGCCCTCTGGGAATCTGATTTTTATACGGATTGGAAGGAAAGTTACAATGGCATACTGGAACCTACCAGATTTAGAGGTGAGGAAAACTTTGTAAGAGTAATGCTAGAGATAGCAGGGCGGAAATCAGGGAAAAATACGGCATATTTTACAACAGGTCATGGAGAAAAGAGTCCTTTCGATCTGGATGAGTCGGTTGGATATTCTGAACTTTCAAAAATACTTGAAGATAGAAATATTCGTGTTGCTTCTATCGATCTCAGCATAGTGAAGGAAATTCCCCAAGATGCACAAATGATAATTGTCGCTGGACCGAAGGGAACTTTTCAGGATCAGGAAGTAGCAAGTATCCAGTCTTTTATTAATAATAGAGGTGGTAAATTATTACTAGCCATAGACCCAGTGGAAGAACTGTCAGTCCTAGATAGACCAGCATTTGGCTTACGGCCCGTATTAAAAGAATGGAGCATTAGATGTCACGACATGCTCATTTATGACTCGAGTCCGGAGAATTATGACTTTTTTACTGGTGCATATATTTTAAGAACTTTTCGAGAAAAAGATAATCATGAAATTGTTGACCAACACATTCAATTAGGTCTTTCAATCCAGTCAGACAGATGCAGACCCATAGAGACAATCCAAATTGAAGACGCTAACTTCGAAACAAAGGCGTTAATATATTCATCTCAAAAGTCTCTGGGACTTTCAAATTGGACACAGAGAAAATCTCCACCTGAAAAAAATCCCCTCCTTGATTTAGAAGGAAATATACCCATTATTGCTGTTTCAGAAAAAATAACTAATCGAAATAATTTGTCATTATCGAACGGTAAAATTATCGCATTGGGTAGCTCATCTATATTATCTAATAAATATCTGTCAAAAAATTCCGGAAACCAACTACTTGGAAAAAATATTGTATATTGGTTTAATGATGTTCCAGATATGCTCGAGATACCGTTCAGAGAGATTGACTCCTATTCAATTTCAATGCAAGAAGATGAATTTGAAAATCTAATCTACTCGATTGCTATTATACCAATATTTGTAGCCCTAACAGGATTCTTTGTAGGTTGGTTAAGAAAAGAATTATGAGTAGAGCAAAATTATCTCTTTTGATTGCAAATCTAATTGTTGGTATTGCAATTTATTTGAATTTTAAGGATGACACTCCAGCAAAAGAAAATTTTGATGAAACTCTTATTTACACGCTTTCAAATTTGGAATCAGTCACAATCATTGACCCAAAATCCGACAAAACGATAGAATTAACTAAAAACCCTCTGTCTGAATGGATGATGATTGAACCCTATAAATGGGCTACTAACAGGTTAGCGTTATCTAATCTTCAAACAAAACTGGCTCATTTAAAAGTTAAGAAACTTTACGAGTTAAGTGAAATCAAGGATAAGGGAGAAATACTAGAGGATTATGGGATAAATCAAAACTCTCCAAAAATTAAGTTAGAAAGAAAGGAAAATTTTATCGAATTTACAATAGGTGATTTAACTAGGGATGATAGCACTTGCTACTGCCTTGTTCACCTTTCTCACTTAAACAAGAAGGTTATTTTTAAAACCAGCAAGGATATTATCGATTTTTGTTACACCAAACCAACAGATTGGACTGAAAGAAATTTCATAAAGACTCCGTTGTATGCAATTGATAACATATCAGTTCAATTCGGAGAGGGTGAGAAAATAAATAGTCGTACAAATCTTAAAAAAAAGAATGAAAAGTGGGTTTTTACTGAGCCATTTAATGGTGAAACAGATAATGAAAAAGTCCTTTACCAACTAAATAGTCTAATTTCCGCAAAAGTTATTGGTTTTCAAGATGAATATAATAAAGAAATGATACCAATTGAAACTTGGAAAGCAAAACTGGAGATTACAGGCTTTAATAAGACTGAGAATTTTAATTTTGAATCTACAAATGAAGGCTTTGTTATAGGCCAAAAAAGTTTTTCTAAAACATATTTCTTAATGAATCAAGATTTCCTTTCACTCTTGAATGACTGGAGTACAAAACTAAGAAGTCGTACACTTTTCCAATTTTCGTTATCTAACCTTCAAAATATTGAAATTTCACATCAGGATAAAACCTTCAAGATTTTCAAAAAGGAAAATGAGAAATGGCAAATCTCAGAATCTAATAGTTCGAAAGAAATTGTGTTAGAGGCAGATGTAGAAGAAATTAGAACTTTTTTTAGAGATATAAATGCTGCCACAGTTGAGCAATTCTTGGAGACATCAGTTGATGAAACTAAAAAAGAAGAGTATAAGATGCATGAGCCTTTATACAAAATTAACATAAGATACAACAACTCTTCCACAAACTCATATTTTTTTAACAGGACAACTGATGTAGATAAAATGTGGACAGTATTAGATCAAAATCAATCACTGATATGTTTGATACAAAAGGATTTCAATAAAATATTGAAAATCAATCCTATAACCTTTCGAACAAAGCAATTGCTACCAGTGGATTACCTTGCTAAAAAGGTGAAAATTTTCAATTTTGACTCTAATACTTCTTACAAGATTGAATCTGATTCAGATTTAAACACTCTGGAAAGAATTTCTAACTTTTCAGCAGAATCATTTGTTAATAATTCTTTCAAAAATGATGGAATTTGGTTTGAGGGCGATTGGATTCCTTGGAAATACGATTTAATATTTTCCTCAGAAGAGACCAATAATTCCAAGGATTTTCAGTTTCGTTTAACTGAAAGAAAAGGTGCAAATACTTGGTTTGGGGGAGATCCTTTAAATGGACTGATATTTAAACTGCCAATCAATGACATAGATAATTTATACGAGTTAATCAAAAATGTAGATTAAAATCTCTTTTTTTAAATTTTGAATCCTAGAAACACATACAATTCACTTAAAAGAAGCATTTCATTAGTTAAATTAACTCTTTTTATACTTTTATTACAAGTCTCCATTCTTTTTGTTTGTAATATCAAGATAGGACTTCCCAAATACGCGTCGGATTACTTAGTTAAATCAATCTTTTCAGATAGTAGAATTAAACTTGATTATGATAGAATCAAATTTACTGCCAGAGGAGATGTTTGGTTTGATAATCTTAAATTATATTTGCCAGATTTAACTGGGATAAAATGCAGCAAAGGAAAATTGTCTTTTAATAGAAATTGGATTTTAAACGATCAAAAATTTCCGATAGACAACTTGCTTCTGGAAGGTTTCAGTTTCCAATCAGATAAGTTTAAGTTTCACGATCTCGAAATCGAGAAGTTAGAATCCGTCAGTTTAAAAAATCAGCATTTGTATTTTGATATTAAATCCATTTTCCTTCGAAATTCTATCGGTGCCAGAGGAATAATCGCACATGAAACTTCAGATAAAGATAGATTTAAAAGAATCAAACTTTCATCAGTCCTTGAAGCTGTGGATAAAGGATTGGGACAACATCTTGACAAATTAAGGCACATTAAATTCAAGAATTTCAATCTAAAAGTGATTGATCTATATTCCTCAACATTTTTCTTATCATTGGATACAAAATTTGACACAAAAAACGATAATAAATGCTTACTAGATAATTGTACTGGAGAGTTTACATTTCAAGAGAATCTTAAAAGTTTCAAGGGTTATGCCTATGCTAAATCTTTAAATTATTCAACAGAGGGGCAATCTGTGGAAACTCAGCAGATCATAGCTGACTTTTTAACTGACAAAAATACTAATTCTTCAACAAATCTGATCATGATCGAATGTGGCAATACGCAACTAGTTGGTAAGATCACAGGTTTACTAGAACCATTTGGCATCAATTTTAATTTGAGCGAAACTCAATCAAATTTATGCTTTTTTTCCTCTAACAACAGTTTGAGAAGTTGTATAAACTATAGACGAACTGAAGATAATGCTACAATTAACGGTTTTGCAGATTTAAATCCAAAGCATCTTTCATTGGAATGTATTAAAAATGAAGTTCCATTGAAGATATTTTCTGGTGATCAAATCAGATTACTTTTTTGCG
>NZKO01000028.1 GCA_002692535.1 Opitutia bacterium
GCGCCTGCAGACATAACGACCCTGTTTATCAATATAATTTTGAAGTCAGCAAGGCTTGATTTACTAAACCAAATGCGTTTGTCAAAAATTTTTTTTAAAGCTGTTTTTGGCGACGTTTTTTCGACAACGCAAAGCCAAAGCATGGCTATCGCTGCCGCGGTAAACAGATATCCAGCAAACACACGCTTTTGAGGGTTCGCCACTTCATTCAGCAAACCCAAAAGGTAATCATGAAAAAGTTCTAACATGGGATGCTCTTTAAAAAATAAACACAATATATAAAAGGAGGCGGACTTTGACGCCCGCCTCCATAATCTTTTCAGCTAGTCATTTTCAGCGTAACCGGATCCACCTAACTTTGCAGCCAGATCACTCATCGAACCAAGCATGTCGTTGTTTCTAGCTTTGACGCCAAATTCGTCAACCATCAACTGCTGGACCTTCAACATGTGCAGTTGATATGACTCGAGGCTCGATGCCTCATCTTTGAGGTAATTCCCATCACTTGAAATATCAACTACCTGAGAAGAATTTGGCAACCATGGCCCATAGCCCGTCAAACTTGTTAATCTTTTTGCTACCGAGCTACGATCAATTTTCCCTGCTTCAAGAGACAAAGCAAACCCCTTAAGCTCACCCCAATGTTTGACATATTTGCCAAACATTTTAGCGTCGTTCGGATTATCCTTCATTTTTTCAAGGTCTTTGTAAACCGACCCCGCATATTTAAAGACTGCTTCTGCAATGACCTTTTCCCAATTGGAACAAATGATTTCAGCCTGTTTCATTATACCTTTGCTGCCTTTACGTTCATTCCAACCAAGTTTATTACCGTCAGCGCCTGTAATGGTTTTGCGACCATCCAAGAAGGCCCGTGTCACAGTTTCCAAATAGTCAGTTTTCCCGCCTTTGTCGAAACCAGATGCNTAATAGGCGTGGGCATANGTCATNTCTGTNCCAGCATCNACTACACCNTCTTTATTANAATCNGCGGCTNANANNTTCTTCTTTTTTGCNACTTCGTANCTNTCCTTTGGNGTNAGCGTNAANGTNTGAGCAGCNGCACCCCAATATCCAAACGCTTCATCCCAAACGTGTTCTTTACCTGTATACTTGGCACCTTTTTTGTAAGGTGCATCATTGGGCTTGGAGGCGGTACTCAGTTTTTTATCACCAAGGTAGTTGGTGCACGCCTGATTGTAAAAAACTGCACCCATNGCAAATTTTGAAATGAGNTGTGGGTAGTTAAAACCGGTGTTCGGATCGACACCTTTTGGCGCGGAAGCCGCCTTATTTATCATGAACTGAATGACCTCTGCTCCAGTCATATTGCCTGGCCAACCAATAACTTTGCCCTTATAGGTTTTTTTTACGAGCGTCTTTCCTTTAGATAATTCCTCAACTTTGGTCTGTTTGATTGGNAATTTATTGGAACTTTTCGGGTCAAGTATAGGTACACTCTCAGCACCATTGAAATACATATTCATCTTATTTAAATCNCCCGATGACGCAGCCTTTTTTAGGCCGTTATGTAACATGTGGCGAGCCATTTGGCCGCCATAGGATACAGACGTGTTTGAGGTCCCGTCATAGCCTTTAAGAGTGATTGGAAAATCTGCATACACATCATCAGATGCCGATGCGCTACTATTACCAATCAAGGCAGTTAGAGCGGTTAGAATTGCGATTTTACATAGTCGATTCATAATGTTTACTCCAGAAGATTAGGCATTGTTTTTTCACTATTGAACGCATCACTTTCATTAGGTCTCAATGGACGGTGATGTTTTCATAAACTGGAGACGATAATGAAGGCCCAGTTACATTACATTTTCTCATATGAGCTCTGACATTAAGTGGACAAGGTCGTTCCAATCCGTTGTTGAGCATTGTTTGAAGTGTTTGTTCAGATAGCAAAGTCCTAGTTTGCAGCATTTCCTGTTTACCTGTANTTCGAACTCTAAAAATACAACGCTTGANAGCTTGACAGCGCTTGCAGTTGCCTTGCTTCTTTTTCATTCGTTTTACATTCCTTAAAAAACACTGTTGAGAATGATTATTAGTANAAGTNTTTTTCTTATGCAACTGNGAATCATTCTTATTTACAANTTTTTCAAAAANAGTTAAGAATCATTCTTAANTATCCTATTTGGAGTTTATTTATGGTAGAAAAATTTCCTCATGGTGATCTCCCAGTTAGCAGACGCAAAAATATCTGGGAATTATCATCGCATCACCACTGTTCGATNGTAGGCACTTGTTTGACTATTGGCGAAGCTCGCGCGATCGGAAAAAAAGTCGGTGTACGATGCCCAAATCCAGATGATCTAGACTCNACCATTCACTCTATATTGGTTCGAGAAAGTGCGACAAAAAATACAGTTTCGGTTCTGCTCAATAAGGCTTTGAACAAAAAATANGAAAGTTCNATCAGGACATTTAANCGATGCAATTCCCCCGAAGAGATTAAGGATTTATGGAGAGANTCTTTTGATGTTGGNAACATTCCAGGCCCTTACTGGGCAGCTCTAAGTCACCCTTATGTTGACTATGAGGTTACCATCAAAATTTATTCAGATGTCCATATGTTATCTCATTTAGTTGGATCATCAAATCGAGCTGACATCGCGAGGTTATCAGAGCTTGAGTTTGAGCTAGCTGATGCCCTCGAAAAAAATAAGTCATTGATAATCAGAAACCAAAAAAAACTAAGTCAACTTCGAGATGAGATTAAAAGTAATCAGAAAACAATAAGTAGGCTCGAGAAAGAAAATTCAAACCTTAAAATGAGATTGTTTGTCGACTCCCCTTCTCAGTCTTCTGAAGAAATCAATGAAGAATTCAGCCAGGGNGTTTTGTTATCTGGGGAAAGTTACAGCGCGTTGCTCTCCGAACACGCTCACAGCGACTCAAAAGTTATTCGGCATAATCTGCGTCTCGTTGATGATGTTGANAGACTNAACAGCGAAAAAAGAGAACTAAAATCTAAGCTAGAGGTGAGACAAGATGAGCTAGAGTCTCTCCTTGCTGAGTTGCATTCGGCAAACAGATTCATTCAAACTTTTATCACAAACAATGATGCTAATGTCCCGAAGTGCAATTTATTTGGGAAATGCATTCTCTACATCGGCGGTCGTGAAGGCAATATTTGTCGTATGTGCGATCTGGTAAATAAAATGAACGGCCGTTTGATTCACCATGATGGTGGTAGAGAAGACTCTCTTGCAAAGCTAAAGGGCGCAATTTCTTCAGCTGATGCGGTGATTTTTCCGGTAGACTGCGTCAGCCACTCAAGTGCACTTGAAGCAAAGAAATTGTGTAAAAAAATGGTAAAGCCGTTTGTGCCAATACGCTCATCAAGCTTAAGCTCACTTGTGACTGGATTAGCCGAATTCAAATTTGATGACAATAATCATGAAGCTGTGAAAGAGAAGGCTAATAAACCTTGATTTGGATGCATCTGCATGCCACATCACCGTGCTTTTTGCCATAAACCTCAAGTTTGTGGCTCGTTAGTTCAAAACCCATCTTGTCAGCTATTTCCGATAAAAGTGCTGTTAATTCTTCGCTTTTAAATTCATGTATTTGGCCGTTTTGGGTATCAACAAGATGTTCGTGTTGGTCACGAGCTATTTCGTAATGCGATTTGCCGTCACCAACATCAACTTTCTGCACGAGACCAGCACGCTCAAAAATCCCAAGTGTTCGATATATGGTGGCTATCGAAATCGTCGAATCTATCTCGTTGGCGCGTTTATATAACAATTCCGCGTCCGGGTGATCATAGGATTGATCCAATGCCATGGCAATCGTTTCGCGCTGGCTAGTCATGCGCAAGCCAGCGTCAATACATTTTTTTAGCATTGCATTTTCCATAGTCACAGCCATTCGTAATTAGCCCACAATCGCCTGCCCCACAACCCATGCAGACAGCGTGTGCAAACACAAATTTGATGTAGTATATGTCGTCCTTAAGAAAGTAGCAAAACACAAATACATAATTTTTTTCATGATAAACGCACCTGATTTTCCGCTCAATCCGCCAACCACAAAACAAGAGCCTAAAGGCAAAAGGCCTAAAACTTCTATATCTGCCCGAAGCACTCAACGAGCATCCGAATCTGCCATGGAGCCGGGCCCATTAAATCCCGATCCCAGCATCTGCATTTAGAGCCATACGGATATTTTAATGTCGCAGTTAAATGTAGTTAGTTTCTAGCCTGGTCTGGGCCCTTGCCACGCGAACGCTAGAACATCGAATGAAGCATTAGTACGATTAATTCCTGTAAATTTCCTCACTAATTTTCAGGGGAGCGGCGAACCAACAGTGTTCACTTAGATTTTCCAAGACTCAGAGTTTTATTTAAACTGCGGTTGTGGTCAAAGAGTTTGGTGAGGTTATTTCAAAATAAATTAAAAACGTGACACTAATGACCGACATTGTTCTTGGTGCACTGGCTGTACCGCTGATTTGATAAGGAAGTTTACACTATCGTAATCCGCTCTGCTCACCGCTGATACCACGGAGACCAGCCACTTTTCATCCCAGGTTAAGCTTCTCGCGCCAGCCTCAGAGAAATTTACGGGACGGCCAAAAGCTTGCGACAAGGATCTCATAAAAACACTTAATATTTCTGGTGTTATTAATTCAACGTCAATTTGAACCAAATCGCATGCTTTAAAAATATCAATGCGAGGCAAACTACGCATTTTTTTTGCATGATCACGAATTTCTTCCAGCAAACTAATTTCAACATCGGATAGCTTGTATTCTGTTGTATATGACATTTTATTTTTTGTCTCTATCTAAGAATGAGTATTATTATCGTATAATGTGAAATTTTTCTGTCAATGCTACATTTCCGATCGTTGACTTTATTTGATAGTGTTTTGGGGGGTATAACGCATGAAAAATACTTTTTGCTGGAATGCTTTACAAAAACATT
>NZKO01000029.1 GCA_002692535.1 Opitutia bacterium
TTGCCTTTGTAGACATCTAATACGGTTTGTGCTGAAAGTGGCTTTTCCTTGAGTTCGTCAACTGCCGGACCGGTAAGTTTTCCACGGGACACGAATAAATTCCCTTTGCTTCCTTCAAAGAGAATACCATTTCCCTCCTTGGACTGGCTCACGATATTCATCTCCATATTTTTCGGAAACATGCACTTTATGTGAAAATTGTGGGAAGTATTGTAGTAGTTGTCTTTAGTAGGCATGCCATTCTTTAAAGGAATAGGATGTTCTCCTACTATTGGCTCCAGGGAAAGAACGCCCTTCCCCTCTCCGTCCTGTTCCATTGCCCACTGAGCAATATCTACATGGTGCGCTCCCCAGTCGGTCATTTTGCCACCGGAGTATTCATACCACCAACGGAATTGATAATGACACCTTTCCTTGATGTAGTCGACCGTAGGAGCCTGCCCGAGCCACATATTCCAATCGATATTAGAAGGTGGATCAGATTTCTTAAAAGGCCCACCTTGAGGAGCACTTCCAATATTACAGGTTACTTTCTTAATTTTTCCAATTCTTCCCTCACGAATAATTCCAATTGCGGTAAGAAATTTTTGCCCCATTTCGCTGCGCTGTTGAGTTCCAACCTGAAATACGCGACCTGTTTCCTTGGTGACCTTACAGATCTGCTTTCCCTCTTCAATGGTAAGGGTGAGTGGTTTTTCGCAGTAAACATCCTTACCTGCTTGCATGGCTTGAATTGCAATCCGAGTATGCCAGTGATCAGTCGTACCAATGGTCACAAAATCTATATCCTTACGATCCAAAATCTTTCGATAATCCTGATAGCCCTTCGCTTTGCCCTGAGCCAAGGATTTATTTACCCGATCAATTCGCTGGGTATCCAAATCGCAAACGGCCACAATATCGGCAAGTCTGCGTGCACTGTTTGCAATACCTGCCCCTCGCCCCCCTACCCCGATAGCTGCAAATTGGAGGCGTTCATTTGGAGATTTCTCATCAGCAGATGCAATAAATGGAAAAGTGGAGGAAGCAAGAATTCCAGTAGTAGCTCCTTTTGCAGAGTGACTTAGAAATTGGCGACGATTAAGATTAATTTGACTCATTTTGCGATGTTTTCACAGAAGAGCCTCTTAAATCAAATCTAAAGAATCCCTTTTTTTATTTTTTACTTGGGAGATGTATTTAATAAATATGTTATAAACTACCAAATCTGCCAGTAAGTCTATGTTCTCAAAAAAAACACATCGAAGGAACCTGCTTGGAAGAGTATCTCTTTTTTTTCTTTTTCTTTTGATGCAATCAGAAGGACTTGCAGACCCCAAAACCGATTTTTTTGAGAAGAAAATACGCCCCATACTTTCGGAAAATTGCTATGAATGCCACTCCGCTAAATCAAAATCATTGAAGGCGGGACTGCTTCTTGATCGCAAAGCCGGTTGGATAAGAGGTGGGAAAAATGGTGCAGTTATTGTGCCTGGAAATCCGGACGAAAGTATTCTGATGAATGCATTGAGATATGGTAACCATGACTTGCAGATGCCTCCGTCGAATAAATTATCCGAATCCGTTTTGGCTGATTTTGAGAAGTGGATCGCAATGGGAGCGCAAGATCCAAGAAATTCATCCCTTGACGAAGTCTTTGCAGTAGGGGGACTGAAAGCAAAGAGCCTGGAAGAGGGAAGGAAATTCTGGGCATTCAAGCCAATTAAGTTACCATCATTGCCAGATGTCCAAACTGATGAGTGGATCAAAGATGGTATTGATCGCTTTATCTTGAGTGAGATTGAGGCTAAAAGATTACAGCCATCTCAGAAGGCTGAGCCCATGACATTACTTCGAAGAATCTTTTTTGATCTCACGGGTCTGCCTCCATCCCCTAAAGATATTAAGGAGTTTCAAGAGAATTCATCAGACGAATCCTTCAAAGATATAATTGATAGTCTGCTGGAGTCTCCACGTTTTGGTGAGAGATGGGGGAGGCACTGGCTGGATGTGGCACGCTATGCAGATACGACTGGTGGAGGAAGAAACAATCCTTTTCCCAATGCTCATAGGTATAGAGATTATGTGATCAACAGTTTCAATAAGGATAAGCCTTTCGATCAATTGATGATGGAACAAATTGCGGGTGACTTGATGCAATCTTCTTCAGATAATGAATATAATGAGAAACTTACGGGAACCGGGTTCCTTGCTCTTGGACCCCATAACTACGAACTCCAGGATAAGGAACTTTTACGGATGGAGGTGGTTGATGAGCAACTCAGTGCGGTCGGAAAAGCCTTTTTGGGGCTAACGATGGATTGTGCCCGTTGCCATGACCATCCATTTGATCCGATCCCCATACAGGATTACTATTCAATGGCTGGAATTTTTCGCAGCACCGACAGTCTCGTACCCGGAAATGTAGCTGGATTTCACGAGAGGGAATTACGCGATGAATTTGGAGAACAACGCAAACAGCATGACCAAACATTAGTCTCTTTGGAAAAAAGGCTCAAAGAGGCAGTAAGTGTAGTCAAGTATCTGGGTGGTGACGATTCCAAGAAGAGTGCTGCTAAATCATTAGATCCCCTTACTTTGGAAGGAATTGTGGTGGATGACCTCAAAGCGATTAAGAAAGGCAAATGGAAATCTTCAACACACACGCCTGGATATGTGGGGAGTGGATATCATCATGATGACAATACCGGCAAGGGTAATAAATCTGTTACCTACCGAGCCAATATTAAGAAAGGAGGAAAGTATGATGTTCAGGTATCCTATACGGATGGGCCAAATCGTTCGAAGAAAACTCCGATCACTGTTATGCATGCTGACGGTGAGCAGAAAATCTACATAGATCAAACGAAGCCTCCTAAAATTCTTGGATCATTCACTTCATTGGGAGTTTTTAGATTTGAGCAGATAGAACGGGATCTAGTTCAGATTACTACCGAAGGAACTGAGGGTCATGTCATTGCAGATGCCATTAGGTTGATTGCAATTGAAGACAAAGACCGTGCCCCCAATCTTTCGGGCAAGTCGAAAAAACCTAATTCCGATTTAGTCGCCCAAAAAAAGTTAAATGAGGCCAAAAAGAGAGTTAATGAAATCAAAGTGAAGATTGAAAACCACAAAAAGAATCAGCCACCAAAGGTCGCCAAGGTGTTGTCAGTTCGAGAACAAAAAAAGACGGGTGATTGGCATATTCACCTTAGGGGCGGGATTCGAAATCTTGGGCCCATCGTCAATAGAGGGTTTTTAAAAGTAGCAATGCCTAAAGGGGCTTCATCCTTTGCAGAGATTCCTGTCGGATCAAGCGGCCGCCTGCAACTGGCTAAATGGATTTCGTCTTCAAAAAATCCGTTACCTGCAAGAGTTTACGCAAATCGTATTTGGCACCATCTTTTTGGACGAGGAATTGTGGCCAGTACCGATAATTTTGGTGAAATGGGTAACCGCCCTACACACCCCGAACTTTTGGACTATTTAGCTCATTATTTAATTGAGAACAATTGGTCGACCAAATCTCTTATCCGAAAAATTGTATTGTCCAATACTTATCAAATGTCCGCTAACTCATCTGTCACTGCTGAGAAGATAGATCCTGAAAACAATCTCTTTTCTCGGCAAAACCGTAAACGGCTGGAAGCCGAGGCGATAGGAGATGCCATGCTTTTCGCTGGAGAACAGATCTCATTCAGTCATCTTACTCTGGAAAAGAAAAGGTTCAGTTTTCAAAAGCTAAACCGCAATAAGCTATCGGAGCTTTTCGAAGTATTTGATTATCCAAATCCAGGCCTCGTTTCAGGTAACCGAAATAGCAGCTCCGTTCCAACTCAGGCGTTGTTTATGATGAACAATGATTTTGTAATGAAACAGGCACAGCAGGTTTCAGAAATCATTGAAAAAACGGAAGCCGATGATGTAAGGGGTAAAATCACTTTGGCATTTTTAAAATGTTTGGGTCGCTCTCCCGATGAAAAAGAAATGAAAGCGGCCCTTGCGTTTCTGGAAAAAAACATCGAAAAAAAATCTCAGAAAGTAAATCTAGATGGGCTTGTACACTCTCTGTTTGCGTGCTTAGATTTTAGATATCTAAANTAATGGATCAAAATNTACATAAACTAACTCGNAGGGAAATGCTTAAGACGGCAACCTGCGGGTTTGGTGGCCTCGCATTAACAGGAATGCATTATGGGGAAGCCGCTTCTCCTAATTCTCTGGTTTCGAGAACCTCTCTTTTTCCACAGCGAGCCAAACGAGTAATTTTTATCTTTATGGCAGGGGGCCCCCGCCATGTGGATACTTTTGACTATAAACCGGAATTATTTGCCAAAGATGGAAAGCAGATTGATTTTGTTGGGGTTCGCACAAACACATTTGGAAAGGCTAGTAAGCGCAAGTTGATGAAACCTTTTTGGGGATTTAAGAGACATGGCGAGTGTGGACAATACGTATCCTCCCTGTTTCCAAATATTGCCAAGCATGTCGATGATCTTGCATTTATTCATTCCATGCATACCGAAGGGGTGGCACATGGCCCATCGACATTATTTATGCATACCGGGGCCACCAACTTGGTACGCCCTTCGATGGGGAGCTGGATTTCCTATGGACTTGGAACCGAGAATCAAAACCTGCCTGCATTTGTTACCATTTCCCCATCAGCAAGCAAGGGTGGTCCAAGAAATTACAGCAATGCGTTTTTACCTTCGATTCATCAGGGTACAGCCCTCGGCCGTGCTGGAAATGTAAGTGGTGCAAAAATCAAAAATATTGATAACGCAATGTTGAGTGATGCTCAAAGAGAGAACCGATATGATTTGTTGCAGAATTTGAATCGTTTTCAGGCAGGATCTTCTGGAGACGACAACCTTGAGGCAACGATTGCCAACTATGAGTTGGCATGGAGAATGCAGATGGAAGCGCCTGAGCTTACGGATCTTTCAAAAGAAACTGCTGCAACCAAGTCCATTTACGGAATAGACGAAAAATATACCGATGATTTTGGTAAACAATGTTTACTTGCTAGAAGAATGGTCGAACGGGGAGTCAGGTTTGTAAGCGTTAACTACTCTGATGAATCAGCCAACCCAAGATGGGACCAACATGGAAATATGCCCAAACATGCTGATCATGCAAGAGCAACGGATAAACCGGTTGCTGGTCTACTTCAGGATTTAAAGATGAGAGGTTTGCTTGAAGATACACTTGTATGGTGGGGTGGAGAATTTGGAAGGACACCCTTTTCTCAGAATAATGATGGTCGGGATCATAACCCCAGAGGTTTTACAGTCTTTCTGGCTGGAGGAGGTGTTAAACCGGGTATTTCATATGGTTCAACAGATGAAATTGGAGGGGTTGCAGTTGATGATCGAGTGCATATGCATGACTTACATGCAACCATACTTTATGCTCTCGGTTTGGATCATGAAAGACTTACTTATCGCTATTCGGGTAGAGACTTCAGATTAACTGATGTTCATGGCAAAGTGGTTGACGAACTTTTTGCTTAATTAAATGAAAGCTATTTTGCTGGCCGAACATGGCTCAAGCGATAACTTCTCTTTTGTTGAAGTCAAAGAGCCTGAACCCATTGATGGTCATGTGGTAATTAAGGTTTGTGCATCCAGTCTAAACCCGGTCGATTGTAAGATCAGAAGCGGAATGTTGGGAGCGATAGGTCCTGAGTTGCCTGGAATTCTGCATGGTGATGTTGCAGGAATCATTACCGAGGTAGGGAACGGTGTTGATGATTTTAAGGTCGGCGATGAAGTATACGGATGTATAGGTGGATTCAAAGGGATGCCCGGTGTTTTATCTGAATTTGCATTGGCAGATACCTTACTTCTAGCCAGAAAACCAAGAAACATATCTATGGCGGAAGCAGCATCCCTTCCATTGGTAGGGATTACCTCTTGGAACGCCTTGATTGACAGAGGCAACATAACCGCTGACCAAAAAGTTTTGGTTCATGCAGGTACGGGTGGAGTTGGTCAATTTGCCGTACAATTTGCCAAAGCCATGGGTGCAGAGACGCACACTACAGTATCATCGGAACGGAAAGCTAAAATTGTAAAGGATTTAGGGGCAAATGCTGCCATCAATTATAATGAATTTTCGGTTCAGCAGTATGTTACAAAATATGCAGATGGAATTGGTTATGATCTTGTTTTTGATACGGTTGGTGGTTCCTGTCTAGACCAATCATTTTGTGCTGCGAAAGAGCATGGCACAGTCGTTTCAATTGCGGCACGTTCAGAGCATGACCTGACTCCCGTGCATACGAAAAGCTTGAGCTTACATGTCGTATTTATGCTCCTGCCAATTCTTCGAAATACA
>NZKO01000030.1 GCA_002692535.1 Opitutia bacterium
TCGGGAGCCGATTGAGATCCGGTAAGTGCGAATAGGTGAGTGGAATTGAAATCGAACACTGCCATTTGGTTGCCGTCACCAGAAACTGGGTTCGGTGCGTTAACGGGGTAAATGTTTTGGGCTACAAGATAATCATCGACGTTCTGTAATGAAGTAATTGTGGAATTTGCAGTGTAAAACTGGTCGTCTGATAATCGAACCCACTCGCCATTTGATTCGAACATTGGGAAAAATCGGATTTCCGGTTCATTATTAGCATTTAAAACTTCTTCTATCGTAACATTCCATGAATTTGATACGTCCTGATTGGTGGTCAAAGCAGTAAGATCCGATGAACTTAAATTGTAGACGGGAATGAAATCATTTGTGGGGGGTAGGGGTTCGTCGATTACGAATTGTTTAACCATGTTCGAATGGATGGTGCAAAAATATGCCAAGGTGCCATCAAAATCCGATGGAATGGAAACCATGAGCTCATCATTATTGGTTTGTGAATTTTGATCCAGTTGGCCACCGACAACATGGGNTGAGGTNGTCTGCCATGAGGCACCAATTTTGAAAGGATGAGAAGCTGAGATGNTGCCACCCTTNAACTTGTAGGTATTTCCCTTGCGGAGTGGGTAGGTTTGGAAATTCACAACCGATCCGTTTGACTCGAATGTGAAGTTGTAAAAAGGATCACTGTATTGACCGCCCGCAACGATAAAAACTGTGTTGTTAAGGTCTGCCCGAAGGAATGAAGAACTGAGGACGAGTAGGGGCAAGCAAATGCTAAAAAATACCTGGGCAACGGAAGACCTATTCAAAGATGGCAAAAAATGTGACTTTCTCATGGTGGTACAGTCTGAATAATGAATATGTTTCGCAGAAACATTAGCTCACTTTTTCGGATTTACACAACATAAATGTTTGCGAAATCGATAACGAAAGCATATCAGAACTAGATTGGTTTATTTCAAATTAGAGATAAATAAGTAACTGATCCTCAGAATTTTAAGAAAATGAAAAAGTCATTCCGCATATTATCCTTATTTCTATGCTTACTGCCATCTCTTCGTTCGGAATCTCTTTCCTTATGGATTAGTTCCTTTCAGGATCAAATATACTACGAAAAAATGGCAGAATTGTTCGCCAAAAGAAACAAGAACTTCGAGTTGGAGGTAAAAGCTTATGGATTTCGGGAAATGCCGGACAAACTTGGGGTTGCTCTAAGGTCCGGTAGTGGGATTCCGGATATGGTTCAATTGGATGAGACTTTCTTTGGGGTTTTCCTGAATGGCCCATCTCCCTTTTTGGATTTAACTGAATTGGCCGAAAAATCGAATTTGGACAAAACCCTGCATCCCAGGCGACTGGAGGTTTTTACCTACAAAAATAAATTGCTTGGATTACCGCAGTCTCTCAGTGCGATGGTCATGTACTATCGGAAAGATTTATTTAAGGAATTCAAGATCAAACCGGAAGAATTGAAAACTTGGAAGGATGTGGCAAGAGTGGGGCAGGAATTGCAGGATTCTCAGGGGCAGCGATTCTTGGCACTTGATGGTACTCTATTTGATGTGCTTCTTAGGCAGAGAGGTACGGATCTTTTCGATAAAAAAGGAAACTTTCTTCCAAATGAAAAGGTCGCAGTCCAGATACTCAAAGAATTTGCAGAGATGTCTCAGGCACAAGTTGCGGTAATGCCGGATCGTGGGTCTATCTTTGACCCTGTCTTTTTCAGCGGAGATTTGGAGACTGGCGAGGTTCTGTGCGTAGCGGGCGCAGACTGGTATGGTCTTGATCTTTTTCAACAATTTGCTCCCGGTATGGAAGGTCTGTGGGGAATGATGCCTATGCCTACCTGGAAAAAAAAGGATGGTACCCTGGGTCCTCGGACCGCCACATTTGCCGGACAAGGCCTAATGATCTGCAAAGCAACCGAGAAGAAAGATACCGCGTGGGAATTTCTTGAATTTGTGATGAAGGATGAGGAGGCAAATGCAGAGAGATTTCTTCAGGGAAATAGCTTTCCGGCCTACCTTCCTGCGTGGGAAAATGATGATTTACTCAAAGAGCATTCATACTTCAAGCAGTCAATGGGTAACTTGCTGGTGGAATTAGCCGATGAAATACCACCCGTGGTGGTGGATCCACGTCGGCCTCAGGCGATTTTTCTGATGCAGGAAAATTATTTTGGTTCAGTAATGTTTGGAGCTCTTTCCCCGCAGGAAGCAATCTCGCAGTATCGGGGGGCAATGAAGCAACCTTGGGGTAAGCGATAAGCACANTTTNATTTGATCATGAACGGATTGCCTCAAGAAAGCTTCCGTAAGATTTTGCCNCTCCTTGTCCCTTTTACACTGCTTTGGGTNCTCTTTTGGGTGGTTCCTTTGATCTTCGGGATTGATCTTTCGATGCAGTCTCCGGATTCAAGTTTTATGGACTCCAATCGAGAGGAGGTCGAATATGTTGGCTTGGAAAATTTTGAGAGAACATTAAGCGATCCGAAGTTTCGGAAAGCTTTATCCAATACCCTATTTTATGTTTTGGGATCGGTTATCTGTATCGTTCCGTTAGGATTCTTTTTGGCGATTGGACTTTATCAACTACCTGCAATCCTTTGTGGAATGATTGCTTTTTGCCTGATAATACCCGGATTGGCTTTGCCGGGGGCAATGTCCAAACTGTTTTACCTGTTCTTTCATGGAAGGGAAGGCGCATTGAATCAATACCTGATCATACCTTTGGGAATGGATCCGATCAATTGGATGATGGATCCCAATTTCATTATGCCTTCATTAATCATGCAAGCGGTCTGGAGATGGAGTGGCGTTGTTGCCCTCTTCTTCCTTTGCGCATTGGAAGGCATTCCACGATGGCAATTTGAAGTCGCGAAACTTGAGGGGATGAGTTCCTTTTCAAAAATCCGTCAGATTCTCATTCCCGGTGTCCGCAAACTGGCTCTTTTTATTGCAGTTTTTCTCACCGTGGATGGCGTGGCAGCCTTTTCNGGAGCCTACACACTATTGGGAGGCTCGGGGGGGATGATGGATGCGGGCCTACTTTTGGTAACCTACGTATATCAGNTTGCATTTCCCGGAGGATCAGGCCGGTTCGATCTTCCAGGTGCCGTGTCGATGAGTTTGTTGGTNGCTCCAATCGTGGCAGGTTTTCTATTTGTCGTTTTAAGACTCCGTTTTTGGAAAATCAGAACATGAGCAGACTTTTCTCATTCCCACCACTCCTATGCTTTCTGATCATTAGCCTGTATCCTTTTGCCTGGATGTTCTTTTCTTCCTTCAAGACAAACAAGGAAATTTACCAACCAAGCCTGTTGCTTCCTGAGACCTTTGAAGGNGAAGCTTATGAGATGCTATTGGACGGACAATTCGTCGATTTTGAGAGCGGGCTTTGGGAATCGGTTTTCATTGCTGTGANTCAGTCGGTTTTGGCAACTTTTGTCTCTGCAACCGCTGGATTCGTTTTGGCAAAATATTCCTTTCGGGGAAAAACTTTTCTAATTGGTGCTGCTTTGATTATCATTCTTATTCCACGACAGGCGCTGGTGGTGCCTATTTTTGAATGGTTNAATTTGCTTGGATGGGTAGGCAATTCCTGGTCTTTGGTTCTCTGTGGTATTGCCAGCGGGTTGGGAGTGTGTTTTTTTGCTCAAAGTTTCAAGCATTTACCCGATGAATTGATGGAGATTTCGAAGTTGCAAGGATTTAGCCCGGTGCGGATTTTCATTCTTATCCTGCCGCTTTTCACGCCAGGTTTGGTCACGTATTTTCTGCTGCATTTCGCTTTATGTTGGCAAGAGCATTTGCTTGCCCTGCTTTTGCTTGGTGATGATTCCCTAACTCTTCCACTTGCATTAGCTAAATTGAGCGATTCCAGTCATCGGGCACCGGAAGCGATCGGTATGGCAGCGGCTACTCTCTCATTTATCCCAATCGTCGTTCTTTTTGCACTCTTTTTTGGGAAAATGAAAACGGCACTTTCTCAGCTTTCCCTAAGTTGAACTCTCTGGCCACTTTTTGGTTCGAACCACAGAACCGAAGTCCAATCAATCGAGATACCAGCTTTTTGGGCATNCAATNATTGTGTTGTTGTTTGTTTGCAAGTTATGGAAAGATCCTGAGATTGAAGNAAAAATATCTGTGAGTCACCATGGTATTCCGTGCGCATAATTTCAAAACTGTTGGCTTTGCATTCTTTATCAATTTGAATTTTCTCAGGCCTAATCCCAAGAATCAGATCTTTGCTCTCAGTCTGGATTAATGATGGAATGGCAAATCTCACGGACGAATTTTTGCAAAGGAAATCACAGGTGTTTGAACCGGGCTGAGCCTCAAGTTTTCCCGGAAGTAAATTGATTGATGGGATTCCAAAGAATCCTGCCACAAAAAGATTTGCTGGGGTATCGTAGATCTCGCGGGGCGAACCGATCTGCTCTATTTTTCCATTATTAAGAAGGCAGATACGCTCTCCCAGTGTCATGGCTTCGACCTGATCATGTGTAACAAAGAGAGTTGTTTTACGATTCTTTTGATGAAGCTTGACCAGTTCCTCCCGCATCTGGATTCGGAGGTTTGCATCNAGGTTGCTTAGAGGTTCGTCGAGGAGGTGAATAGAGGGATTGCGGGCAAGAAGTCTGGCAAGTGCGACACGTTGTCTCTGTCCACCTGAAATCTCCGAGGGCTTTCGCTCAAGTAAGGGTAAAATCCCAAGACTTTCCGCGACATCCTCAACCGTGCGCTGCTTTTCTNTTTTGGATAATGCACTGCTTTCCAAACCCAATAAAATATTTCTTGAAACGGATAGATGAGGGAAAAGAGCGTAATTCTGAAANACCATTCCCAAGTCACGCCGCTCGGGGGGTAAATGGCTGACTTTTTGGTCACCGAAAAAGAGTTCTCCGCCTGAGGCACTTTCGAGCCCGGCAATAATTCTCAACAAGGTTGTCTTCCCACACCCTGAAGGGCCTACCAAAGCCATCAGCTCACCGTCGTTGACCTGAAGGTTTACCTTACTCAANGCTTCCGTACCCTCCGGAAATTTTTTACTGATGGATAGAGTCCTTACACTAGGCATATCAAGGATGATGCAACAGTCCGTTCAAATGGTAAAGAATAGATGAATGTAAGATATTCGCTTGTCCCAAAATTTCGAGGCATTAGAAAGAAGCTAATGAACGCAATTTCCGTACGACTNATGATCAACTGTTTGTTGGTTATGATTCTTTTTGGATGCGTTAAAAGAGATAACTCCAAACCTACTGAGAAAAATAGTTCTACATCTGGTTTGGTGGAATCCGAAATGATTGCAAAGGTCAATGAATGCAGGATCTGCCATGGTACCAAAGAAGCTCAAAGGGGCCCCATTCTGGATGGTATGGAATATTGGTACCTTGCCGAGCAGATGCAAAAGTTTCATTCTGGNGTGCGGGGGCAAAATCCGCGTAACCGTTCGGAATATCTCATGGGGGTAGGTACACGGAAAATTGAGAATAAAGTTGAGATTGCCTATTTGGCTGATTGGTTTGCCAACCAAAAACCCAAACCTGCGATCCGCACGATCCGCGGAGATAAGGTACTTGGAAAAAAATTATACGAGCAGAGATGCGTCCAATGCCATGGGGAGAATGCGGAGGGAAATCGCAAATTGAAATCACCCGCTTTGGACAAATTGGAGGGGTGGTACTTTATCGAACAGATGCGTAAGTTCAGATCAGGAGAGCGTGGTTATCATCCNCAAGATGAGTGGGGTAGGGTAATGNCGGTCGCATCCAAGGGATTGGCCGACTGGGATCTGAAGAACCTGATTGCTTATGTGATTGATGAATTTGGTTTGCCAGAAGCATCGCCNCTTGGTGAAACTTCGATCCCTCAAAGTTCCGAAAAGCCTTTCTGAGCTATTCTCCGTGTGTTTGGCGTANGGCAGATAATCTCTCAGGAGTCCCAACGTCGTCCCATTCTCCGTCGATTAATCTGCCTGCCACACGATCTTGCTGGATGGCATTCTTTAATCTTGGAACGATTGAAAATTTTTCAATCATCGCTCCATCCAGAATAGATGGGTGATAAAGAGCAATTCCAGCATAAAGAAGGCTAGGCGAATCTGATTCGCGAACTCTATTTCCCACCAGAACAAAATCTCCCTTTTCGCGCCATTCCGGTTGTTTGACCAAAAAGAGCATGGCTTGGTCGTCCCCGTCGAGTGATTTTGGAATCCCTGAAAAGGGAAGGTCCGTCCAAACGTCACCATTAACCAAAAGAAAGGTGTCATTCCCCAACAAAGGCAGAGCCTTGGTCATGCCACCTCCCGTTTCCAAAGGATCGGGTCCTTCGTCCGAGTACTCGATAGATACTCCCCAAGTGGAGCCATTTCCAAGAAACTCAGGGATTTTTGAACCGAGNTGCCCCAAATTTATANCCACTTCCTGGATTCCNGCCTTGGAAAGTTTCTCAAGATGATGAACGATCATAGGTTTACCNCCGATCGAAAGAAGAGGTTTGGGGGTGTGATCAGTCAATGGGCGCAGTCGCTTGCCGTAACCAGCAGCTAGAATCATTGCTTTCATAAATTTTAATTGAGGATGACTGCTTGGTTAACAAGATTCCTCAAGTTTTCCAAANCGGGGTGCCGATCAAGAACATGATGAACATACCCGAGCACTCGGGGTACGTCTTTGAGGTATTCAGGTTTGTTATCCCTGATCTTCAAACGATGAAAAATGCCCACACATTTCAGGTGTCTTTGTAGCCCTGCCAAATCAAACCAACACAAGAAATCATCTTTGGTAACATTGGCAAACTTAAGATTGTTTGCTCTTGATTGATCGAGAAATGCAAGAGCCTGTTGATCGATCCAATATGGATCATTGTCCACATAGCAGTCACGCAAAAGCGAGACCAAATCGTAGGTTAATGGGCCATGCATTGCTCCTTGGAAATCAATAATTCCCAAAGTTTTGTCGTCTTTTACAAGAAGATTTCGACAGTGAAAATCTCGATGCATGAAAGCTTTTGGGATGTCGTCCACCGCTTTGACTAAGGCAGAAGCTTTTTCACGAAAAGAATNCTCAGTCATACCGGGTAAGCACCATTCCCGAAAGATGTCCAATTCCTTCCATTGCCATTTAACATCAAAGGTAGGTAAGTTTTCTTCCGATTGAATCAAGGATTGTTGCATGTTCGCAATTTGGTCAATTGCAAGATCATAGAGGCCATCGAAATTATCTTTATCCAATGCATCCTGGAAATGAAAGTCTCCAAAATCCGATAGAACCATAAATCCAAGTTCCAAATCTTTNGCAAAAATTTCAGGCACTTGCAGACCTGAATTTTTCATCCATTCTCCAATTTGAACGAACGGTCTGGAATCTTCAAGCTCAGGCGGCGCATCCATGACGATGTAATTTTGCCCGTCAGAATTGATCCGGAAGTAACGCCGGAAACTTGCATCAGCAGAAGCAATGTCAAGAGTGCTCCCGGAAAAGGGAGTTTGCTCGTTCAACCATTTTGCCAGAAAGGCAAATCTTTCGTCCACCACCGAAATCACTAGATGGTTTTGTTCNAGCCTGGACTTAGGGTCAAAGCAAAAATGGCAAATAAGTTGAGGTTCTGGAAAAAACTCCCAATTAGGCGAGAAGCTCGGATATGACTTTCGGGTGGTCTACTCCGGTGAGTCGTTGATCCAAGCCCAGATACTTATAGGTGAAGCGTTCATGATCGATTCCCAAAGTTTGCAGTACGGTTGCATTCAGATCGTTCACGTGAACGGGGTTCTCCAGAATATTGTACGCGTAATCGTCAGTCTTTCCGTATTCAAAGCCCGCCTTGAATCCGCCCCCTGCCATCCACATCGAGAAACAACGGCCATGATGGTCACGACCATGATTGTCCTTNGTCAGTTTGCCCTGTGAATAAATGGTTCGACCAAATTCGCCACCACAGATTACAACGGTGTCCTTGAGCAGTCCGCGTTGTTTCAAATCCTTAACCAAAGCTGCTGCCGGTTGGTCAACATCCTCACATTGTTGTCTGATTTTTGAAGGAAGGCTACCGTGTTGGTCCCATCCGCGATGGAAAAGTTGGACAAAAGGGACTCCTCTTTCGGAGAGCCGGCGGGCAATAAGACAGTTGTGAGCAAAAGAACCTTTCTTCATTGCATCCTTACCGTACATCTCAAGAACGTGTTTGGGTTCATCATTCAGGTCAACTAGCTCGGGTACGCTGGTTTGCATGCGATAGGCCATTTCATACTGTGCGATCCTGGCATCGATCTCGAGATCACCAGAGTCGATTTTCTTTGCCCGATTAATTTTGGCAATTCCATCTAGCATCTTACGACGCATATCGCGGGAAATTCCGTTGGGGTTTGAAAGATAAAGGACAGGATCACCAGCGGAACGAAATTTTACTCCCTGATGCTTGGAGGGAAGGAAACCACTTCCCCACAAACGGTCATAAAGTGCCTGTGATTGTCCGCGGCCCTTTGAAATCATGACCACATAGCCGGGAAGATTTTGATTTGGGCTNCCCATTCCCCAGTCNAACCATGCTCCCATCGAGGGCTTGCCAGGTTGTTGTGAGCCGGTGTTGATGGCAGTGATGGCTGGATCGTGATTGATGGCTTCGNTATGAACGGACTTCACCAAGGTTATGTCATCCGCAATACTGGCGATATTGGGTATGATTTCACTAAACCATGATCCATTTTGACCGTGTCTCGAAAATTCGAACATCGGTGCCACACAGGGAAATGATTTTTGTCCCGAGGTCATACCCGTAATTCGCTGGCCATTGCGAATGCTGTCAGGTAATTCCGTACCNTGTATCTCACGCATTTTAGGGTGGTAATCGTACATGTCGATGTGTGATGGCCCTCCGGAAAAAAACAAATATATGACCCGCTTGGCCGTGGGTTTGAGGTGAGGACCACCCAGGGTACCTGAAAATTCGTTGTTGGCTTGACTTGCTGCCGCATTGATAAGCGAGGGATTGAGCAAACTGGCTGCTCCGAGAGCGCCGATCCCACGGGCACCGAGCCCGATCATTTGTCTACGTGTTTGAGCCTGAAAGGTTTCGAATGGATTCATGATAATTATTCCCTGTTCAAAGTTTCGTCTAAGTTGAGAATCATGGAAGCAAGTACGGTCCACGACGCGTGTTCCTTGGAATCAATCGAAGTGTCTCGGGTCGATTCTCCAATTTTTAAAAGCTCTTCCGCACGGTTTGGTTCTTTCGAGAACCTTTCTTTTTGAAAATCATAAGCCTCTTTAAGCACATTCTGTCGAAGGTCATCTGCAGGGTGTCCCGTAGCCATTTCAAAAGCCCAGTTCACCCGATCCTGAAAAGTCTTGGCCGAACTTTTCAAAATCCGCTGGGCAAATGCCCGAGAAGCTTCCACGAATTGCTCATCGTTCAAAGTGACCAATGCCTGCATTGGAGTATTGGTCCGCTGTCTCTGTAGAGTACAGGTTTCGCGGGTTGGAGTATCAAATGCCATCAAAGCGGGGTGGGGTGCCGAGCGTTTCCAATAGGTATACATACTTCGGCGGTAAAGTTTTTCGCCCTTGTCGCGAACAAATCTCCTGTTTCCGCTTAGAGAAACTTCCACCCAAAGACCTGCAGGCTGGTATGGTTTCACTCCAGGACCTCCGAATTCGCGGTTAAGCAGTCCGCTCACAGCCAAAGCATTGTCCCTGACAAACTCTCCCATTAGACGGAAACGTGGAGCACGGGCGTGGTAAAGATTGGTAGGATCGACCTTAAGGTGCTTGTGTCGGGTGGTCGACTCCTGTCTGTATGTTGAACTCATGACCATTTGCTTGATCGTCCTTTTGATATTCCAACCGTGATCGACAAAATCCTTTGCCAACCAGGAAAGAAGTTCGGGATGGGTGGGCCAGCTTCCCTGCGAACCAAAATCTCCGGGAGTGGCCACAATTGGACGGCCAAAAATGGTTTGCCAATAACGGTTAACGGTAACTCGTGCGGTAAGTGGATGATCTTTATCCACCAACCACTTTGCCAACCCCAATCGATTCTTGGGAAGGCCTTCTTTCATTGGCGGAAGGAATGCAGGAGTGTCGGGCAGGATCTCTTTGGATTTATCTGGCGAAGCATATTGTCCACGCATCAAAAGATAAGTTTTCCGCATTTTGTTGGGCGGGTTATCACCCATAATCATCGAAGTTAGCTTTGTATCCTTCAAATCAGAAAGTTTCTTGTCTAAGCTCCTTTTCTCTTGGGTAATTTCCTGATAGGATTTGTCTTTGGATTCGAGGTAGTGAGATAAGAGAACCTTCTTTTGAGCTTCGGTACGGTTGTTCTCCTCGATTGCCAGAATTGGGGAAATGGGGTCTGAATCAGAGAGGACCTGAACTTCCTGATGTGAAAGGGCACGAGAGTAAAAACGCACATCATCGATCTCCGCCCCATTCGTTTGGGCAGTATTAAATCTTCTTCCCAACCGTAAGGGCTTGTCAGTTATAATGGTCTGGCTGAGTGAATCCTGTTGTGTTGCTTTTTCCTGTTTTTTTCCGTCGATGTAAATCTCCACTCCACTCACTTTTGCGTTTCCATTGTAGGTAACAAAAAGATGAGTCCATTTCTTGATGGGTGCCTTGGCTTTACTTACCACTTTTAGCGCATTACTTGGCCATTTGTTTATTACATGAAGTCCTACTTTGCCCCCTTCCATCCATAAGTCATATCCACGATAAGCATTTCCTTCATCCATCTTGGCCAGAATTGCTCCTCCGAAATTGTCTCTGGGGATTTTTACCCATGCCCCGTAACTGAAGGATTTGTTGTGTTCCAAGTTACCAAAATCTTTTACTTCCAAATAACCATTTCCTTCAATCCTAATTCCGCCACCAAATTTTGCTTGATCAATAATCTTGGCCTTGCCCTGTAGTTGACAGGTATTTGATTCCCTGACTAGATCAACCGTCTTGTTGTTCTTAAAGTCATCTAGGGGAAGATGAGCCACCAAACCGGATGGTTCCATAGTGAAATTGTTTCCATCGAGTTTGGATGCTGCATCCTTTGCCCATTGAACAAAATGGGGTAGCACCTCTTTTTTTCTGTTATTCAGTTTGGAGACTAAATCCTTTTGTTTCTTGGATAGGTCTTCAATCTGCTGCCTCTTCTCTGGAGTTACTACTTCCAGCATGGGTGCAGTGTTACCTCTTCGAGTCTGCATGCCAGGATCAGCATTGTTGTTGTAAAAGGCATAGAATTGAAAGTACTCCTCCTGAGATATAGGATCATATTTGTGGTCATGGCATTGTGCACACTCCATGGTAAGGCCCATCCAGACGTTTCCCGTTGTTTTAACTCGATCTACCACATACTCGACACGGAACTCTTCAGCAATTACTCCACCTTCGTCAGTGGTTGCATGGTTACGGTTGAAGCCAGAGGCGATCTTTTGTTCATCAGTGGGATTCGGTAGGAGGTCACCTGCTAATTGTTCAATAGAAAACTGGTCAAAAGGCATATTGTTTTTGTAAGCACGGAGTATCCAGTCTCTCCAAGGCCACATGTCACGCGGGCCATCATCATGGAAGACTGAGGTGTCTCCGTAGCGGGCTGCATCCATCCAGACCAAGGTCATTCTTTCGGCATAGGCTTCCGAGGAAAGAAGGCGGTCCACCACTCTTTCATAAGCATGATGAGAATGATCGAAGAGAAAATCATTAATTTCTGCGGGGGTTGGCGGCAGACCGGTTAGGTCGAGATAGAGTCTTCGGATGAGGGTTCTGCGGTCAGCTTCTGGCGAAGGATTAAGACCCTTTTTTTTGAGGGTATCAAAAACAAATGAATCAATCGGATTACGAATCCATTGAGGAAGCTGAGTTTTCGGTTCATTGATCTGTTTCACTGGAATGAACGCCCAATGTCCCTCCCACTTGGCTCCCTGTTCAATCCATTGTTTGATTTTATTAATCTCATCCTTGGTAACTTCCTTCTTAAACTTCGGTGGAGGCATTACTTCGTCCGGGTCATCCGAAGTAATTCGATGCCAAGCCTCGCTGTCTGCCAGGCTTTTTCGGACGAAGGCGGCAAAGCCACCTTTTTCCTTGAAGGCTTCCTCTTCCAGATCCAAACGCAACTCCGCCTTGCGTGACTTTTCTGAGGGTCCGTGACAGAAAAAACACTTATTTGAAAGGATTGGCCTAATGTCACGATTAAATGAAATTTCAGCCGAACTGTATGAAGGAAATGAAGAGCAAAAAAGGGCTATTCCTAAGAGTTTCCAAGTTGTTCCAATAAACATATCTTAAGTCAAATGATATTTGGCTTTATGTTTGAGACAAGATTTTAAGTTTAGCTGTAATTTGTGATAATTTAGTCATTGTTATCAAGAATCTTGATTGCGTAAGTGTTGATGTAAATGGATTGCATAAATTTTCATAAAAGAATGATTGCCGTTGATAACACCCCCTTTGAGATGCCATAATTGAAAAATGAGTGAACCTACAGAAGAGGCGTCTGCCGATGAAGCAACTAAAGAAGAAGAATTGCCTTTCGATGCAGTGGATTTGATGCTTGAAGGAAATCTTCAGGCTCAAATCAACTATTCCATGGTGAAAGCTTTGGCTAAAGCGTTAGATGAAAAAGCTTCCATTTTGATCAATGCAGAAGAAAACTTTGAACCTGAAAATGATGAAACCTTTGCCGAGGTAGCTATGCCCGAAATAGAAGCCATGTCACAGGCAATTGTGGATGGTTGTGTAAATTTCTCAAAAATTCGTTTCTGGGAGGCATGTGAAACTGCGGAAGTGGCATGGGAAGAGACCAAAGACGAGAACGGTGATGTCGTTCAGCGTGTGCCCTATGGCAATCCACTTGACCCGCCAAGGGAGGGCAACCGTTTGCTTTCAAATATCGAGAAAATCGAAGCATGGATGAAGGAGGTTCATAAAATCCATGAGGAAAAAGGAATGGGTTGGGTTTCTCCCTATGGTTGCCCGGAAGACGGACAGCAAGCTTATGATAACCGTGCCAAATGTCTCGAGAAATTGACCACAATTATTGATGGAATCAACACGAATTTCGAAGGCTGATATTTACTCTCTTTTCGTAAGATAAATACGGGGAACCCGCTTGGTGACAGAACAAAGTAGCTCCCATGGAATGGTTTTTCCGTGAAGGGCTAGAGCTTCCAAGGGAATAGAATTTCCATTCTGTTGACCAATCAGAGTGACCACTTCACCATTGGCCAAATCATTGGGTCCGTCGGTAAGATCTATGAGAGTCTGATCCATGGTTACCCTGCCAACGATCGGATAGCTTTGTCCACGAATTAGTGCAGATGCCTGATTGCCACAATGTAGGGGTATTGCGTCGCCATAGCCTGCGCTTATGATACCAATCTTAGAAGGTCTGTTCAGTTTGTGCAATCTACCATAACTAATCGATGTATGAGCCGGCAAATCTTTTACCAAAGCAAGTTTCGCGTGAAATGATAGTACTGGCTCAACGGGAAGATGGGCAAGGGCACTGTCAATGGGGGGAGTTACCCCGAATTGTAGAAGGCCAATTCGCACTGCATTAAAGACAGAATCTTTTTCCATAATCTTTAGCGAAGAAGAATTGTCTGCATGAACGATAAAGTTGGGAGGTAGGGGAGAAGGCAAATTTTTGCTTATGATTTTTTGGAATCGATCCCTTTGCAATCTGCTAAATTCTTCGTTTGAGGGTTCGGCAAAATGAGTGAGAACCCCTTTGAGTTCCAATCCGTCAGATGAATAAATTTTTTCGATAACTGTTGAGGCGTGCTCCCACCAGGATCCCATTCTTCCCATTCCAGTGTCAACTTTCAGATGAACTTCTATTTTCTTACCAGTTTGTTTACTCAGTTTTTGGAACCTTGAAATCTCTTCGACGGATGAGACGGATGGGACCAAATCCAATTCCACAAGTGCATCATCTTCTTCTTCCAAAAGGGGACCGAGAACAAGGATGGGCCATCCTGATCCCATCTCACGTATTTCGCTCGCTTCCTTGATGTTAGCTACAGCAAAAAGATCGACACCACTTTGCATCAGCCTTGATGCAGTGGGAAGAATTCCATGTCCATAGGCATCAGCTTTAACTACCGAAATGTATTTGAAGTCTTCGGGAATGGATTCTCTGATCAAACGTAAATTTCTTTCAAGCTTTGCCAAATCAATTTCAGCCCATGAGCGCATTCCTTTCATTTTTCTACTTTTATCTCAACGGAAATCTATTTTTCAAAAGAACGGGGACTCCATTTCTTGAATTGTGGTGCTCTTGGGTTGTAGGGAACAATTACGGAACAGGGTTTGGAAACGGACCCCAAGTCATAAAGACCCCTAATATTTGAAAGATCATAAACAAGAGTTTTCTTCGGATTCACTTCTTTGGAGCGTTTACGAACATCTGGCAGGTGATAGCTATCCTGGTAATCCGCTAGAGCTTCTTCTTCGGGTAAAATCTTTTTTTCAGATACAAATGAACCCTCATCGGGAATTCTCACAAAACGAAATCCAATGCGAAAGGGAGCTTGGATCACGGCGTTTTCAATAGGTGCCAATATTGCTGCCAGATCCAAAGCATTGAATGAGAAAACTTTGAGTCCTTGCTTGGGATGACTCCACTGGAGAGTTCGTATAAACGCAGCAGCTAGGCGCAAGCCGAGGGTAGAACCTGGTCCTTCGCAATAAAATATTTGGTCAACCTGAGAAATCATAATTTTAGATTGCTCCAAAACTTTCTCTGTGGCGGAAAATAAGCCCTCTAGTGCCTGATCTTCGCAGCGAACAAGCGTTTCCCATCCGTTTGAATTGGGAATGCCAATTTGAATCGGATTAGTTGATGCATCGACCAGTAGAGAAATTTGTTCTGGCGAAATTTTATCCTTTTGAAAAGTTGACACTGCGAATAAAGGATTTTTTTCCTTATCAGTATTGCCTTCGCAAATTTGTAGGTGGTATTCCTAGTTCCTCGCGATATTTTGCAACTGTTCGACGAGCAAGTTTGATATCCTTTTTTTCGAGCAAATCAACAATTTTTCGATCACTTAGGGGCTTGGAAGAATCTTCTTTTTCAATAATGGAGCCGATGATTTCCTTTACGCTGGTGTTTGATACGGTGTCTCCATCTTTACCGGCATATCCAGGAGTAAAAAAGTATTTGAAAGGAAAGGTTCCATGGGGTGTTTGCAAGTATTTGTTGGCGATTGCACGAGAAACGGTTGTTTCATGAACTTCTATCGAGTCCGCCACTTCTGCCATGGTCATAGGCCGAAGTTTGGAGGATCCAAGTTCAAAAAATTCACTCTGTCTTTCCAAAAGTTTGCGGGTGATTCTTTCGATGGTGTTCTGCCTCTGATCGATCGAATTAATCAGAAACTTGCCGGCTCGCATTTGATTGCGAACATATTCTTTTTCCTTTTGGCTCAGCGTACCTTTACTGATCAATTCCTTGTATGTCTTATTGATGCGAAGTCTGGGAATGTAGTCGTTATTCAGATGAATGAGCCATTCACCTGAAACATTTTCCACAATTGCATCTGGGGCAATCGACTGATTTTGATCTTCTGAAAATCGTCGACCTGGAGCAGGATCAAGTTCGGCAATCTTATGAAGACACTGGTGTACGATTTCCGTCGGTTGGGACAGTTTTCTTGCAAGTTCAGGTACTCTTCTTCTGACAAGAAGTTGAAAGTGATCCTTCACGATTGAGTAAGGAACGGTATCATTCCAACCACGAAACTCCATTTGTTTGAGCAAGCTATCCCGCAAATCAAGTGCGGCAATCCCAACAGGATCAAAAGTTTGAAGCAGTTTCAATCCATCCTGTAAGTCCTGAAGGGCAAGACCAGAGATCAAAGCCATGTCAGAGAGGGTACCTGTAAGGAATCCATTTTCATCAAGGCTGCCGATGATATACTGTGCCGAATCACGAATGCCAACCGTGCAATCAACCAATTTCAATTGATCAAGCAAGTGTTCTTGTAGAGAAGTCTCCGATACAAGGGAATCGAAGAAAAACTTTCTTTTTTCTTCTGCCTCAGAATTGCCAAGTTGAGCCTCCCCCTCGTATTCTCTCTCAAAATGTTCTTTCAGGTCCTCCTGCATTTCTTTGAGAATGGCAAATTCATCTGAAAAATCCATGTCACTAATTTCATCCGATTCTTTGGGCTCCAGCTCGAAATCATTTTCATCGGAGGCATCCGATTCCTTTTCACCTTCTTTGTCATCGGGGAATTCCTCTCTTGTCTGGTCTTCAACTTCGTCTGGTGAAGGCTCGACTTCAATGGAATCGAGACTTTCATCATTGGAGCCAATCTCTTCAAGAAGAGGGTTGGTTTGAAGTTCCTCTAAAATCGCGGATCTAAGTTCGAGAGTAGGAACTTGCAGGATTTTCAGCGACTGTCGGAGTTGAGGCGCAAGTACAAGATTTTGAGTCTGTTTCTGTACTTGACGAAGACCTTGCGATTGGATGGCCATTAGAAAATAAACTATTTACTAGGAAATTGGGTCAAACCCTGATGCCACCTTAAGGCAGCATTGTGTCCATCATCTCCGAAAAGGTCATGAACATATGCGGCAAGTTTCTCATTGGTCGGTCCATATCCATCACCATATATGAAACTCTCAAGTTCCATAAGCATTTCCTCTGCGGATTGATACCTTTCGTCTCTTATTCTCTTTAAGGCTGTATGCATAATAAGATTAAGCCTTTCATCAATATCTGGTCTGATATCGGAAAAGTGAGGCAAGTCCATCTCAAGAATGTTTTCGATGGTTTTCTCTGGGACTGCAGTTTCAAAAATGTTATAACCAAGCATGAGCTCTGTCATTACTATCCCGCAGCAAAACAGATCAGCCCTATGGTCAGTTACTTCGCATCGGGCTTGTTCCGGAGAAAGATATTCGTCCTTACCTGCGATTACTTCACCTTCCTGATTGTACATAAGATCAAGCGCTTTTGCTATACCGAAGTCGGTCAATTTCACATCTCCTTCTTTGGCGACCATTATGTTTTTTGGATTTACGTCACGATGGACAATACCCAATGATCGGCCCAGCGAATCTTTTTTCCTATGGGCGTATGCCAGTCCACGACAGATTCTTGAAATTATGAAAACAGCCAAGTCATATGGCACATATTGATCAGTTTCGATATGACGATCAAGAAATTCTTCGAGATTGTGTCCGGAAACAAACTCCATAGTCATGAAATACTGTTCACCTACCTTGCCCAAGTGATAGGTTTGGACAATGTTCGTGTGTATTAGGTCAGACACAAGTTTTGCCTCCCCGATAAAATTGTTTCTAAATTCCTCAATTGCCGAATATTCTTCTTTAATGAGCTTAATCGCCACGACTTTTCTGAAACCACCAATTCCCCTTTGTACTGCCTCGTAGACCATTCCCATACCGCCTTCGGCAATTTTTCTGGTCAATTCATAATGTACTTCATTAAAAATGTGCTTCATTAGTCTCTACACGAGTAATCATATTTTTTTGCTTCAGCAAGAATATCTTTTGCTTTTTTTGNATTTTCAAGCTATTTGGCATAATTTAAGCTGTTTNAACTTGAACNCNCTCATCATTCCTGTATGCTTATGGTATGATTNCTCTTACCGAAGAGGCCCAAGTAAAAGTAAANTCAATGTTGGCAGAGTCCGATNTAAACCACGNCCTCCGTGTTTTTATCGAACCNGGTGGTTGCTCAGGTTTTGAATACGGCATGTCCATTGATAAGCCCAAAGTCAGCGATTTTACAGANACNATAGCAGGTTTACCGGTTGCAGTATGTCCAGATAGTTTAGATTACATAAAAGGTTCCGAAATCCATTTCGATGACGGATTGTCTGGTAAAGGCTTTGAAATACGCAATCCGAACGCAGAATCCACTTGTGGATGCGGAAAATCCTTCCGTTGATTAATTATTCTCTTTTTTGCTTAGTCGTGTGTGGATGGATTCATTCCACACTCTTTGCTGGTGTCGGAACACTGGTAAAGGAAGGCCCAGTTAGCACCCGTTTTGTCGTTGAGAAAAATGTTCACCCAAAATCAAAAAAAATCGAGATAGGATGGTGGATGAAAAGGGAACCTGGATGGCATACCTATTGGAGTTCTCCTGGAGACGTAGGTGTGCCGCCAAATTTGGAATGGACCTTACCGGAAGGAATCATTTTTAGGAATCTGGACTACGCTCCTCCTCAACTTGTCAAAATGTTTAAGGTCTTTGCTCACGGTCACAGGGGAGAAAGTCTCTTTATATGTACTTTCGATGTCAAAAGAGAGCTTGCCGAGGGAGAAGTTCTTACCTTTAAGGCTAAGTCATCATGGCTTGCCTGCTATAATACTTGCTTGCCCACTTTTGCTGATTTGGAAATTAAAGTTCCCGTGAATTATGAAGTTGAGAGTGATCTTCGTTGGAATTCGCTGTTTAATGAGTTTCGTAAAAGCAAACCTGTGGAACCTCCGGCAGAATGGATTGCCAAATGTGATTCTAAGCTTTCAACATCAGGCAATTTGGATAAGGAATTTGTTACCTTACGATTTCCCATCGAAGGCAGTGGCAAAAATTCATCTTTTCGTTTTTTTGCTCACGGTAGATTTGTGAGATCAAACATCTTTCAGATCCCCAAGAAATTGAAAAACAATAAGGGTGAGAATCTTATGGAAATTTCCATGGAATTATCCTATTGGCGTGACCCTGCTCAGAAAAATCTAACGGGTTTGCTTTTCAGTAGNAATGGATGGGACAATGCCACAAGNAAATTCTACAAGGTGAAATTACCTTTANGGAAGTAATTNTGTANCTCATTTACCTTACATTTCCTGGAGCGTTTGGATCCCCAAAACACCAAGTCCTGTTTCTAAAATCAGCCGCGTCCTCTCACACAGGAAAAGTCTGAGATTTTGTATCTCTAAATTTTCAACCATGACCTTCTCCTGGTTGTAAAACGAACTAAATTCCGTTGCCAGTTCATAGAGATAACCACAGAGGATGTGCGGTTTGAGTTCTTTGGTCGTTTGTTCTATCGTCAAAGGGAAGAAGGAAATTTTTCGTGCAAGTTTTCTTTCCGACNCTGTTTTAGGATAAGCATTAACCTTTTTAACTTCATCGAAGGTTTTGTCAGCCTTACGGAAAATGCTGTGGATGCGGGCAACGGCATATTGCAGATAGGGTGCGGTGTTTCCCTGAAGGGCTAGCATCTTGTCCCAGGAAAAGACATAATCAAGTGTGCGATCTTGGGAAAGATCAGCATAGCGAACAGCACCTAGTCCGATGATTTTGGCTCTTCGGTCCNTTTCCTCTTCTTCTAAAGAAGGGTTNTTTTCCCTAATCATTCTTTTTGATCGATGGATGGCTTCATTCAGTAAATCCATCAGTTTGACCTGCTGTCCATCACGAGTCTTGATGGCTTTGTTATCTTCGCCCAAAATAGTGCCGAACCATACGTGTGAGAGAGCGGGGCATTCCATTTTCTCCTTACTAAACCATTTCTGCGTGGTTAGAAAAAGCTGTTCGAAGTGATCTCGCTGCCNCCCATCGGTAACATAGACGATCTGGTCTGATTTCCATTCTTGGGTACGAAATGCNATTGTCGCNAGATCAGTGGTTGCATAGTTGCTTGCACCATCTGATTTTCGAANAATGAAGGGTTGCTTGGCAAAGCGCTTGTGTTCGGGATGAAATACCACCAATGCACCTTGGTCCTCGGAGCAAATTTTGTGCTTTAGAAGCGAGTCGTAAACACCCTNCACCTGATCACGATAAAAACTTTCCCCATGAGAATAATCAAAACTGACATCCAAGAGTTGATAAATTTCTTCAAAAGAACCAAGACTGAGATCTCTGATCTTTTGCCATAGAGAAGTATTTTCCTCGTCTCCATTTTGCAATTTAACCAATTCCTGCCGTGCCTCTTCCAAGTCTTCAGGATTTTCCTTAACCAGTGCGTTACCCGTACGGTAAAGTTCNTCTAGAATTGANATAGGCTCACCTGTCAAATTATCCAGGGATAATTGGTTCCTTTTTATGGAGAGCAGCAGAATCCCGAATTGNGTACCCCAGTCGCCCAAATGATTGTCTCTAATAACNTTATGGCCTTGNAGTTCAAAGAGTCTTGCCAATGATTCACCTATAATTGTNGAACGGATGTGACCAACATGCATTTGCTTTGCAGTATTGGGGCCAGAAAAATCCAGAATTATCTTTTTGGGGCAATCCCTTGACAGAAGGCTTTTTAATTGAGNTGTTCCTCCCAAGATTTTGAGCCACTCAAGGTAAAATTTGGGAGACAAATTGAAATTGATAAATCCTGGACCGGCAATGGNTATTTTCCAGTTGTCGGAGGGTGCTATTTTTTCGACTAACTCCTGAGCGATTTCTCTTGGGTTAAGTCCTCTTTTCCTTGCAAAAGGGAGGACGCCATTTGCTTGAAAATCACCGAATCTTTCATCNGCCACTCTAATTTGTGATTCGAAAGATTCATCGAAGGACTCAAGTTGCTTGGCCGCCTCAATGANNACTTTATCAAAAAGTTTCGAAAGGTTAAATGAATATTCCTTGCTCACAAATCACCCCTAAGGAATAATTTCCCTAAAGACTAGGTTAAATAAAAGGCTCGACTTGAAAAGTTGCATAATATATAAAAATAGTTCGATTTTTCCTACTCTCACCCCACAAGACAAGGAGTCTACATTATGCCCAAGTCCAAAACTGAAAAACCCGATCTTTCTACCTTTACTAATTTGATCGTTAAGAAACGGGANGGGAATGAGTANTCGGATGATGAAATTCGCTTGATCGTTGACGCTATCCTAGACGAAGAAATACCAGAATTTCAGCAAGCTGCATGGGTCATGGCAACCTTTTTTCAAGGAATGTCAGCCCAAGAAATAGCTAATTTCACTGAGGAAATGATGCTCTCAGGAGAAGTGATTGAAATGATGGACGTATCACGTCCAAAAATAGAGAAATACTCAACTGGAGGAGTTGGTGACAAAACTTCCCTTGTTTTAGGTCCCTTAGCCGCTGCTTCAGGTGTTGCTATGCCCATGATGAATGGTGATGATGAAGAGTTTCTCACCTCAACCACCGAGAAATTGAAAGCGATTCCCAAGGTTAACACTGACATCGATTTGGACGATTTTTCCGATCAGGTTCGCAAATTGGGCTGTGCCTTTGCTGAGCGCCATGAAGAAATTTCACCTGTGGAATCAACACTTTATGAACTTAGGCAAAAGATTGGAGCCATTCCATCCATTCCATTTATAACCGCCGGGACGCTTAGCAGAAAACTTGCTGCCGGTGCAGAGGGAGTGGTTGTGGACATTAAATGGGGAAAAGGTTCATTCATCACCAATGCTGAAGATGCAAAGCAATTGGCACGATCGCTGACCCGTGTAGGTCGGGCACTAAAGAGAAGATGTGTGGCCTTGGTTACAGACAACAACCAACCACTTGGCTCTTGCGTCGGTCCATCCTTGGAATTAAAGGAAGCCATTCAATTGCTGAAAGGTGAGGGTCCCGAAGATCTTCAGGATCTGGTAATGAAACTGGGAATGGAAATCGTACGGTTGGCGGGTGTTGCCGGATCAACTCTTTCAGCAAAACAAACGGTTCGAAAAGCCATTGATGAGGGTGCGGCTCTGCAAAAGCTTAAGGATATTGTTGAGTACCAAGGTGGTAATCCCAAACTCTTGGATGACCCAGATAAATTACCAACCGCTAAACACACAAAGAAATTAACTGCACCTAAGAGAGGATATGTTCATACCATTGACGCCGGACAACTTGCTCGTGGAGTTCAAATCTTAGTCCATGGTGAAGATAGCAAAGGTAAGTTTGACCCTGCTTCTGGTGTAGCCGAACTTTGTAAGGTCGGAACTCAGATGAAACAGGGTGAACCATTGGTGATCATTCATTACAATGACGAAAAACGACTTAATGTTGCAATGGATTACTTTAAGGCAGCTTACCGCCTTGCACCTAAGCGTCCCAATCCTATACCCCTAGTTGTGGAACGGGTTGCTTAGATTTTTATAANTATTNAGGGTTTTGGGCAGGCATACCCTTGTCTGCTACCCTCTAAATGCAAAAGCATTATGCTCTACCTAGATAGGATCGGTCTGCTGTGCTAATTCGAATCACTTCGTCTTTTTTGATGAATAGAGGGACCTGCACGGTAATCCCTGAGGAAATCGTGACTGGCTTCAAGACATTACCNGCTGTATCACCTCGAATTGCATCTGGGGCTTCAATTACGGTAGCTTCCACCGAGGCGGGAAGTTCCAACCGCACCGCTTCCCCGTCCACTAAAAGTATGTCATAGGCGTTTCCCTCGACGAGGAAAATCTCGTCCTCTCCAATCATTTGATCAGTAAGTACTGTATCTTCAAAGGTCTCAACATCCATAAAGTGAAAACCATCATTATCTTTGTAACTGTATTCCAGTTTTTGAGTGGTTGTGTGCATGAACTCAACATTATCAGTTGACCGAAATTTGGTGGTGGTTGTCGATCCGCTTTGAAGGTTTCTGAGAGTTGTTTGTACAAAGCCCGCTTGTCTTCCCTGAGTTCGGTGAAGCATTTCTAAAACCAAGTGAGGAGCGCCTTGATAAACAATGACGCGACCTTTGCGAATATCTGTTGGAGAAGCCATGTTGATTACTTTTTCTTGAGGAATGTATTGATGTAAACAAACTACCCATTTTAATCTGAGCAGTTAGTTATGATAAACTCTTCTTAATTATGTACTCTCAAAAGTCGACCTTGGAATTTGTATCCTGGAACGTCAATGGACTGCGTGCCTGTCGTAAGAAAACATTTGACANTTTCATCCANGATAAAAGTCCCGATTTTCTTTGCCTGCAGGAAGTTAAGCTCAATCCCGAAGTCATTCCGGAAGATGATTTTGGGTATATTTTTCGGCACTACCATCTAGCTGACAAGAAAGGCTACTCGGGCACTGCAATTTTCTCGAAGCGAGAACCACTTTCAGTTTCGAATGATTTCCCGCAAGGCAATCATAGTGGAGANGGAAGGGCAATTACCTGTGAATACGACGGATTTTACTTGGTTAACGTTTATGTTCCAAATGCTAAAAATGATCTNTCGCGACTCAACTACCGTTACGAGTCCTGGGATCCTGACCTGCGGAATTACTTGATCCAACTTAGCCAGAAGAAACCAGTCNTACTNTGTGGTGATTTGAATGTTGCTCATCAGGAAATTGATCTGGCAAATCCCGCATCCAATCGGAAGAATGCCGGATTTACNGAGGAGGAAAGACAAGGTTTTACCAATCTTCTTGAAGCGGGCTTTCTTGATACTTTTCGCCACTTGTATCCCGATCAAAAGGGTGCCTATTCCTGGTGGTCNTACCGTGCCGGAGCACGTAGTAGAAATGTGGGTTGGAGGATTGATTATTTTTTGGTTTCGAAAGATCTCGCAACCTCTGTGCGTGAGGCGAGCATTTACTCGAACATTGAAGGCTCGGATCATTGTCCGGTCGGATTTTCCCTAGCAAACGCATAGTTACTCTATTTAAAAGTGAACGAGTCACTCACAAAAGCATTTTTTGAAAAGACTCTTGATCTTGCTCGAAAAGGGTGGGGGAACACGCACCCCAATCCAATGGTCGGGGCCATCATTGTGGAGAAGGAGAAAACGGTTGCAGAAGGCTATCATCGAAAAGCAGGTTTCCCCCATGCCGAAGTGGAGGCAATACAAGCCCTTGGTCGTCGTCCAAATGAGGATTCTTCAATATTCATTTCTCTTGAACCATGTTCAACCTCTGGTCGGACTCCACCTTGCGTAAACGCCATTATGGAATCCGGAATAAAAAGAGTATATGTTGGGGCAACGGATCCCAATCCTTCTCATGCAGGCAGAGGAATTGAGATTTTAAGAAAATCGGGAGTTAGGGTTGAAATGGCAGGCATCGAATTCCAGAAAGAAATAACCCGGCTAAACTTTATCTNTAATCACAACATGAATTCCGGTTCTCCTTTGCTGGCACTTAAAATAGCAGAGACTTCCAACGGCATGTTAGCCGAAGTAAAGGGAAAACCCAGTCGTATTACGGAAGATGCGGCTCGGGCTGACATGATGAATTGGCGTCGTTTGTTTCCAGCCATTTGCGTAGGGTCGGGAACTGTTCTTGCGGATAATCCAACCTTGACAGCCCGTCTCGAGGAGGAAATTTACTGTCCGATCCGTCTGGTTTTGGATTCTTCGCTATCCACTTTATCGGAATCAGTTTTACCACGGAATCTTTACTCCGATCAGTTTGCATCGAAGACGAAAATTCTTACCGTTGAGAATGGCTTGAGAAATTCAGAATCTGTTAGAAANGCAAAGCAACTGGGCATCACTCTTATACAAGTCGCAGAAGATTCAATTGGAAGAATTAAATTGTCTGAAATTTCGCGGGTACTGCAGGATCTTGAGCTGAACGCTTTGTATTGCGAAGGTGGAGCCAAAGTGGCTGGGTCTCTTCTTGAAAAAGGACTTGTGGANTACCTTTTTCGTTATCGCTCTCCCAAGTCCTTCGATGGTCCGGATTCCCTGTTGGGACCTGACTTGGATGGTTTCTCAATCAATGAATCAATTTTCAAAAAATTGGGAGAAGATTCCCTAGAGCACGGATTTACATGAAAAAAATATACTTAGCTTCGGGTAATACCCACAAACTTCATGAACTGCAGACCGCCCTTGATCAGGCAGGTTTGCCCGTTTCGGTGTCAGGACCAAATGAAATTGGCGGCATGCCCGAGGTCGAGGAAACGGGTTCCACATTTGAGGCCAATTCTCTGCTGAAGGCATACGGATTNAAAAAAATCGGACCGGCTGATGGCTGGTTTCTCGCAGATGATAGCGGAATTGAGATTGATGCTCTTGATGGACGTCCCGGTGTCATCTCTGCCCGCTATGCCGGCTTGGAGTGCGACGACGAAAAAAACAATGACAAGGTCTTGAANGAAATGAAAGATGTTACAGATCAGGATCGTAAATGTCGTTTTAGGTGCGTGTTGGCCTTAGTTGGGGAAAACTTAGAGAAAACCTTCTCAGGCACCTGCGAGGGAACCCTTTTATCAGAGAGACAGGGCACGGGAGGATTCGGTTATGATCCTCTTTTTTTACCTCATGAGAGCAAGTCCACATTTGCGGAAATATCTTTCGAGGAAAANTCTAGGATTAGCCACCGGGCTCGTGCTTTAGCAAAATTGATTGATTGGGTATCAAAAAATCGGTTTTGAGATTACATTTAAAGCTAGTCTTGTAACAATGGCAAAGGGTCGATAGTTTCGCGGGTTCTTATTTTATGAATTCGCTAACTCCAGACCATATCAGAAATCTCGCGATTATTGCCCATGTGGATCATGGGAAGACTACCTTGGTGGATCAATTGCTGAGGCAGTCCGGTTCCTTTAGGGAAAATCAAGCACTCGATGAGCGGGCCATGGATTCAATGGCTCAGGAGAGAGAACGGGGGATTACCATAAAAGCGAAAAATACCTCCGTTCGTTGGGGGAAGTATCTGGTCAATATTGTGGATACTCCAGGGCATGCTGATTTTGGTGGAGAAGTCGAACGAGTGATGAAAATGGTGGATGGAGTAATGCTTGTGGTCGACGCTTATGAGGGCCCTCAGGCTCAGACCCGTTTCGTTTTGCAAAAGGCATTGGCAGCTGGCTTGAATCCGGTGGTATTTGTGAATAAGGTCGACCGTCCTAATGCCCGACCTGAGGAGATGCAGGATTCGGTGCTTGAACTTTTTCTTGAACTGGAAGCGAAGGAGGAGCAATTTGATGCACCTTTTCTCTATGGTAGTGCCAAGGATGGATATGCCCGCTTATCACTTGAAGACTCCGGGACCGATATGCAGCCTTTGTTTCAGGCGATTGTCGATTCCGTTCCCTCTCCTCAGATTGAGGATTCGCATGATTTCCGAATGCTTGTATCTAATGTAGACTGGTCTGATTATGTTGGTAGAATAGGAATAGGGAAAATTCTGTCTGGGAGGGTTAAGGTTGGGGATCCCATTTGGCGTTTGCGAAAAGAGCTTACACCCGTTCGTGGCAAAGTTTCCAAAGTTTTTGAATATTCTGCTTTGACAACTCAAGATGCAAGTGAAGGAGTGGCTGGTAATATTGTCGGTATTGCGGGTTTGGAAGAACTTGATATNGGCGAAACACTGTCCAGTTCCGAAGAAGCGGTAGCNTTGCCTTTNGTTGAGATCGATCCCCCCACAGTGTCGATGACTTTTTCTGTGAATGACGGACCCATGGCGGGAAGGGAAGGAGATCGTGTAACCTCGCGTGAAATCCGTGAACGCCTTGAACGTGAAGCCCGCACCAATATCTCGATTAAGTTTGAGGATACCGGAGAGTCCACCGAATTCAAAGTGAATGCNCGTGGTGCGATGCAGGTTGCGGTAGTAGTGGAGGAGATGAGGCGNNAAGGATTTGAGGTATTGGTTAGTCGTCCAACTGTGATCAAAAAGGACATTGACGGACGTTCCCATGAACCGTTCGAAACGGTTTACTTGGAAGTCCCTGATGATGCCGTAGGTGGTTGTATGCAATCCCTTGCCAATCGTAAGGGAATCGTCGAATCGATTTCTGCTAACCGTGGTAGAACCCAGCTTGAGGCAACCATTCCCACCCGTGGCTTGATTGGTTTTGAATTTGAACTTCTCAACCTTACCAGTGGAGAAGGTATTATGTCTCATTTATTCAAGGAATATCGTCCGGATTCAGGAGATATTCGTACACGGCGGTCTGGTACGTTGGTATCGATGGAAAAGGGCGAGTCCATGACCTACGCGCTTCGTAACATTGAGACCCGGGGCAAATTATTTGTGGGNCCGGGAGAAGAAGTTTATGAAGGCATGATTGTGGGAGAAAATCCTCGCACAGAGGATTTGCCTGTTAATCCGACAAAGGCCAAGCACGTTACTAATCACCGTGCATCGGGAAGTGATAAAAGTGAAGCCCTCACTCCGGCGATAAGATTCTCTCTTGAACGTGCCATTGAATACATTGCTCCCGATGAACTTGTTGAAGTTACGCCCAAAAGCATCCGTCTGCGCAAACGGATTCTCGATTTCACAACTCGCAAGCGAGAAGCCAAGCGTTTGGCTTNCTGAACCATTGGTCCCTTGCTTGTCTGTCCTCTGTAAGTAAACTATATGTATGCAAATTTGGTCTTCTTTANATCTCCTGACGGTGCTTCTTTTTTCAGGTTGCGGCATAGGTAGTCTCTATGGTCCTGCTTACTACGACGAAACAAGTCTGGGCAATGAGCTGAAAAGAGTAACCTTCAAAGGAGGAGATCATCCCGCAGCCGGTGATCTGTGCTTGCTTCGATGTGCGGAAGTGACCAGAGAGGCGGGTTATGAGTATTTTGAAGTTGTCGATTCGGAGGCAGGGAGTATCTTTCGTGATACGGGAATGGTCTATCCTTTTCATCGTCACTATCTTTTGGATGAGCATTTTGTTGATGACATCCCTTTCGTTACCAAAACCATTCGTATGTTTAAAACNGAGCCCAAAGATGATTTTGCCTACAATGCCATCGAGATCGAAAGGTCTATGCGGATGAAATATGAAATCAAGTGAGGTAGCTCCTTGTTGACCTGTTTCCCCAANTGAGTTACTNAAGAANTTTATGAGTCAACAGATTGAAATAAACATACCAGAACTGTTACGAAAAGGACTTCTCTTTTGGATACTGATAGGGATCCTTGTGATTGCGGGTTTGATTTCCTCCATTTACACAGTTCAAGCCGAGTCGCAGGGAGTTGTCCTTAGGTTTGGAAGTTATCTAACCACGGTGGATCCAGGTTTGCGCTTCAAACTACCTTTTGGGATAGACAAAGTGTATGTTCTTCCTGTCAAAAGGCAGCTTAAGCAGGAGTATGGATTCGGTACTCCCGGCGGAACCAATGAAAGCCAATTTACTGAGTCTCGTACTCGGACACGTGAAAAGAGTATGTTGACCGGTGACTTAAATGCGGCAGAGGTGGAATGGATTGTGCAATATCGTATATCTGATCCAGAACTTTTCCTATTCAAGGTAATGAATCCCGAGGGTACACTTCGCAATATTTCCGAATCGGTCATGCGTACCGTAGTTGGAGATCGTACGGTTGATGAGGTCATTACAATTGGCCGGCAGGAGATTGAGGACGAAGCCCGTAAGCAAATGAAAAACCAGGTGGACATCTATAAGTTAGGTATCATTATTGATCAAATACAGCTTCAGAATGTGAATCCTCCTCCTCCCGTTCAGGCATCATTCAATGAAGTGAATCAGGCCCAACAGGAAAGGGAAAGAATGATTAATGAGGCAAACGGTGAGTACAACAAAGAGGTACCCCGGTCCCGTGGCGTGGCCGATCAGAAGATACAGGCAGCTGAGGGGTACGCTCTCAAACGGGTAAACGAGGCACTCGGTGATGTTGCCCTGTTTAACGCGATTTTTGAGGAATATGAGAAAGCACCCGAAGTCACAAAGACCCGACTTTATTGGGAGTCAATGAAGCAAGTGTTGCCCACTATGGGCAGGAAGATCATTTTGGACGAGGATGCAAGTCAG
Source organism: Opitutia bacterium (assembly GCA_002692535.1). GTDB lineage: Bacteria > Verrucomicrobiota > Verrucomicrobiia > Opitutales > Seribacteraceae > Seribacter. Next base: position 28,595 of record NZKO01000030.1, read on the forward strand.
ATTCTTCCCCTTCTTCAATTGAATCAGAACGAGAATGGAGGTGTTCGATGAAGGCTCAACTTTATGCAATTCCAGTCATACTAGCATTGATCGTTTTTTATCTTTGCACATTTGTGGTGCAAGAAACAGAGCAGGTGATTATCACTCAGTTTGGAAAACCAGTCGACGAAGAGGCGATTACGGAAGCAGGGCTACACTTTAAAATTCCATTTATTCAAGAGGTTCATCGAATCGAAAAACGATTTCTTCCATGGGATGGTCCTTCGACTGAAATGTCGACCAAAGACAAGACTTATCTCATTATCGACACTTACGCAAGATGGAGAATAGCTAACGCTATGGTATATTTTGAACGACTTCGGGACGAGCGTAGAGCTCTCACGCGTCTGGATGACATTTTGGGAAGTGAAACCCGCAATGCTGTCGCGAAGCATGAATTGATTGAGATAGTTAGGGCGGACAAAGAGCGTGTTGCCCAGGCGGATCAAAGCTTGGGTGATGTAACTGAGCAGGTGAGTACTCTGTATCCAATCAAAATTGGCCGAGCTGCAATTGAAGATCAAATCAAGCAGACTTCAAAATTGGCATTGGAGGATTATGGAATTGAACTCTTGGATATCCGTTTTAAGAGAATCAATTATAATGAGACCGTTCGCAGAAGAATTTACGAGAGAATGGTAAGTGAACGGAAGCAAATTGCCGATCGATTTCGTTCTGAGGGCGAAGGCGAGGCTGCCAAGATCATTGGTAAAAAGGAGCGTGATTTACAGGAAATCGAATCAGAAGCCTACAGAAAAGTTCAGGAAATTTATGGTGAAGCTGACGCCAAGGCATCCGCCATCTATGCTGATGCATACGGCAAAGGGCCCGAAACGTCCGAATTTTACGCTTTCCTGAAAACCTTGGAAAGTTACCGCGAAGTTTTGAGTAAGGACACTTCTTTGATTTTATCAACTGAATCTCCCTTGTTCCAATTGTTCAAATCTTTCTCAGCCGACCCAGTTACTTCTTCACCATCTAGTGAATCAGTGACGGAAATTGAGCCATAAGAAGAGTAAATTTATTTTGTCTTTTTGTCTAAGGTTGCAGATCAAACAGGTGGTCGATCAAAGTGGGCAACCAAGGAACCACTTTATAATCAATCAAGTTTTGTGGCTTTATCCATTCGCATAGGTCGTGTTCCCAATCCGTGGTAATTTCATTGGTTTTGGATTCCAAAAGGAACCAATGGGTTTCAAAGATAACATCCTCCGCTTCAGGATAAAAAGGACCGGCATAAGTATGACTTGCTATTTTGTCTTTTGTTACTTGCGTTTCCTCGAAGACTTCGCGGTATGCGGTTTGCAATGGATCTTCTCCTTTTTCCAAATAGCCTGAAATGCATGACCAGTATCCCTGAAAGCTCCCCACATTTTTGGAACGCTTAAGAATTAAAATATCTGCTCCATTTTTTAAAAGGCAGCTTATGACTGGTATTAGTCGTTTATGAGAATTTTGAGGAGGTGTTGTGGGTGGTAAACTCATTCAAATTTACATGTTCAGGAATTTTTTTCTTCATTGGAGTACAAACCAAAACGGATCGGTCCTTTTGCAAGGAGCGGATCCATCGGTTTTCCCCTTTGCGTGCAAATCAGTAAATTTTCAGCTACCATTATCCTGCCTTCATTTCTCACTGCCTGCATCTGAGATTGCCAATTCTCAGGATCAATCTTTTTAGCAACTTCAGAAGGACAGAAAGTTTTTTGGGAACCGCGCTTATTTGCCAATTCCAAAAGTTTAGTACGGATTAATGAATTCTTCGTTTGCAAATTGGTTTCTTTTCTTTGGCAGGTGTTGTATAGTGATTGTTTTATTAATCTATAACTAATATTAGATGTGAAAACTTTGGCACTTGTAAATCAATTACCTGACTGGATAAACCATCAAGTGGTAGCGGGGAATAGCTGGGGGCAAATACTGGTCTTTTTTCTTTGCGTATTCGCAGTCTGGGTGATTGCCCGTATCTTAAAGGCTTGGACAGCCAAACTTTCTGGCTCGTCCAGAGAAGGTTCCACGCGGAGGGTATTTCTGGTTTCCCTCGGGAAATCCCTTCCGCTTCTTGGCGTATGGGGAGGTATCAAGATTGGGGTTTATTTTATAAATCTTGGTGAGGCAGGAGGCTTGGCTGAGACCGTTGTTCTCACGGGTTTGGAAGTCCTGCTGGTGGTGGCCGTTGCTCTTCTTGCCTACTACTTGGTTGAAGTGCCAAGCTCCTGGCTTACACGACAGACGGAAAAGACGGAAAGTAAATTTGATGATATGCTTGTCCCCATTGTGCGGAAGAGTCTTCGTGTCACCGTAGTGCTTTTTGCCGTTGTCAGTATTGCACAGTCGCTAAGCGACAAGCCCTTAAGCGCCTTGATTGCAGGGCTCGGACTTGGAGGTCTAGCTTTTGCTCTGGCTGCCCAGGATACACTGAAAAACCTTTTTGGGTCTTTGGTTGTTTTTACCGATAAGCCTTTTGGCTTAGGCGATCGTATTAACTATGACGGGCACGACGGAACTATCGAAGAAGTAGGACTTCGATCCACCCGACTGCGAAGGCTGGATGGGCACCAAGTCACTATTCCCAATGGAGAACTGGCCAATAAATCGATTCACAATATTGCCAAGCGTCCTTTTATTCGTCGCATTTTTACTATCGGTGTAACCTACGATACATCCCCGGACAAGGTAAAGGAAGCGAAGGAGATACTCGAAGATATTCTTAGGGACCACGAGGGTTTGGATCCAAAAGGCGAATTGCTTCCGCGGGTTTATTTCAGCGATTTTTCTTCTTCATCGCTCGATTTTAAGTGCATGTATTGGTACCACCCACCTGCCTATTGGGATTACATGGATTTCAGTGAGCGGGTGAACATTGAGATTCTGCAACGCTTCAACGACGCTGGCATTGAATTCGCGTTTCCAACGCAGACCATTCATTTGGTAAACGAAGAAGAATCAGCAAACGGGTAAAAGAAATGATTTGGTATATTGTAAAATTAATCGTTTCAGCAGGAATTATTGTTCTGATATCCGA
>NZKO01000031.1 GCA_002692535.1 Opitutia bacterium
TAATTGCAATTGTCTTGGTTTTTTCATTACCACGAACTTTTATGGTATTGACTGAAAATTTATTTCTTTCATCAATTTCAAATTTAAGATCTATCTGATTGGATGCGAGATTAGGAGTCCTAATGGTGCGAACTCTTGTGTCCAAATAACCTTTTTCTCCATACCTTTTTCTTATACGGTTTCTTTCTTCACTAAGTAAAGTCGGTGAATATGGTGCTCCGGTTTTAATTTTGGATTTATCATTTTTATCTCTAATGGAAGGGCTTAGCAATTCCTCGGTGCCAATGGCAATATTTCCTACAACAGTCTGAGTTCCAAAAAATGATCGCTTTCCCTCATCAACTCCAATGACAAGTTCGATTTTGGTCTTTCCTATTGGGTTCAACTTCACCGAAGATTGTTCAATTTTTACATCAAGAAATCCTTCGTTTCTGTAAGTGTCTCGGAGTTTTTCTAAATCATCGTCCAAAATTTGTGGCCGGTATTTCGATCGCTTGGACCAAAAGCGCCAAAAGCGCCAAGGAGCAGTTTCCATTACTTCGAGTAGTTTTTTTTGAGGTAAGGACTTATTCCCATTGAAAAGAATTTTCGAAATTTTTCTCTTTTCTCCTTCAAAAATTTTAAAGCGAACCTTTACAGGGCTATACTCATCCTTTCTGTCAACCTGAACGTCAACCGAAGAGTTCCAATAGCCCTTCTCGAGATACTTTTCGGAGATAAGAGATTGGTCCTGTTTCAGTGTGGATTCATCTAAGAGATCACCAATTTTATGAGAAATGGTTTTTTCCAAATTTTTATCGGAAAGTTTGCGGTTTCCTTCGAATTCAATCTTATCAACTCTGGATTTCGTCCAAACCTTAAACACCAGCGTAACTTGTTCTGGATCGCTTTTTTCAGAGTCTAAAAAAACCCTGACATCTTCGACAGAACCGGTAGCGATCAGATTTCTAATGGATTTGTCAATTCCGTTAGCTTCATAATCATTACCTTCTTCGATCTGTAAATTTTGTAAAATGAAAGATTTGCCAAGAGTTTTGGGTCCTATAATTTCAATATTAATCTCACGTATTTTTTTTCCTTCAGGAGAAACTTGTGACCACAAAAGTGCTATCCCACAAAAAAAGAAGGCTAGAGGTAGGTAGGTCCTGAAAATTCTCATTTAGTTAATTTAGTCGGGGCTCGCCCTGTAAAATTTCAAATCTCGTGTATTTTCTCCTGAAAGCAAGATCAACATTACCTGTTGGACCATTTCTTTGCTTTGCAAGCAACAATTTAATCGGTTCAAAGTCTTCTCCTTGTCCTTCACTGTCAGCATTTTGGTCGGATTCTCTAATATCCTCTCCCTTTCTGTGCTTTCCAAGTAGCATTACCACATCCGCGTCTTGCTCGATCGCTCCCGATTCTCGAAGATCTGATAATCGTGGATCCCTCCTTTCTTTCTCAGAATCACGATTAAGTTGACTAAGCACGATCACGGGTACATCCAATTCTTTGGCCATTGCCTTCAGTCCTCTGGATATATCAGAAATTTGGTTCTCTCTGGACATTGCTTTCGAATCTCCTGAAATCAACTGCAGGTAATCAACTACTATTAGATGAAGGTGGTTTCTCATTTTGAGTCTCCTTGCCTTTGCTCGAATCTGGTTNANGCTCAATCCACTTGTGTCATCAACCCAAAGTGATGCTTGCTGAAATTCCTTACTTATGGAGTTAAGCTTTTCCGCGTAGTCTTTGCGAACAAAACCTCTCCTCAAATCGTTCATGTTAACACGTGCTCTTCCACAAATCATCCGCATGGCCAGAGAGGTGGCACTCATTTCCAAACTGTAAACAAGAATATTCTTGGGACTTTCCTCATAACGCTTCGAAAAGGCGATGTTTTCAACAATGTTCATGGCGAAACTCGTCTTTCCAACCGATGGACGAGCCGCAAGCACGATCATTTCTCCGGGCTTAAAACCATTGGTTAAATTGTCCAGCTCTTTGTAACCAGTTAAAAGTCCATCCATCTCCTCGTGCGAGAGCATCCTCTGGATTTGCTCCATAGCATGATTGACTGGTTCTCGAAAGGGAACGGATGCTCGAATGTTACTTTGGTCTCCTAGTGAGCAAACTCTTTGCTCAATTCGCGAAAGAAAATCATCTATATTTCCCTGTAATTGGTTAGCATCATCTATTATTTCAAAAGCAACATAGATGCATTTTCGCAGAATTGCCTTCTGCTTCACAATATCAAGCCAAAAGGGAGCGTGCGCAATTGTTTCGATTCGGGAGGTTAGGTTAATGATAAATTCACGTCCTCCAACCCTTTCCAAATTTCCCAAGTCTGACAGCTTATCGGAAAGCAAAATCTCATCAGCTTCCAGATTTTCCTTAAAAAGAGCAAGCAGTGCATCAAAAATTAGCTGATGAGACTGATCATAAAAATGATCAGAGCTGATCGACTGCTCCATGCAGCGACCAATTACTTCACCAGTGCTATCCAGGATGCAAGCTGCAAGCAAACCTTGCTCGGCATCCAGACTATTTGGCAAAGGGCGACCTTCTAAAGTTTTCTTGACGGGAAGCTGACTGCCCGAAGAAATAGTAGCTGGATTATCTGTAGACAACGGAGACAATGCAGGTGTACCTTGTATCGCCTCTCAGATGATTACTCTGATTTTTCTTCAATTGGATTCTCAGAGACAACCTCAACCTTGAATTGAGCAGTTATGTCCTTGTGCAATTGACAGGCAACTTCGGTCTGTCCCAATTCCTTAATTGGGACAAATTTTACTAAATGTTTTTTGTCTAGCTTAAATCCTTTCTCATCAAGCTTCTCCAAAAGTTGCTGAGCAGTTACTGATCCAAACAGCTTCCCTCCAGTTCCAGTCTTAACGGCAACCGCAACGGATACATCATTTAACTTGGACGCGATTTCCTGTGCACCCTGAATTTCTTCTGCCTCCCTTGCCGCACGAGAAACTTTTAGCGCATCCAATCTCTTTTTGTTCGCTTGGTTGAGAGGAAGAGCCTTTTTGAGCGGAAAGAGATAATTTCTAGCATAACCAGGACGGACGGTAACGATGTCACCTTCTGACCCAAGATTATCAACAGGCTCAACGAGTAAAATTTCAGTATTTGACATAATTAGATTTTTGGCGGGATAATAAAAAAGAGTTTAGAAAGGTACATCCTCATCGAGGTCAGGATCGGTCGTGGGGCTTGAATTTTCAGGATTCTGTTTTCCATCAACCACAGCCACGGAGTCACTGCTGGGCATTGCTGTCGCTGTAGGTTGGCGATCTGCGGAAAGGGATCCATCTTGCCTTGAATCTACAAATTCAAAATTATCAAGAACTACGCGAATGGCACTTCTTTTTTCTCCCTCCTTGGATTCCCATTGATCCAATTTTAATCGGCCCTCAACAAAAATGGATCGGCCCTTAGTGAAAAATCGGCCTACCGCTTCTGCTCTTGGTCCGTAGCATTCTACATCAACAAAGGTTACTTCTTCCTTTCGGTTCCCCTCAGCATCTTTGTAGTTTCTATTCAAGGCCAAACCAAAGTTGCAAACAGGGCGACCGTTGGAAAGCATGCGTACGTCTGGGTCTCTGGTGAGATTACCGATTAACANAACTTTGTTAAGTGAAGCCATTNAACAATTATTTGCGCTCAACCAAGACACGATCAACCTTTTTTTCAAGGCGGAGCTTTTCTTTTAATCGAGTGGGCATTTCTGTATCACCTGAAAGTTCAAATTGAAGATATACGCCGTTCTTTGCTTTTCCTTTNTGAGGATAAGCAAAATCATGGGNTCCTTGATTTTCGACTTTCTGGACTTCTCCGTCTACGCTTACGATGATTTCGCTNAGTTTGGGTATCATTTCGTCAGTGCTGCCATCAGAGCCCTTAGGATCGAATACGATAGTTGCTAGATAATTATTTTTCATGATTAAATCGTGTTGGGTGAAGTTTGATTGTACCTGTTCATTGATCTGTCAATCCCTTCNGACATCAATGACTTGAGGGCATCTAAAAAATTCTCCTTTTGTTGTTGTAATATCTGGATTTCCTCGGAAGCAAATTTTGAGAGAACATAGTCAGCCAGATCCATCGATGGATTTCTTTTCTGCCCAATGCCCAAACGGAGACGGGCTAGATTATTCCCAATTGCCGAAAAAACGCTTTTTACACCATTATGGCCCCCATCACCATTGCTCTTGGAGATTTTCATGCGGCCGACCGGCAAGGTAATTTCATCATGAATTATGATTGTCTCAGACACTTCACAATTATTTTTGAGAAGAAGGTTTTTCAAAAACTTGCCGCTTTCATTCATGTATGTGAGGGGTTTGACGAGCATAAAAGATTTATTCGAGTAATTAACTTTTACTATTTCAGAACAATATTGTGATTTTTCCCGAAAAGAAACCTTTTGTGACTGAGCAAACTTATCTATGAGCCAAAAGCCGAGATTATGCCTCGTTTCGGCATACCGAATGCCTGGATTCCCCAAACCGATTATAGCCACACAAGACACCTGACATATTATCCATGAGAGTTATTCCGCTGAATCACCCTCGTTTTCATCACCACTTGATTCAGACTCCCCTTCTGATGCTGTTTGTTCTGCACCTTCATCTTGTTCAGCTGTCTCTTCGGATTCAGACCTTCCACTTGCACTGCCTACGCAGGAAACCAATATCGTATCTTCTCCTGAGGTGTAAGCCACTCCATCCATTTCTGGAAGGTCTTTAATTTGGAGATTTTCACCAAGACCAAGGTTACTTATGTCAAGCTCTATGGAGGATGGGAGCTTGCTCGGACGGCATCGAATCTCTACTTCGTTTGCTACAACCTCCAAAATTCCACCTTCTGTTTTAACTCCATCGGCCTCACCAATGAAGTTAAGAGGNACTGATGTCTGCAAGTCTTCACCTCTTTTGACCTCAACGAAATCAATGTGAAGGATGGTATCGCGAATTTTATCTTCCTGCAGCTCCTTGATCAAAACCAACTCATCTTCACCGCTTTNTCCGATTAGCCTCATTAAAGATGATGAACCTGCTGCCCTGCGGAGAAGTATACGCATTTCCTTATCATCGACTGAAAGGGTACGGTTAACTTCCTTTCCGTAAAGGACTGCAGGTATACGACCTTGTGCTCTTATTTGTTTACTGGCACTTGTTCCGGTTTTCTCGCGTAACGAAAAATTTAATGTTAAATCACTTAGTTCAGACATGGCTTAAATGGGGTAAAAAANCGNTTANTAGTATCAATTAGTGCAAGTTGTTGCAAGCAATTATAGCAGGATCGAATAATTCATTTGGCTACGTTTCAAAATCCAAAAGTTGATCTCTGGGAATTTATAGTTTTGGTTCTTTCCAATTTGGAATTCCCTCAGCTTTNAGCTGTTTTTCATAAAGTTCGTGGAATGGGCGCGTAGGAGACATCGGTGCATCTTCATTGACCATTAATGGCCTCGTTTCATTCCAAAATTCTTCATAAGCTTTACGCATTGACTCAACCACCTGAGGATAATCTTCGGAAACATTGGTTGTCTGAGACGGATCTTTTTTCATGTCATAAAGATTATTTTCGACCAGGCGAAAACGCTCATTCCTGACAGCAAAACCTTTCCACTTTCGCTCTGTTGGTTCAGTACCTGTTTNCCANCGTCCTTTATGGGTAAATAGATAGCGATCCCTCCACTNTGCCTTNGGGTTCTTAAGTAGAGGAACGAGGCTTCGTCCATCGATTTGGCCTTTCGGCAATTTGCTAATTCCCGCAATATCCGCGAGTGTTGGCAAAAGATCAATGTGTGCAGAAAGTTTTNCGATTTCTCTGCCCGCCCCAAATTTTCCCTGCCAACGAACGAAGAATGGCACACGAACACCCCCTTCATCAGCTGAACCTTTNGCACCTTTCATCCCTGCATTAAATCCCTCCATAATCTTTCCTTNNTTGTTGATGCCAAGTTTAGAACCTTGCCTAACCATTCCCCCAACCGAACCGTTATCGGACATAAATATAAGGATGGTATCTTGGTTAAGATCCCATTGATCGAGCTTCTTCATCAGAATTCCCATGTTCTCGTCGATATTCTCGATCATTCCATAAAACCCGGCATCTCTTTCGGAGAAGCCGAGGTCTGTGAACCGTTTCGCATTTTGAGGGGGGGCAATGAAAGGTCCATGTGGGGCATTTGTTGAAATGTAGGCAAAGAATGGCTTTTTCTCTTCGCTCATTTGTTTCATCCAACCTAGACCTGCGGTAAAAAAAATATCGGTACAATATCCTTTGGTTTTAACAAATGAACCGTTGTGTCTAATAACGGGGTCAAAATATTTATTGCCGGGGACATCCGCACACGAACATTTAAAGGCTTGTCCAATTCCGCCGGCACCATGGATAAAGGCTTCATCAAATCCACGCCTATGAGGTTGATAGTCTTCTTCGTCCCCTAAGTGCCATTTTCCAAAAATNCCGGAGGTATATCCGGCATTNTTTAAAACCTGGGGCAAGGTGACGGTACTTAATGCCATTCTTTCACGCTCCAAGATCGTGTGGGTTATTCCGTTTTTCATTGGGTGACGACCTGACATAAGAGCAGCCCTTGTTGGTGAACATGTCGGGCTAACTAAAAATCTCTCGAACCGGGTACTCTGGCCATAAAGCTTATCCAGATTGGGAGTTTTAATCCATGGGTTTCCATGTTTACCGATCGGGCCGTATCCCTGATCATCAGTAATTACAAGAATGACATTGGGTTTTACTCCAAAGGGAAGGGCATGAATGAGATGGGCAATCAGAAACGGTGCAATTAATAGTATTAACTTCAATAGGTTCATTTCAGTAGTTGATATAATCTTTTGAAAAATTAGAACTCGAAAGTGGTAATAACCAAAACTTTTTCTTCCAAACACTCTAAAAATTGATGCATTGGTAATGATAAAATCTCGGTGTTGGGTAAATTTTTACCTCGCCAAACTTAGCACCTTCTTCTCATGAATGGAGATTCCTAATAATGTTAATTGTTTAGCCCAAAACTATTTGAAGATGAAACTTTTCTTATTCTCTCTCACATTTCTTGCATTATGCATCCAAGCACCTGGCGAGAATGATGATTACCAAAAGTATGCAATGTTTGCTCAAAATGCGGAAAGAGCAAAGCCTGCTCAGCCCATAAAAACTGAGCTTCCACTCAAACTTTCCAAGAGTACCCGTATTGCACTAATTGGAAACACACTTTTTGACCGACTTCGGAATTTTGGTCATTTTGAAGCTCTTCTTCAACAGGGTCACCCAAA
>NZKO01000032.1 GCA_002692535.1 Opitutia bacterium
AATCCAAGCAAGCGTTTCCCGGGGACGAACGCATTTTTTCTTTTGGGAGAATTATGAGGAGATTCAGCATTGATGAACTGCCACAGTTCATTAATGTAATTAGAGGCGATATGAGTCTTGTCGGGCCAAGACCGTATTTAGCATCACATGATTTTATCTTTCAGAAAAATTACAAATCCTACAAAATCCGACAATTCGTCAAACCTGGTGTAACCGGTCCTGCACAGTGCAGAGGGTTGCGTGGAGAATTTACTGATCCAGAGCTTGTAAACAGACGGATAGAATTAGACTTTGCTTATGTTGGCTCATGGACAATATGGACGGATGTTGAAATTGTATTCCGAACAATAGGCCAGGTTCTTTTTCCTCCTAAGTCAGCCTATTGAATTCATCTATGTATTTGAGTTCCAACGGCAAGAAGGTTGGATCTAGTGGTGTTCTTTTGGGAATCTCCTTTTACAACGGAGAAATTTCGCGAGCAATAGATCAAATAAAAGTAGGTGGATTGCTTACCGCTCCATCGGGACCTGGGCTAGGCAAAGATTTGGTAACTTGTACTGAATACAATAATTCTTTGCAAAATTCTGATATCGTTTTGGCAGATAGTGGTCTACTGTGCCTGTGGGAAAAAATTTTTGGAAAAGGCGTATTAAAAAGAATTTCAGGTCTTACATTTCTAAAGAGTTTTTTNGAGAGGGTAAATTGGTACGAANACCCGTGTTTATGGGTNATGCCAGATGTGGATCAGGCNAANTTCAATAAATCTTGGTTAGAAAAAAANTTTCAGATCANTNTCCAAGAGNAATCANTCTACATAGCTCCCATATATCCCCCTATGGGAAAGTTGGCAGATAAGGAATTATTGATGGCAATCGAAAAAACAAAACCCAAGTATATTTTCATTCAGCTCGGTGGGGGAGTACAAGAAAGATTGGGAAATTTTCTTAAGAATAATCTCTCCTACAATCCATCTATTCTTTGCACTGGAGCAGCCATTGCCTTCCTGTCTGGGATACAGGCCAAAATTCCAAGTTGGGCCGATAAATTATATCTTGGTTGGCTTTTACGTTGCTTTCAAAAGCCCAGAGTTTTTGTACCCAGGTATCTAAGTGCTGTTAATCTCTTGCATTTACTTTTCAGGTATGGACAAAGAGCTCCGAAGATAGATTATAACTGAGAAGATGACGATGAATAATAGGAGTGAAAGCAGACCGAAGGCAAGTGTGCAAGCCTTGGGTTGTAGACTGAATGAATATGAGGGACGTTTAATTGAAGGAAAACTTCGAAACCAAGGATATGACATTGTACCTTTTGGAGAGAAAGCTGATCTTGGAGTTATAAATACCTGTACCGTTACCAATGAAGCAGATGCAAAGTCTCGAAATGTGATTCGTCGTTTTGCCCGTAATAATCCACATGCAACGACGGTTGTGGTAGGTTGTTATTCTCAAATTTCGGCAAATGAAGTGGCTATGGTGGAAGGGGTGGACTATGTCATTGGAAATCATGATAAGTTAAACTTCTTGAACTATATTGGTGAAGAGAAGCCTGAGACTCCCGTCATTGTTAGGGAAAGGATAGATCGTGAAGACTTTACTGTTGGTTATGTGGGGGAGACCCATTTTGAGCAAAGAGCGAATCTAAAAATACAGGACGGATGTGATTTCATGTGCTCTTTTTGCGTAATTCCTTTTGCCCGTGGCCGTGCCCGATCTCGAGATTGGGATGATATCTTTACCGAGGCCAAGGAGATGATTCGCAAGGGTGTCCGCGAAATTGTTCTGACNGGAGTGAATCTCGGAACCTATCAATCTGAAAAGCGAAGTTTTATTGATTTGATCATATCNCTCACTGAGTTGGAGGGACTGCANCGTTTGAGAATAAGCAGTATTGAGCCGACCACNATACCTGCAGAGATTTTTCCCTTAATGAATGACCCGACTAATCCTCTTATGCCCTACCTGCATGTGCCAATGCAATCTGGTTGTGACAAGATTTTGGGTCTTATGAAAAGAAAATATTCACTCAATGAGATGAAAGAATTCTTTCATGAGGTAATCCAGCAAATTCCAGAAATTTGCATNGGCACGGATCTCATGACTGGCTTTCCNGGTGAAGAAGAAGCTGATTTTCAGGAAACCTGCGAAACATTTCTCAGGGGGCCATTTTCATACTGCCATGTTTTTACTTACTCTGAACGAGATGGAACAGCATCTCAGAGACTATCAAATCAAGTGCCCATGGAAATTCGTAGAAAAAGAAGCTCAAAGCTACGAAGTTTNTCCGCNTCGAAGAAAATGGATTGGCATCAAAATCAGATTGGNAAGGTTTTCAATGTTCTTATCGAGAATCCAAAGAATGGGATGTACGCTGGNTACACGGAGAATTACTTGAAAATCATGATCGGAGAAGATCATCCAGAGCTAGCCAATAAGTTTGCTAGAGTTCGCGTGAAAGAAGCAATGCCTGAATATTGTTTGGGTGAATTAATCGAATTCGATTCCTGAGTTTTGATCCAAATCCTCTTTTGCCTTGCATAAAATCAGCCTCAAGCGAAAAAGGGTTGATGGATAAGATTTTTCTTTGTGATGGGCACAATCTTGCATTCAGAGCATTTTACGGAATAAGGGAATTATCTCGGTCGGATGGTTTTCCAACCAATATGATTCATGGTTGGTTGCGTTCTTTTTGGCGCCTTGAAGATGATTTTTCACCAGGGCAAATTTGGGTTTTCTTTGATCTTGGCGGCTGTCCCCATAGAGAGAGTATTCTTCCTGAGTACAAGGCAAATCGAGGTAGTCCTCCGGAAGGTTTTTCGGANCAGTTAGAATGGGTTAAAAAACTTTCCGTGGCATTGGGCTATGGAGTTGGGCAATCAACTGGGAGAGAGGCAGATGATTTGATCGCGGCCAAAGTTAAGGAACTCTCAGCGGATAATGAACTGGTTATTGTGAGTGCAGACAAAGACTTGGGACAATTGGTTCGCAAAGGTGTTACGCAACTTCTTCCGCCACCTACTGCTAATCCACGAATNGGTTGGAGGTTGCTGGATGAAAATGGTTTGGAGGAGAAATTTGGAATACCTCCGAATTTATTACTGGATTATCTTTCGATTATTGGTGATCAGTCCGACAACATCCCAGGCTTGGTTGGAGTTGGGCCGAAGACAGCAGTTAAATGGCTGAAGGAGTGGGGNAGTCTGNATGGNGTTATAGAAAATGCAGGAAGAATTACTCCAAAAAGGTTTGGGAGTNTCATTTATGAAAAGAGAGAATTATTGCNGAGAAACAANGAGTTGATAAAGTTGGANGATAAATTTAACGAAACTGATTTTAAGCCTGGATTTCCACAGATTGAAGCGATGGAAAAGATTCTCTCCGAAATGGAAATGCTTAAATCGTTGGAAGAAGTGAAAAGGAGATACCAAAAGTAAGACAATCTTCAAAAGACGCTTTCCGACTTTCATTCGATTTGATAAAAGATATTAGATGTCTTCTCTGATTAGTTTTGGTTTGCCAAAAGGAAGCCTCGAAGAGGCTACCCTAAAGCTTTTTTCTCGTGCTGGTTACAATATAACCAAAGGTTTGCGTTCATACACGCCAATTTGGGATGACCCTGATTTGGATGGCCGATTTGTTCGGGCTCAGGAAATGAGCCGTTATGTGGAAGATGGCTTTTTTGATTGTGGACTTACAGGAAGGGATTGGGTACGCGAAAACCAATCTGATGTAGAGATCGTGGTTGACCTAATATACAGCAGAGCATCCAATCGTATTTCCAAATGGGTGCTGGCCGTTCCTGAAAATTCGGATATAAAAACAGTTCAGGACCTGGAGGGAAAGTCCATTGCAACTGAACTGGTTGAAGTGACTAAGGAATTTCTTCAAAATCATGGTGTTAATGCAGATGTCGAATTTTCATGGGGGGCGACCGAGGTAAAAGTGCCCGATTTGGTCGATGCCATCGTCGATTTGACCGAGACTGGTAGTTCCCTTCGTGCAAACAAGTTGCGGATTGTGGATGTGCTATTGGAGACAAATACTGTTCTTATTGCTAATAAGGCTGCATGGGCAAATGAAGCAAAGCGGGCCAAAATAGAAAATATTTCGCTTATGCTAAGTGCTGCCCTTCAGGCAGACACGAAAGTTGGGTTAAAATTGAATTTAGAAAAGGAA
>NZKO01000033.1 GCA_002692535.1 Opitutia bacterium
CATTGGATTGTCGCTGCCGAAGACGATGCAGCAAAGATGCGATCCGAAGAAGAGAATTGAACGCCTCCGTTCAGGTGGGGGTAAAGACATAACCGAAACTGCCATCATGAAGGGTCTAAACTGGCTTAAATCTGTTCAGGATGAGGACGGTGGTTGGGGTAAAAAGGATAAAGACGATACTGGAAAGCCCGTTGCCGGAAATAAGACAAGTCCAATCTATCGTGACGCCATGACAGGGATGGCTCTTCTCGCTTATCTTGGGCACTGTGAGTTGCAAGACTCGCCAACTTTTGGTCCCACCGTTCAAAAGGGAATTGATTTCTTGACTAGTACTCCCCCTGACAAACCACTCGGAGCAGGAAATTATGGTTCTTACTCACATCCCATTCGTGCATATGCCCTATGCGAGGCATACACCATGACCAAAATCCCCAAGCTCAAGGAATATGCCAAGCGGGCAGCTGAAGTTATCATCAAGGGACAAAACGAAAGCGGGGGTTGGGCATACGGTTATGGCAAAGGTCCTGTTGCTCACACCGACCTTTCCGTCACAGGATGGAATATTCAGGCACTCAAGGCTGCAGCACTCACCGGTATCTCTATTGATGGGCTGGATGCTTCCATGGACAAAGCAGCCGCCTACACCAAAAGATGCCAGGATGCTACCGGAAAGTTTGCCTACAAAGAGGGTTCGGGCGGAAAGCCAAGTCTTACGGGTACGGGAGTCTTATGTCTTCAAATCTGGAAGAATGCCAGTTCCAAGGAGGCTCAACTTGGATTGGATTGGATTATCGCCAATCAAAAGCAGGAGTGGAAGCAAATTGATGTCTATGAATGGTATTACCATGCGCAGGCATGTTTTCAGGCTACTGGTGTCTCGGGCGGGTCAAAATATTGGAGGGCATGGAACAAGAATTTCCAGCAAATTGTTTGTGGTGCACAAGCTTCGGATGGTCATTGGCCACATGGGAAGCATTTTCATGGCGACACGGACATTTACAGAACAACCATGACCATTTTGATGCTGGAAGTTTATTACCGTTACATGCCTTCCACTAAAGTTTAATCAAAAACATAATCCAAACTTGAGTCTAAGTTGTGAGGCTCTATGATTATCATCATGAAGATTTTTAGTATTTTCTCCCTAACATTCATTCCTTTTTTTGCTCTTTCTGCAGAACCTGTAAAAGTTACCATCACTGGTAATGACACGATGCAATTTGATCTTAAGAGCTTCGAGGTAGAATCTGGTCAGAAAATCGAGTTAACCTTCAAGAATATTGGTAAGATCCCGAAAATTGCTATGGGTCACAACCTCGTCATTCTTAAGAAAGGTGTCTCTGCTGTAGCATTTGGCCAAAAAGCGATGGTAGCGGGAGCCAACGCCACCAACGCTCTTCCGGATTCCGTTAAGGGTGAAACAATTGTCGCCACCAAACTTCTTGGCCCTGCGGAATCAGAAACCATCAATTTTACAGCACCTGAGGCTGGCGATTACGAATATGTGTGCACTTTTCCCGGTCACTTCGCAATGATGCGCGGGGTAATGAAGGTAAAGTAAATTCTTGCCTACATCCTCCGTGTAGTGCATCCAGCCAGATGCCTACTTGACATTTTTCTATAAAAGCCTGATTTACAGGTGTATGTCCATAGAGAAAGAAAGAAAATTCTTATCACAAGCTGAAGCTGGAGGAATCTTTTCCAGGTTAAAAGCTTATACCGTATTATCTGGTCCTGGCTGGCTGCAAAGTGCGATTACTCTGGGAGGCGGTTCGCTGGCCTCCAGTCTCTTTCTCGGGGTCTTGGCAGGTTACAGTCTCCTATGGTTGCAACCGATGGCAATCATTTTAGGAATCATTATGCTAAGTGCAATTAGTCATGTGACTCTGTCAACCGGACAAAGTCCTTTTAATTCCATCAATGACGAAATCAATCCAGTTCTAGGTTGGGGCTGGGCAATTGCTACAATCATGGCAAATATTGTGTGGTGCCTTCCTCAATTTAGTCTTGGAACCGCAGCCGTTACTCAAAATATTGCTCCTTTTCTGAATAATACTGGTGGTAAAGTCTTGGTCTGTGCTTTTCTACTGATTGGAGCACTTTTTATTGTCTTCGCTTACGAAAGAGGCTCAGCCGGTGTTAAATTTTTTGATGTCATTCTCAAGATAATGGTAGGGGTTGTCGTTATCTCCTTTTTTGGAGTCGTGATCAAGCTCAGCGTAACAGGACAAGCAAATTGGAACAAAATTGTCACTGGTTTCATCCCAAACTTTTCACTCTTAACTTCACCTGAAGAAACTTATCTGCCTTTCCTAGAAAAGACAGGAGAATTCAGATCCTTTTGGGAAAACAAAATAGTCACTTTACAACAGGATGTTATGATTTCTGCGGCTGCAACTGCAGTTGGAATAAACATGACCTTCTTTATGCCTTTTGTACTCTTAAGAAGAAAGTGGGGGCGTGAGCATCGCGGATTAGCTAAATTTGATCTCTGGACAGCACTTTTGATTCCTTATGTTCTTGCTACAAGTTGCGTAGTAATTGCTGCTGGTACCCAATTCAATGGAAAACCAGAATCTGCTTATGATCAAAATGGTAAACTTCATGCAAATTTAGAGAAAGGATATTTGGATTTGGTCACAACACGTGCAAAACTCGAGTGGGAAACAAAAGAATTTGATTCCCTTGCCCCGGTTCAACAAGAAGCCATTCTTGCATCGCTGCCAGAAGCAGATATGCAACTTGCCGCCATGCTTGTGAAAAGAGATGCCTTCAATCTAGCAAACTCGCTTGAGTCACTCTTCGATAACAGTTTGTACTCCCAATATGTCTTTGGCATTGGCGTTTTAGGCATGGCTCTTTCGACAATCATCATTCTTATGACAATCAACGGACATGCAGTTTGCGAGATTTTGGGTAAACCTCATCGCGGGCCACCGTTTTTATTTGGTGCATTAATTGCAGGGCTTGGTGCTCTTGGACCATTCGTTTGGAAAGATGCTGCCTTTTGGCTTGCTGTGCCAACCTCAATCCTGGGTTTCACTCTTATCCCAGTTGCCTACCTAAGTTTTTTCTTACTATTGAACAGCGTCCAAGTGCTGGGAAAAGAGCGACCACGGGGGACATCTCGTCTTCTCTGGAATATATTCATGCTCATATCCCTCGTAGTCATGGGCAGTGCCGCAATGTATGTTGCATGGAATAAGAGTTGGGGACCTATTCCTTTTGGAAGAATCGCTTTAATTTCTTTCGGTATCTTACTCTTGATTGGTCATATTTCTCTGAGAAACAAAAAGATTTTAAGAAAAATTGAAGGGTTGGAAATGAAAGTTAAAAGATTCTCCGAAAAACTCTCTTAGATTTTTTCGATAGAAATGCAGGCCAATCAGTTCTAATTGCTAGTCTGCAATGGAATCCAAGTTCTTCTTTCACCATTACTGCCTATCTTGGAATGGAGTATCCAGGCTTCCCCGGTGGATGTGTCAAACTTGATCAATCGTTTATAAAGATAAGGTTTGGGGTCTTGTGAATAATATTCGGCACTTACCAACTGATATTTCCCTGATTTGTTTGAAAGCGATGCAAAACTTGGAGGTGGTGGAATATTCATTGGAAGTTTTGGCGGGGTTGAGTTTGGACTACTTCTCTGAATATTTTGAGCATTTAGAAAGCCGTTTGCTAAATGGAGGAAAGCTAAGATTACTAATAAGTTAGGCATAATTGCGGAGGGTTATTTTTAATTTGACGATAGGATGACAAATACCAATCCATTTTAAAAACACTGTTAAGTCAAAACTTCATGTAATTTTCACATGGAGAAAACTTTTAGCTTTGTTTCAGTTGAAAATTTTCATAGATACGAAAAAAAGCCGCCGGTCTTGCCCATACCGACGGCTTTAATGGCTTAATTAAGCACATAAATGATTGTATTAAGAAGTTTTTCTCTAGGCTTGCAAGCGAAAAAATCAAGATTTTAGCCATTCCTTGCAATAAAAAGTCGCAAGATATAGCAGTTATTCTTCTTCTTGGGTGAAAACCATGGTTTGAAACCATTCCTCACCTTCTCTTAAAAGCCCACCCAAGCACTGCCATCTTCCGGATGAGCGAAAAATAAATCCTTCAGTATCCTTATACTCTCTTTGGATTTCTTCATTCACTCTCTCTTCCAGGTCTTTCAATGAACGAGCTTTTAATACTTTGTATTTACGTTGAAGCGTAATCATGAAAATCTATCTTCAAATTGTAGAACACAAAGGAGCAATANCAAAATAAAAACTAAAGGATTTGTTCTTCATCTAAGCCAATTTTAAATTTTGCTCATCTGAAAACCCAGAACTTTCATTTTTGAATCAAAACTCAAATATCGGACGAATTATTAAAATGTATCAAATAGTGCTACTACATTTAAAATTAGATTAAAATTGTAAAAACCTTGTGATTCCAATGAACCCTAACCATTAACATTATATGAAAAAATTGAACTCCAANATAAGATGGTAACTTCAACAAAAAAAACAAAAGGGAAAACTGCCGCATTAAATGATAATGAAGTGAATGCACTCCATGACCTGCAAAGTTCTTTTGAATCCATTAAAGAGGAGATTGGTAGAGTCATCATAGGTCAAGAAGAGGCCATTGAGAAAATCTTCATTTGCATGCTCTCTCAGGGACACGCTCTCTTGATGGGGGTTCCAGGTCTGGCTAAAACGCTGTTGGTTAACTCCATAGCTCAAACTATCTCACTTTCTTTCTCCCGTATCCAATTTACTCCTGACCTTATGCCCTCAGATGTAACGGGTACTGAAATTCTTCAAAACAGAGAAGATGGAGAAGGAAGAGAATTCAAATTCATCAAAGGACCAGTATTTACCAATGTTCTTCTTGCGGATGAGATTAATAGAACACCACCCAAAACCCAATCTGCTCTTCTTGAAGCAATGCAGGAAAAAAGGGTGACCGTTGCGGGGAAGAACCACAATTTACAAAAACCCTTTTTTGTTTTGGCGACACAAAATCCAATCGAACAGGAGGGCACNTATCCCCTACCCGAGGCACAATTGGACCGCTTTATGTTTCTGATCCGTCTCGATTATCCAAATCGAGATGATGAACTTTCCATTGCTAAAAGGACTACCTTAGGCGATCCGCCCGCACTAGCCAAAGTTTTAACGGGAAAGAAGTTGAAAGAGTACCAACAACTAACTGAAAAGATTCCGGTACCTGAACATGTTTTTGAAAGAGCGGTTGATTTAGTGAGAAAAACAAGACCTGCCTCCTCTGATTCTCCGAAATGGGTCAAAGATTCTGTTCAGTGGGGTGCAGGGCCAAGAGCTATCCAATTCCTAATTCGAGGAGCAAAAGCAAGGGCAGTGATTAATGGTAACTTCATTACAACAAGTGACGACCTGGATGCAGTAGCAGAAGCGGTAATGGATCATCGGATAATTACCAATTTCCATGCACGATCTGAAGGGATTGCCAGTACTGACGTTGTCAGCAGACTCATCCAAGAAGCAAATAAAGAAGAATAAAAACCAATGCCTAGTCGGCAGAGCAATTTTCTTGAATATATTGACCAACGGGCAATTGCCAGGTTTGGTGGAAACCCAATGCTTAGCCAGTTCCCGATGGAAGGTAGCGTTAGTGGCCATCATAAAAGTAATCATAAGGGATCCAGTGTAGAATTTGCTGAATATAGAGAATACACACCTGGCGAAGACCCCAAAAGAATGGACTGGCGTGTCCTTGCCCGAACTGACAGATACTTCTTGAAAGAATTTGAGGCAGAAACAAATTTGCGAAGTTATCATCTTTTGGATTGCAGTGCTTCGATGAAATTTGGGAAGCCAGAAACAAAACTTGAATTTGCCAAAAAACTGATTGGAACTCTAAGTTATGCGTACTTAAACCAAGGGGATGCAGTTGGGCTCTCCTTGTTACTCTCTAGCAAAAATGAAGACATTCCAGCACGAAGAAACCCTTCTCAATTGCAAGATATACTTTATTCTCTAGGTCATGCTGAGGCTAGAGGGATGGATCAAATCGTTGACCGTCTTCACGAAGTTGCTGAATCAGTAAAAAGTAGGGCACAACTGATTGTCTATTCTGATTTTCTTGATGACCCAAAACGTATCGCTGATGTTGTCCATCACATGCGCGACCGTAAGCATGAAGTCGTCCTCTTTCATATTATGGACCGACAGGAAGTGGAGTTTATTTTCGACCGCCCTACCCGATTCATTGACCTTGAGGGCGGTTCATCGATTCTAACGGAACCAAGCATCATCAGGGATGAATATTTAAAACAAATGAGAAGTCATCTCGAAGAAATCAAAAAAATATGCGCTGAAACGCAAAGCTCACATTATGAAACCATCACTGACTCACCGATAGATGAGGCACTTCGTGAATTTTCATTTGAAAGAACCCAAGTTTAAAACTTGATGAGTTTTTTACAACCCATCGCACTACTTGGTATTGCATTGGCTGCCACACCCATTCTTATTCATCTACTTAATCTGATGAGACATCGCCGTGAGTCATGGGCAGCGATGATGTTTCTTATAAAAGCGAAAGAAAACTCCTCTCGAATGTCTAAGATTCGCAGATGGCTTACCCTCCTTTTCCGAACTCTTGCAATTTGTGCCCTATCCATTCTATTAAGCCGCCCAATGGCCTCCGACGAATCTTCGCTGATTAATTTTTCCAATCAAAAACCAGAGGTTTTGATGCTGGTGATTGATAGGTCTTCGAGCATGCAAAAAAAATTTCTTGGCTCTTCCAAGACTCTGCTAAGAAGGGGGTTGGAAGAATTTGAACAATTTTCCAAATCTTGGCCAGAAAGTAAGCTGGTAGTCATCGAAACCGTTTTTTCAGAAACAGTCATCTTGGATGAAATTGAAACGCTTTTCTCTAGGGAGATGGAAGATTTCTTTGGCCCAACAGATAGCGGAGGCAACCTTCCTTTCACCATTAACAAAGGATTAAACTGGCTCGAAGATGCAGAAATTGGACATGTCCAAATTCTGGTAATTTCTGATCAGCAAGAATCAAATTGGAAAATACGGGAAAATGAGCAGTTGATAAGAAATATTAAAGATAAAATTGATTCCAAGGAGGGATTGTGGAAATTGCGCTTTTTGAAATTGGAATCGGCCGAAATCAATAACTTCAGCTTGGTCTGCAAAACTTATCGAGAGGAAACAGATAAATTCCATCCAACACTTTTAATAACCGGTAATCAAAAGAACACACAATCTCTAGCCGTTAAAATCAATGTCAATGGTAAATTATCTAACTTAAAATGTCGTTTTTTTCCCCCATCCACTACTTGGACACCCGCTATCTCATTGTCGGATCAACCTCCAAAAGGATGGATTAAGATTTCCTTACCGGAAGACTCTTTTTCTAAAGATAATGATTATTTTTTCACATATGGAAATCAGGAAATGCTCAAAGTAGGTATTGCCTGTAAGGATGAACATACCCGTAAGTTTATCACGGCTGTTTGCAACTTGGACCCTGAACGTATTTTTCTGAACGAGACCTTTTCCCTTAAAAGTAAGAAACTAAAGGAAAACGATTTGCTTATGATTCAGGGTTTTTCATCGCCAGAGGAAGATTCGCAAATTCTAAAATTCATAAAAGCAGGGGGCAGGGTTGTTAATTTCCCGGATTTTGATGGCAACAATAAGCCTCAGACATTTCAAAATTGGAACGCCATTGAATCAGCCTCAAAAAATGATTTTTTTCAAATAAGTGAGTGGAATCGAAATCAAGGTATTTTCGCAAATACAGCCAATGGAAGGGAACTTGCATTGCCTTATCTCAAAATCCTTCAAAGAAAAATTCCCAAAGAAGGAGAAACCCTTGCCTTTTACAAAGATGGGGAAAGTTTTTTTAGAAGAAAAACAATAGGACAAGGGGTTGTTTACTCCTTCTCTACACTGCCAAACAGAGATTGGTCAAATCTTGGAGAGGGATTTGTACTGGTTCCTCTTCTGATCCGAATATTTGATGAAAGTTCTGAAAGCCCTGCTTTAAAGCTTTTAGAATGCGGAGAAAGTGCTTCCTTAGAGTACAATGAACTTACTCCCATTACTGGAAATCCAAACCAAAAACCTTCCGTTAACGCTGGCATTTATAAAGAATTGGGAAAGTTTTTTGCTTTTAATCGCAAGACCTCTGAATCACAGGATGAAATGCTGAATCAAGAAGAGATGAAGAAAACCATGTCCTCCAACCATATTTTATGGAGCGAGGCCCGTGCAAATAGCCTTTCTTTCGAAAGAGCTGAAATTTGGAATCTCTTCTTGATTATCATGTTGTTGTTTCTGCTCGGGGAGGGTTTACTCGGTTTACCCGCGGCAAACTTTTCATTTGGGGCAAAACGACAATGAGCTTTGCATTTGATTCATGGCGGATAGAGGGAGGTACAAGCACTTGGATATTCGCAATTCTGTGTACTATCATTGCCGCATACTTGGGTATCCGAACTTGGCTCCGCATGAAAAAAAATCGGAAAATTGCCTTTTGGGAAGGCTTTCGATTTTTGATTATTCTGCTGATTATAATTACTCTTTTTAATCCAGAGCGTGTAGAAAAACTGGATCGTAAACAAAAATCCCAAATTGTTTGCCTTCAAGATGTTTCTAGCAGCATGGAGACAAAAGACATAATTACCAGTGAAGGTGAACCCATCAAGAGATCCTCTTGGACAGACAAATTTCTCAAGGAAGGCTGGATTGAGAATCTGGAAAAAAACGCGACGGTTTTAGTTAAAAATTTCAGCTCTTCTTCTGGATCAAAAGCAACAGACATTACCTCAGCCATTCGAAATACAATTGATCAAACAGACTCGCTAAAAGCGATTATCCTCCTAACCGATGGTGACACGAACACAGGCTCGCCAGTCCTCGCTGTTGGTGGAAGGAGCCGTGCATTGTCCATTCCAATTTATAGTGTCATCACTGGCTCAGACTCTTCTCTACCTGACCTTAGTCTCGATGAAGTTTTTGCTCCCTCTTTTGTTCTGCAAGAGGAAAGAGTTACCATTAATTGGCAAGCAAGCAATCGCTTTAAGGCGTCAAAATCAACTACTTTAACACTCCTTGCAAATGGTCAAAAGGTTGTTGAAAAACCAATTAGTTTCATGGGTGACGAGAGCATATCCGGAAATCTTTCTTGGCTTCCAAAGAATGAAGGAGAAATTGAATTTGAAATTATTCTAGGAGAAATCGTTGGGGAAACTTATAAAGACAATAATAATAAAAAAATCAATACTCGCGTAGAGAATAAAACCATAAGGGCATTAATCGTTGACTCTTTTCCTCGATGGGAATATCGGTTTCTCAGAAATGCCCTTAATAGGGACCCGAGTGTTGATTTGTCATGCATTCTGTTTCATCCAGACATGAACCCGACAATTGGTGAAAATTACATTCAGGAATTTCCAAAAGATGAGGCAAGTCTCGCCCCATTTGATGTGGTTTTTCTTGGAGATGTGGGTTTGGATGAAAATGAACTAAATCAAAAGCAATTTGAACTACTGAAAAATTTGATCCAATACCAGGCTTCGGGAATCATTTTTATGCCCGGAAGAAGAGGCCGGCAGCAAACCCTAACCAAAACATCACTCAACGAGATTTTACCTGTAGTTTACGACACCGATAAACCTCGTGGCCTAGGCACCCAAAACCCTGCATCCTACACGCTGACTCAAAGAGGGCGGGAACATTGGTTGACCAAACTACGGGGAACTGGAGAAAAAAACCGAGACTTTTGGTCAAAATTACCAGGCTTTCATTGGTCGGCAACGGTCAGCAAGACCAGACCTGGCTCGGAAGTATTGGCCGTCCATTCAAATTATGTAACGGAATGGGGAAAGATGCCAATTCTGGTTATCAGACAGGTGGGTGCTGGAAAAGCTCTGTACTTGGGGTCCGACTCTGCTTGGAGATGGCGTAGAGGAGTCGAAGACAAATATCATTACCGTTTTTGGAGTCAGGTTGTTCGTTGGATGGCTCATGGCAGGTACTTGGCTGAAAAAGAGGGAATCAAACTAATCCCAAGCCCGGAAAAGCCCAGGAAGGGAGAAAAAGTTTTTCTACGCTGTATTGTTCTAGACCAAAATGGATTTCCTCTTGAAAAGGGTGCAGTTAGTGGCATTGCCAGACATGCAGATGGAAATGTGGAAAACCTTTCCTTTCGGCCAGACCCTGAATGCCCAGGGGTTTATCTATCATCTTTGGAAGCAACAACGGCAGGTAATCTTGAGATTGAAGCAATTTGCGAATCAGCAGAACGAAACATTCAAACAGAACTTCAGGTTGAAGAATCGAATCGTGAAAGATTGGGAAGACCAACAGACCCAGTCCCGCTAGAACAACTTGCAAACCTAACGTCAGGAGTTTCTGTCAATTACCAGAATGCAGAGAAATTGATATCTGCCCTTTCTCTCATCCCAGAACCTAAACCAGTTGTTCGGATACACAGCCTAAGGTCTAACCTCTTTTGGGGCGGCTTTCTCTTCATTTTATTGGCTATTTACTGGACGGGTAGAAAATTCTTTGGAATGGTCTGATCAAAATGGACAAAGAAAAATACATTTCGAGAAAGAGCTCGGGTAAAGCCGAAGTGAAATTGGATATTACCATAAAAGAATTTTTTCAAATTTTGTCAAAGATGGCCCGTATTAGAATCGGGCTTAGATTCATTTTGCTGGCTTTTTGTTTTCTCGGGGCATCTTGTTTAATCCTAGGCGTTTCAGACCGTTTTTGGGCAACCACTGTTTCTGCAAGGTCTTTGATTTTCTTTAGCGGACTTCTCTCTGCCCTCTGGGCAGTTTTTAATGTTATTCTCTATTTCTTT
>NZKO01000034.1 GCA_002692535.1 Opitutia bacterium
TTTTATGTACATTGTCCAGACCTGTTGGGCAATAAGCAGTCGGGGGGGCTGCGCCATCTTGCCGCGATATCATCTAGGCCAAGACAACTTGTCAAATTCCGAGTTTCTGTCTAGCACATAGACTGCTGGTAAATTTTTAACAATAACCATGATTTTATACGATGGTGTGAAGATATGACCGCGAAATCAAAGCGATTTTTTGTAACTGCGGGTATTGCGTCTCTGCTGGGTATTGCCGCTATGCTGGTGCTAGGAGCGTTACGCGATAATATCGTATTTTTCTATACGCCGTCTGAAATCATCCAATCAGACAGATCATCTTTGCAGCAATTACGGCTTGGTGGCCTTGTAAAAGATGGCACTGTTAAAATAGAAGGCATGCAATCTGTTTTTATTGTTACAGATGGCAATGTCGATATAACCGTTCGCTATAATAATGCCTTGCCGAGCCTGTTTCGTGAGGGCCAAGGTGTGGTTGCCGAAGGCCAGATCGAAAATGGCATATTCATTGCGCAAAATGTACTAGCCAAACACGATGAAAATTACATGCCAGCTGAGGTGGCCGATAAATTAAAACAACAAGGAGTGTGGCAAGGCGGCGCTTCGAATTAACTGAGTTTTGCAGTAGCTCAAATTAGACGCAGCATAATGTGCGACTGGCACTATTGACAATATTTAGCGGCAGCGAAACAACGATATTTATTCATTCCGCCTTATTGTGCGACTTTGTCTCGTCATTAAAATTTTGCTGTACTATAGCAGCGGCGGCAGGCATTGGCGCCGAACTCGCAACATCAGTATTACGTATATTCTCGCGGTACAGCGTGTAAATCCCAGCAAACAAAATAAGCACCATGCCAATCCATGCCTGTGCTGTTGGCCACTCACCCCAAATCACCACACCCCAAAAGGCACCAAAAGGAATTGCAGTATATTCAAACGGGGCAATCACCGAAGCCTCGACAGACCGGTAGGCGTTCGATGACGCTACCGAAAGAAATAGTACCGATAGACAGCAAATCAAAACAAACAACCAATCCATCGACGACATTACCACCGGCCCGCGCATCAAAAAATCGAGCGACGCATTTCCTGTGGGTGGCATCGGCCAGATCACATTAGCCGACACCATCAACGCTCCAACAACAAAATAGCAAAGGTGCTGCACCGCAACCATGGCGGACAAACTGCCATCCGCCTTTAGTCGTCTTGTCCAGATCTGAAATAGCGCATAGCTCGCAGCCGCCCCAATAACCAACAAATTTTCTTTTTGAAACTCCGTCCCACCGGGCTGAATAATGACTAATACGCCAATCATTCCAGCCGAAACTGAAGCCAAGCGGTGGACACCTATTTTTTCTCCAAGAAGAGGCACAGATAATAATGTGATGATCAATGGTGCCACAAAAAATATGGCAATCACATTGGCCAAAGGCAGACTACCAAGCGATACAAAAAATAATAACATGGCNANCACNAGACACATGGCGCGNCCGACAAATTGCCANAATATAGGTGNGGATAGATTTANCATAGCGCGCAGACCATCGCTNACTAGNAAAACTAGGATAAGCGATATCATGGCGCGCACCGCCACCACCTGGCCAAGCGAGATAGAGGAGCTCATAATTTTAATTAGCGCATCATTCAGTGGAATCACGGCCATGGCCAAACCAAGCAATCCAAGCGCGTAACTTGGTTTGGAAAATCGTTCCATCATATGCGCAACTCTTTTCTACTAGACGGCGCGAGTCGCTATTATGGATTACCGGACTCAATAAACATATTCTTTTTCGTTAACAACAAAATAAGTGTGATGCAATGATCTAGCAATATATTAAATGTTTATTGTGTTTTCATTGAGAGCCAGGAAACAAAATCACCGAAATCCCACTTGTCATTAAGTATTGTTTCATTCAAGCTTGCGATCGGTTTTTAAAGAAGATTGTGTAGCATTTTGAAGTCACGCTACGCCGCTTGCACGGCGCCTAGAGAGTGGACTTCTGCCCCAACATCTTCAAAATTACACTGCCGCAGGACAGCCGGACTAAAACAATGCACATCATTGACAATTTACAATACGCCAACTGGTCTGAAAAAATTTTCAGGCAAATGCGTGAAGGTGGGGTCGATGCTGTTCATGTGACGATTGCGTATCACGAGATCTTCCGAGAAATGGTGGCCAATATTGAAAAATGGAACCGCTGGTTTGAGGCCTTTCCTCAACTGATTTGTCACGGACGAAGCGGTAATGATGTACGCCGCGCAAAGAAAGATGGACGTACAGCCATCATTTTTGGATTTCAAAATCCATCACCGATTGAAGACGATATTGGGCTTGTTGAAATTTGCCATATGCTGGGTGTGCGATTTATGCAACTGACGTACAATAATCAATCCTTACTTGCAACAGGTTGTTACGAAGCTGAAGACAGCGGTATCACCAGAATGGGCCGCGCAGTAATTAAAGAAATGAACCGTGTTGGTTTGGTTATTGATATGAGTCATTCAGCCGAACGATCAACGCTTGAGGCTATTTCCCTCGCAGAACGCCCCATCGCAATCACCCATGCCAATCCAAATTTCTGGCAACCAGCAAAACGCAACAAGTCTGATACCGTATTACGCGCTCTTGGCGAAAGTGGCGGCATGCTCGGTTTTTCTCTGTACCCTCATCATTTAAAAGATAAATCGAATTGCAGTTTGGACAGTTTTTGCGAAATGATCGCCCGCACCGCCGATCTAATGGGCGTCTCGCAGATTGGACTCGGATCTGACCTTTGCCAAGATCAGCCTGATAGCGTTGTTGAATGGATGCGCGTTGGACGCTGGAGCAAAACAATCGACTATGGCGAAGGATCAGCCACCGAAGCCGGTTTTCCTGATATGCCTGACTGGTTTCAGGACAATCGTCATTTTGGTAATATCGCGTCTGGCTTGCGGACTGTCGGCTTTTCAAATGACGAAACCTCTGCAATCATGGGAGAAAATTGGTTGCGGTTTTATGATGAAAATTTTACCGCCGCTTGAGAGTTAATAAAGATGGATGCAGAGTTTCAAAATCATGCCAAACCTTTGGTAGTCAATCGTCAAGCGTCGGTTGTGATGAAACTTGCTCGCATGGGATCATTTCATCAAAGCCGATTGAGTTTCATGCGCGTATTGCTACGCCGTCTTAAGGCAGAGGAGTGGCAATTCAGACAGAATAAATGGGATATAGATAAGCATGGTGTTGGTGTGGCCACCTATGAAGCCATCGGCCCTCAGCGCACTTACACCCTGGTGGTGTTTGCACATGACCTGCCGGATAAAAAACGTTCCGACCGCGTTATTGCCGAGGCATGGGACGCGACATTTACTTTACATGATGGCACCATATCAAAAGATGATATAGCAAGGCTGGCGGCGAATGTGCCGCAGCAAGAAGCTGGCCGCATTTCTGGACGAGAACTGGTGCTGTCACGTGCCAATAGATCAGTACGGCTATTCGACTATGTTGTTGATTGTTTAGCGCAGGGAAAACAGCCAGACCGGCAGACTATTGAACCTGTTGGCTATCTAATGCGCACCACAGCGGTATATGGGTCTGGGAAATTTGGGGCCGCTGATCGCAGCCTGTGGGCCAACCGACCTGAATTTGCTGGATCATTTCAACCAGAATTATTAGCAGTGTGGCTTATCCGTAGTTTTACAATAGATCTTGCCGAACACATGGCAAGTCAGCGCTCACCAGAAACGGCTATCAAACTTGACCCAGGCATAAGGCGGCGGATTGGTGTTGGAAACTCAACCGGTTTGGGCATGGCACCATTCTTGATCAATCATCCCGCTTTGATACATGCCTGGATCAACGCGCGCGAAACTGCCTTAACCCGGGTGCGCCAATTGTCTCACGTTGACCGGGACATAATCGCGGATCTAATCCTTTTAGTCCAACGTGCCCTTCTAAACGCCACTGAATGGACTACAGAAAACCTCTATCAGAAACAGAAAACAGCTGACCTTCGTGACGATCTGACAAGGCTAGTAGAATTTCTGAGAGATTTTGACCCTGACGCAATCTATCCGTATAACGCCATTTATGAATGGGGTGTCCAGCACCTGTCACTTGAAGGCCAAGAACAGCTTGTATCACTTTTGATTGAGGGGCATGGTGCGTTGGTTGATGATTTGGCTAGCACTATGTCGGTTGATGAAACATCTACCTTCCATATTGATGGCAGCATGACCATCAGCAAAATCAAAAGAATTATTGACGATGCCTATGGCTGGATAAATGATATTGACTACTTTGACAACGCTGCAAAAGCCCGGGTTTGGTATGTATCTGAAGAAAAGCTAGAACCAAGGCTTGGCGAGCGGTTTGAAGAACCGATTGAGCCATATGAACAACCGCTAGCGCCCGGGTGGGATGTCGTCACTGCACGCGAAACACTTGATCAATGGGATGATCGTGCATCCATCGCCAGCTTCCTGCTTAGCCACCCGGAGCTTCGTCACATCATCCGCCGCGTGCAGATTGTAGCGTCTCTTCCTTATGCAGAGATACAGGATAATACAATTGCCGCAGACATGAAGCCGATTGATTTATTGCGCTGTAAATTATCATTTTTTGGGGCATCAAAATTTGATCCACGATCCGACCGATGGTTGCGTATCACCATGTTTCAGGGTGCTCCGTTTCCAGATGAGCTTGCGAAACTTGATCCGGATGATCTAGCCTATCCGCCGCTACATGCCTAAAAATGACCCCACCGCATAACGCAGAACAAATAAGCTGGTCACTTGGTGAAACAGCAGCACTTGCAACTAAGGCCGCCCGTGGTGCAGGTATGCCGTGGGGACTTGCTGACGAAACCGGGGGGGCGGTAAGCTGGCTACAAGGCCGAGGAATGCCTGGATTAGCAGCTTTATGCCGGTATTTGAAATGGCGAAGTATTGGCAGTTTGGCGCGCTGGCCAGATTGCCCAGCTGGCGGCGCTTTTTATTGTCCAATTGCGATTGGAACTGCCTACATGGACGGGGCATTGTCCGTTGAACTGACGATTGAAAATGTCCGAGAGCCTTTACTGTTG
>NZKO01000035.1 GCA_002692535.1 Opitutia bacterium
AATGGCGGGATAGACGGGACTCGAACCCGCGACCTCCGGCGTGACAGGCCGGCGCTCTAACCAACTGAGCTACTACCCCAATCGNGAATCGCAAATAAAAGCAACCAGATGCATCGAAGTCAAGATACAAGATGACCTAAAAACTTCTAATAAAACTGGATTGTTTCTTTAGAAATTAACTTGGAGAAGCCTTAATTTAATGCAGTCTGTTAGGAATGAAAATTTTATGTGTGGAAAAGATGGAGTTGGGACCGATTGCCACGAACGCCTTTTTGCTTTGGGAAGAAAACGGCGACGGGAATGCTGTGCTGATTGACGCACCTCCATTTGCAAGAGATTCCGTTGAAGAGGTTCTGGAACGACAAAAGATAAAGCTCAAGAGCATATGGCTTACTCACGGACACTGGGACCACATGGGTGGAGTGGCCGACTTTGATACAAATGAATTGGAAATTATTGGACATCGGAATGATCAGATTATGTTTGAGCAACCGGGAATCATGTCAACTTTTGCAATACCGGGATTGGAGTTGAAGCCTGTTCAAATTACTCGTTGGGTGGAGCATGGCGATAATCTTGATTTATGGGGTAGGAAAGTGGAAGTTCGTCATTGTCCCGGACATTGCCCAGGAAATGTGGTTTTTTGGGTAAAGGAAGCGCAGAGGTGTTTTGTGGGTGACGTGATCTTTGCCGGTAGCGTGGGGCGCAGTGATTTGCCTGGTGGAGATTTCAGCACATTGGAAAATTCGATTCTGGATAGCATTTACACCTTACCTGATGAGACTCTATTGCATCCNGGGCACGGTGAGGACACNGAGGTGGGGAGAGAAAAAATTTCCAATCCGTTTGTGCAGTATTAAGGAAGTAACTAAANTACGGTCAGTTCTACCATGATCAGTGTGTTGGAAAGCAATGAAACTGGCGGCACGAATGAAGTCAGTATTGTTCACCGCATATTCAAAGATGGTGGAACTTTGATGCAAGCTCTTGATTTTGATCACCGACCTGAGCAAACGAAAATGGCTGAAGCTGTAGTCAAGTCATTGCAGCATGGAGAGCATTTGCTTTTTGAAGCTGGTACAGGAGTCGGAAAAAGTCTTGCTTACCTAATTCCATCAATTATCCATGCTCAAAAAAATAACCGTCCATGCGTGGTGGCCACGAATACGATCAGTTTGCAGGAACAGTTACTGGAAAAAGACATTCCTTCGGTAAGGCGGATTTTTGAATCAGAAGAAATCTATCAGCCCTTTGCAGATTTTAAATCCGCATTATTGGTTGGGAGAGCGAATTATTTGTGTAACAATAGATTACATCGTGCATTGAGAGGCCAGACGGATTTTTTGGATGGTGTTCAGAGAAAAGAGCTCGAACGAATACTGGAATGGTGTAATGATGGTGCTGTTGAGGGGATTCGGCAAGAATTGTCCCCACCGCCTTCATCGATCNTNTGGGATCANGTTAATGCAGACTCTTCGCTTTGTTCGAACAAAAGATGTCATCCTNACCATTGTTTTTACCGCCGGGCAAGGGCACGGGTCGAAAATGCTAACTTGGTGATCGTTAATCATAGTCTACTTTTTGCCTTNTTAGGTGCAGGCTTTGGACCGGAAGGCGATGCGGGTGGAGTCCTATTCCCTGATGATTTCATTGTCTTTGATGAGGCTCATGAAATGCCTGATGTAGCCAGNGATCACTTGGGGCTCTCCATCAGTTCGTGGGCATTGGAAACTTTTTTGCGTAGGCTTTACAATCCAAGAAGAGGAAAGGGTTTGTTNAAAATGGCAGGCCGACTATCTGATTTGGAAGCTGTTGAGTACGCCATACAGGCAGTGGATGAGTTTTTTCAATTTTTACACATTGAAACACTTGGGCAAAAAGACCGAATGCGTTTGGTTGAGAAAGGAAGAATGCCCATGGAAATATTTCCACCTTTGAGTCTCGTTCTAAGAAAATTGGTGGAGCTTGGGGAAAGTTGTGATGATGAAACAAGCAAATTGGAAATAAAAGACCAAACCAAGCGAATGCAGGCTTATATCAATGGTCTTTCAGAAATTTTCGAACTGAAGAATTCTGACGCAGTATATTGGTTGGAAAGAACGGGTAAGAAAAACCAGATCATACACATGAGAAGTGCTCCGATTAAAGTTGCGGAGATTCTGCGCGAGGAACTTTTTTCCAAGCAATCTTCCATCATAATGACCAGTGCGACTCTGACTAGAAAGGGAAAATCCGATTCGTTTAAGGAGGAGGTAGGACTCGATAATGTCACGGAGTGCGTGGTCCAATCGCCTTTTGATTATGAGGGAAATATGCAGGTGCGTANAATGTCCGATTTTCCAGAACCCCAGGGAAAAGACCGATCCACTTATTTGAAGTGCCTTGTAAGGTCAATTGATGCGTCTTCNANNTATATGGAGGGTGGTACTTTGGCCTTGTTTACAAATTATGCTGACTTGGAATACTGTTATCATAATCTCAACTCATCATGGTCGAAAATCGGACGTTCCGTATATGCTCAAGGTCAAGGGTTTTCCCGCTCTGAGTTGCGTTCGAAAATGATGGAAGAGGGAGATGTTTTGCTCTTGGGTGCCGAAAGTTTTTGGAAGGGTTTTGATGCAAAGGGACCTTGTCTGTCTCAGGTAATCATAACGAGGTTACCCTTTGAAAACCCCGGTCACCCAGTTATGGAAGCCAAAACGGAAAGATTAACTGCAGAGGGAAAGAGTTCGTTTATGGAAATAACCATTCCCAAGGCAGTAATTCGCTTCCGCCAAGGAATTGGGCGCTTGATTCGCTCGCATACAGATGTTGGGGATTTATTGATTCTGGATTCAAGAATCTTGCAAAAGCGTTACGGGGCGCATTTTTTAAGTGAATTACCAAATGCAAACTATAAACTTGAAAGGATAAGCGAAGTTTTTGGAGAATAAAAAATTGATTGAT
Source organism: Opitutia bacterium (assembly GCA_002692535.1). GTDB lineage: Bacteria > Verrucomicrobiota > Verrucomicrobiia > Opitutales > Seribacteraceae > Seribacter. Next base: position 2,947 of record NZKO01000035.1, read on the forward strand.
CCGTTCTCATTTTTATTTTTGTCAATTGACTTCAATAGCAAGTTTGTATCCTAATAATTCATACCTCAAGTTCATATGCTAATTACTTCCCACGGTCATAGTGATGTTGGATTCGTTCGTGAAAACAACGAAGATTCGTTTTTGGTGGATGATCACAAAGGAATCTACTGTGTTGCAGACGGAGTAGGGGGGTTGCCTTTCGGCAATCTAGCAAGCCGCATGGCGGTTAAGCTACTGTCCGCAATGATTCATGATTCAGATGATTGTTCTACGGTAAAAGAATTGCAGCAACTTTCTCATCGTGTCCATCATGACATTGTTGAGTGTGGTCAATTGGTGGGTGGAGAGAACGGAGTTGGGACAACTTTTTCCTCGATTCGCCTGCTGAGCGATCGTTTTCTGTTCTCCCATGTAGGTGATTCTTCGATCTACTTCAATAATGGAGACGGTCTAAAGAAAATTTCCAAATGCCACACATTGGGTGATGAGTTAATCGAGAAACACGGTCCTGATGCTGCTAATGACATGCCCGAGCATTACATGCACACTCTCACCCGTTGCATGGGGCAGGACATAGATTTCGAGGTAGATACTGGCGAACATCCGATGTCTCCTGGCGATCAACTTCTGATTTGTTCCGATGGTATCACCAATATGGTCGAATTGAGAGAGATCAATGAGATGATGAACTCTCTGGAACCCAAAGAGTTCATTCATGCCTTAGTTGATGCCGCCAATCAAAATGGAGGAGTTGATAATTCCACCGCTGTAACCATTCGCATGTCCTGAGGTTTTTTGTATGACCGATAAGATTTCGGCTCTCCAACAAAAAATAGAAAAAAATCCCACACAAGTTTTTCATCGCTACAGTTTAGCCATGGCTTTTCTTGAATGTGAGGATTTCAAATCCGCATGTAGAGAATTGGAAATTTGTCTTGAACACAACCCGGATTGGATGATGGCAGCTTTGTTTTTGGGGAAAACATACATGGAACTTGCTGAAAAGGAAAAGGCCGAAGAAAATTTGAAAAAGGCACTCAATTTGGCAAAGGAACAGAATCATGATGACCCTGCTGAAGAGGCAACTCAACTTCTCAAGGAATGCAATTTGACGGAATAGTTCCTGATTTGAATTTTCAGCTTGGTTGATGGGGCAGATTTTCGGCCGATTATCACTCGTCAGTTCATTGACGCTTGTGTCCCGTTTTTTGGGTTTGGCTAGGGATATCATGTTTTTTGGTTGCTTTGGAGCCTCAATCATTGGAGAGGCATTTATACTGGCCTTCACTTTTCCAAACTTATTTCGCAGAATGCTGGGAGAAGGAACTTTAAGTTCCGCGTTCATCCCCATTTTCACTGATACTTTGAAAAGAGAATCGAAAGAGAAAGCCTTCCTTCTGCTGAGTAATCTAGTTTCACGTTTGTTTTTGTTTCTTGGGTTGCTTGCCATCATCGTAATTCTCTTTAGTTACTTTGGGAGCTCGAGCTTTGGACTTGAGCAAGGGAAGTGGACAAATGGACTCTTTCTTAACAGCCTTTCATTTGGCTATGTGGTTTTCATTTGTATTTCTGCAATTCTTGTGGGGGCACTCAACAGCAATGGAAGGTTTTTTGAAGGTGCTTTTTCACCAGTTTTGCTCAATCTTTGTATGGTTGGCTCTATGTTTATGGGTAAATTCATTTGGGGACTGTCTGGTATGAATCTCGCGGTCTTACTGTGTCTAAGCGTAATCTTTGCCGGATTCCTCCAATTGTTGTTACCGTGGATTTCCTTAAGGAAATCGATGGGGTGGAAATGGAAGGTGACAATTTCAGAGTCGGATGGAATCAATCGAATCAAATCATTATTTTGGGTTGGAGCAATGGGCGCTGCAGTTGGACAAGTCAACATACTGATTTCAAGGTTTTTGGCCTACTCCTTGGAAGAAAGTGGAGGTTTGTCCTATTTGTTCCTGTCCTCAAGGTTAGTTGAGCTTCCTTTGGGAGTATTTGCCGTTGCAATTTCCACTGTATTCTTTCCTGAGATGTCCCGTGCAATCAGTTCAGGGGAAAATATGAGATTCAAAAAATCCGTACTAAGTGGTTTGGTAATGACGGGTGGAATAACGATCCCTGCGGCAGCTGGGTTGGCCATATTGGCAGAGCCAATACTAACCGCCCTTTACCAATGGAATGAATTTGGAGCCAAGAATGTTTCCGGAGCAAAGGAGATATTGGTCATTTCCAGTATTGGCCTTCCATTTTATGCAATTTCAACTTTTTTGGTTAAGGTTTTTCATTCTCAGAAAAACATGAGGGTTCCTCTTAATGCAGCAATCTGCAGCCTTATTGCGAATTTTGTTTTAAGCCTGATTCTGATCGCAGACTATCAGGCTCATGGACTTGCCTTGGCAAATGTCTTGGCTGCAGTTATGCAAACCCTTTATCTGGCATTCAAATTGAATGTGCTTCCACTGCGACAACTTGGAAGGCAGGCAATCTCCATTTTGCTATCTACAGGTATCATGATCATCGTGTTATTTTTCGCTGAACATTTTTTGTCGTTTGGAAACTCCAAGTTGGATTGTGCTATTTTTCTCCTTTGTGCAATCCCTATGGGGGTATTAACATTTGGGATTAGTTTTTTCTTTTTTGGAGGTGAGGAAATAAAAAAGATGTTAAAAAAAGTTTTTCAAAGGTGAATTTTTACAAGTGCACGAAATCATTGACAAAGGTATTTTTTTAAATGAATCTTCACACTGCAAATGACTGATTCTGAAAATAAAACTAGAGGATTTACCCTTATGGAACTAATGGCGGTAATGGTGATTATCGGCATTTTATTTGGTATTATTTTTACTGGTGCAAGCTACATGTTCAGTACTCAGAAAGAAAAAAAAGCAAAAGCAGAGTTGAAGACCATCACCTTGGCTCTTGAACAATTCAAATCCGAATATGATGATTACCCCAGCGCCACCTTGTCTGATTCTGAGGAGAAAAGGGGTAAGATTCTTTTTATGTCCCTTTCCGGTTGGTTGGACTTGAGTGGTTTTGAGATAGAGAAAGAGGAACGAGGTAATTCATTTCTACCGTCGGATAGCTACACTCTAGGAAAAGTACAAGGAGGTGAAATTGAATCATACACACTGACTGGAGACCAGGCTATGGGTGATATTGGTGAGAACGAAGAGATCTTTTTGGTTGATCCATGGATGTCACCCTATGTTTATGAATACCCAAGGGCTGATGGTCATCCGGGCTTTTTACTCTTCAGTAAAGGCGAAGATGAAAAAGCATCTTCCTTCAAAGAAGAACTGACAAGCACTCCTGAAAAACAAGAATTTGACAAGGACAACATTCCTGAAACCGAACCTGGTAAATGGTAAATTTTAACTTTTAAATAAGATTATGAAAAGCAACTGTAAGAAAGGATTTACACTCATTGAATTATTGGTGGTTATCGCCATATTGGGTGTTTTAATGGGATTGATCGGACCCAAGGTGTTTGAAATTTTAAGTGGTTCAAAGGCAACAAAGACTCAGTCCATATTCAGGTCGTGGGTTACTCAACTCATCCAGTACAAAGAACATTACAAATATTTCCCCCCTTTTTTGTTAGACAATGTTGAGGGAGACCCAGTGCTTTTATCAGATGAAGAGTCCCATGATTCCTTCTTGGCAGCTTTGAAGGGAAAGAAATGGGATATATCGACACAAACTTGGGGCCAATTGGATGACGACTTGCTGGTGGAAAACCGGAAGTCGAGGCAATTTCACTCTTTCACAGAAGATGAGTTTGGTGATCATGGATATTTGGCTGATGCATGGGGTGGTCGTGATATTCACATTGTGGTCGACCAGGATGGGGATGGATTGATTGAGTTGAGCACTGAGGTGGTCAATCGAATCAAGGTGGCCTTGAAAAAAGATTATGACAACGAGGATGTGGAAGACGCTTCTGAAAAATTCAAAGTGATACGTGATAAGGTTGGTATTTTTGTGTTGGAAGATCCAACTGGAGAAACAGATTCTGAAAATGTTTTTTCTTGGGATATAAGAAAATTCTTTTCTGATTAAGGGTAAAATCTTTAAGCTATGAGTTCTCGTGTTCAGGGGTTTACTTTGATGGAGTTACTCGTGGTTCTGGCAGTTATGGGTGTTATGATGGGGTTAATCGGGTTTAGCCTTTTGGGTGGAGGAGGAAATGAACTTGGAGCCGCACAACGTGAACTCCTCGGTTTGATTCAAAAAACACGGGCACAGGCAGCACTGACTGGGAGGGAGACTCGATTGCTGATTTACAATGATCCTCAGGATGAAGATAAGTACCATCGTTACATAGAGATAGTGACTCAGGAATCAAATAATACCGGTAACTGGGTCGTGGCGGGAGAAGGTACCTTTCTTACTGATGGAATTTATCTGGTGCCAAGTGATGAAAGCCTCTCTTTTCAGGCTGATGACTGGCGAGAAGATGCCTTTTCAATATGGAGTCATGACGAGTATGAAGACCTCTTGCTCTCTCCACCTTTCAAGGGGGTAAGAAGTGAAGGCGGAGCTGAAAGTTTCACTTACATGGCCTTTAATGAAGCAGGCAACTTGATTTGCCCTGAAGGTGATACGGGAGTGCCTCAGACACCGAAGTTAGTTCTTGCTGTGGGAGAGCCCAACCCTGCAGATGAGGAAAAGGCTCTTCGTTTTAATGATCCAAATTCAATTGCTGGAATCCTAATGAGAAGATTTGGTGGCTTTGCCGTTTTGGATGTTAATGATTTCATCAATCCATGAGAAAAGCAGGATCATCTGCCAGTAAGGGCTTTACTTTGCTTGAGGTGGTCATTGCCTTGGCAGTCTTTGCATTTTTGATTGGTGGATTGCTTGGTTTTCTACCTTGGAGCGTTGAGGGTGTCAGCAAAGTGAGAGAACAGGATACTGCCTATGGTTTGGTGGATGCCGTACAAATTGAACTCGAAAGAATGGGCTTTTCTCTTGTTGAAGCAGGTACCAATCGCCTCGCCGGTCTTTATGAGGTGGATTTCATCGATCGATCCAGGGAGGATGTGCAATTTGACCTTCTGTTGGTTGCATCGAGGAGCGGAGGTGCTGTTGCTTTCGAGCAAGTTGTGGAGAATCAAACTACAACTGTTTTAAACAGTGATCAATTGGACGAGGGTCCAAACCAAGATTTTTTCCAGAAGGAAAAGGGTGGAGTTGTTTTTTTTAACATATCCGAAAATGATGATCCCATTTCGCTTTACGGATATGATGATGTTCACAAGGAGACTTATCCGTGGTCAACAAGGTGGATACCTGAAGAGGACAGGTACTTTCTTATCAAGTGTTCTCAATTTCCATTGGAGCATAGGCACCGGCACCATCCAAGTAATGGCTTTTTAGGCTTACAAATAGATATTCAATGGCCATATAAGGTTCCCGATCCATCTAAAGAAGAAGGTTTTAGGAGGATATCTTATAAATACAGAAACCACTTTCGGTTGCCCATGGCAATCACCCGTTGATATTACCATATTCCATGCTTAAGCATTGGCTGTTGGCAGCAAGACCTAAGACACTGGTAGCCTCGATATTACCAGTATGTTGCGGATTTCTTTTGGCAAGAGAGCAAAGTCCACTAATTTCACCATATGTGGGACTTTTGTGCCTATTCTACTGTTTTGCCGTACAGGTCGGAACAAATTTTGCAAACGACTTTTTCGATTACAAAAAGGGTGCTGATGCCAATCGCAGTCATGGTCCTGAAAGGATGGTAAGCTCTGGCTTGATCAAGCCAGAGCATATGCTTCTATTTGCCTTTTTAGTACTTCTCCTCGGTTTTTTGATAGGTGTTACGATTATGGAAATGGTATCCGCCAACCGGTTATTAATTATTGTCGGAATTTCAAGTTTTCTATTTGCGATTATTTATACGGGTGGTCCTTTTCCCCTTGCGTACAATGGGCTGGGTGATGTGTTCGTCATCGTGTTTTTTGGTTTCGTTGCGGTTCACTCGACTCATTACGTTCTTTGTCTATCTGCAGCCGTTGAATGGGAACCTAATTGGATTCTACCTTTAGGAATTGGTTTCGTTATTAACAACTTGTTGGTAGTCAATAATTACCGAGATTTTGAAGAGGATAGAGATGTTGGGAAAAGAACTTCCGTTGTTATCTTCGGGAAAACTTTTGGTCTATTCCTTTTTGTTATTGGAGTGGGAGTATCAACTATTTTAATTCCATTTCTAGTGCCTAGTGCTTTCCCTACTATCTTTTTATGCCCGTTAGGGCTCTACACTTTTTTTCTTTTGCGTAAAGCTCTGGTTAAGAGCGATTACGGTAAGGTCCTTTCACTTTCTGCGATAACGGTTCTATTATACACCACCTTATTGTTGCTTGGATATTTGTATATTTAATATTTAATGAACTTCATGTATACACCAAAATTAGACGAATTCTCTGAATTTAACCTCATAAACCTCCTCACTACTTGTTTCGGCTTTCCCAGTGACGATCTCAGAATTGCAATACTGATCGATCTCCCAGAGTTGGACATGATGAAAGATCATTCATTTTTAGGGCATGAAAATTTTAGTGTCCAATCTTACGCGGTTGATAAATTCTTGAATCCACTCAAAGGCGAAGTCGGTTATGAATATAACGTCAAAAATGTTGATATGTATGCTTTCAAAACCACTTACGGTAGCAACTTGGACCCAGAAGATGATGCTATGGATGTGCAAGGAAATTTACTTTCCCTCGAATCAGACGTCTATCCGAATTATGATTTGATTTTGGCCATTACGGATTATTCACTTACTGCTCCCCTCACAGCCAAAGCCAAAGAATACAATTTCCGTGGCGCCACATTACATGGTCTTAACCAAACAATACTCAATTCTGGACTTTCAGTTGACTACAACAAAATTAGCCGACAGGCAGAAGTTTTCAGAGAGGTTCTGACTAAAGCAGATTTCTTTGAACTATGTTTTGAAATTAACGGCACTGAATACAGTCTGAAATTGCATTGTAATGGGCAAGAAGCCCAAAAGAGCCACGGTTTGTGCCCACCGGGTAAACCAGATGTCGCTAATCTTCCAGCAGGTGAGGTTTATTTTGTTCCCGAAAGTGCCGAAGGATCGTTCCCATTTAGGTTTAAAGACGGAACAATTGCTGAATTGATTGTAGAGCAGGGTAGAATCATCCACGCAAAATTTTTGAGCGGTGATATTGAACTGGTTGAATCTAGAAATAAGCAACTTGCCGAAGATCCTGCTACTGGAATTATTGGTGAACTTGGGTTTGGAACGCAACTTCTTCCCTTTTCAGGTAAGGATATACAGGATGAAAAGATTTTTGGAACTTGTCATGTGGCAACGGGTCGAAGTGACCATTTGGGAGGAAACTTGACTCCAGATCTATTCAACTCCAAAATGAACGCATCTCACGACGACATTCTTTATGCTCCACCTAAGACGCCCGAGATTATTGTTTCTTCTGTCAAAATGCAAAAGGGAGGTGAAGAAGTTGAGGTTTTTGCAAATTACGAACCCACGGATTGGTTATTGCAAAAAATCTCCAGCGTCTATCCCGTTGAGAAGTTTTCTGTTTTGGTTTAAGTTAGTATCGTCTATCTCCATCTGCTTTGTTGGAACCACTACCTACGCATTAAGGCAAGTACCTTCCGTTCCTTCTGTCCCGAAGGTTTCTCAAGTCAGGACGGTTTCCCTTTCAAGTAAAGTCAAACTTACAAGAAGAGCACCTCTGGCACCCATTGCAAGGGCAATTTCTCGTGCTCCACGAAGTCCCCTTGCTCCTAAGACTAAAAGACCGGAATTGGTTAAAAGACCCAAACCCGTAAGACTTGTTCCGTTGGTAAGAAGAGCACCTTCAGCACCCCGTGTTCCGGCAACTCGAATACCTCCAAGACGTCTCTTCTGAATTCTTGATTTTGGCTTAAATACTTCTCTAAAAGCTTTGCAATTATCAGCTTTTTTTAGGATTGTTAAGTATGTTGCCCAGCATTGTAAAGTCCAAGAAATATATAAATCACAAATATATCCATTCCGTTTAGGTAAAGATTTGGATAGGTTTCAATGTCAAATTTTAGCATTAGTGAAGAATTTGTAATCAAGAGCAGGCGTTTTTTGCTGATTGTATTTGTTTTCTTGCTTGGTCAGTTATCTGGTCAGGTAAGTGTTGTTGATTTCTCTCAGATGACAAATCTGACTGTCTACGAGCACAATCACCATGCTTTTCGGACAGATGGAAATATGAGCATTACCATTGGCACTGAAATCGGTGTCGAGTACAATGGAACCGAGGTTTTTAACAATAATGCCATGGGACCTCGCGAATATTTACTCTTTTCGCCTGATGAGAATTCAACACGTTCATGGGTCATTTATGACCCTGACGATCATTCCCGAGCAATTAATATTGAAGTTCAGCCTTATGAGCTTGGAAGCATAATCTATTCAAATGATTTAACAACTGGAGATGATTTTGGTTATTCAGTCAAAATCAATGATTGGAATGAAACAATCGTTGGGGCTCCGGGAAATGAAGACCATCTTGGTGCCGTTTATTTATTTGATCTCAATGGCTCAGGCGTTCCTAAACAAAAAATCATACCAATTCTGGATGTTAACGAATCCAATCGTACAAAGTTTGGTGCTTCTCTTGCTGTAAATGCTCAGGACTTGTTTATCGGTTCTCCGGATGCAAACAATTATACCGGTAGGGTTTATTATTTTCAAAGAAATGATCAAAACTATTCTTTCTCTACGGAAATCAATGATCTAAATGGATCCATTGATGAACAATTCGGGTATTCACTATCTGTAAGTACCAATGGGACTGAATTAGGGGTTAGTTCGCCACACCTTAAGAATGAGGGTGTGGGGAAAGTGTCTATTTTCTCCTTCGACGGTCAAGATTGGGTTAGGGATAGTCAATTTTGGTCATCACCTGACAAAAACGTTTCAGGAGATTCTTTTGGATATGATTTGGCTTTGAGCCAAGATTTTTTGGTCGTTGGAGCACCTCATGCAAGTGTTGCTGAAAATGTTCAGGGTTTGGTATACGTATTTAAAAAGGATGATAATGGCACCTGGGATCAAACCCCATATACAATAAGTGCTGACTTTCTTTCAGATGGAGATCAATTCGGGCACAAGGTAGAGATTTCAGGTAATTTGGTATTTGTGGGAGCAAAATATGGAGATGATGATGCTCGAACAGACATAGGCTCCNCTTATGTTTTCGAATTTGACGGCAACAATTGGATTGAGAAAGCAAAACTTGTTCCACCGAATGAATTTACCTCGCAGGTTTTTTCTGATGATTTGGCCGTCTTTGATGATTTTGTTGTAATCGGTTCAACAGGAATAGGATCAGGAGTAGTTTCCTATGTCTTTGAAATGGGTGAGAGTACTGTCGATTGGAACCTGATTTCGGTTTTGGAAAACAATGAAACGAATGTCACAAACCCATCATATGCCTCAATTGACATTGCAGCAGGAAGAATTGTCGTTGGTATGCCAGAGGATAGTAGTAGCGTTGAATCAGGTGGTTCAGTTCAACAATTTTCAAACTTGGGTTGGCAGTCAGTTCGCCAACAGAAATTCCCTCCTTTTTTCGACAGATTAACCCCCGCAAGATTTGTAACTAACGAGGATACTTTTGGCGGTTTTTCTTTCGATTTTAATGCAACGCATCCTTTTGATTCCGGTTTCACTTGGGAAATCACTGATTTTAATCTTACTGGNGGTAGTTACCAAATAANTCAGGAAACTGGAGAATTCNATTTACAACCAGAGGAACATTTTAACGGATTGTTGGAATTGACGATTAGGGTAAGTTTGCCTGAAGGAGAAGTTTCCGAGGTCTTTGAAATCGAGTTTACTCCAGAACCCGATGCTCCAATTTTTGGTAGTCAGGATGTTATTCTACCCTATGCGATGGTAGACGATTACTATTCTTTTGAAATAAATGCCACTGATGTGGATGGAGATGATCTTACCTTTTCGATGAGCCCATCTGATTTAGGCCTTTCTTTTGATCAAAATAGAATTGTTGGCACTCCGCTTTGGTCTGCAGTAGGTGACGGAAATTCCGTTATTTACACGATAGAAGTTGAAGTCAGTGATGGNCTGCTCACGAATCAAAAAGATTTTAGTCTGCAAATTTACAAAAAGAATTCCCCGCCTCGTTTTGAANACGAAAATGGTTCTACAGTTACTTTGGTTGAAATGGAATTGTTTGAAGATTTTTCACAATCCGAATGGTTGCAAACCATTCCAACGCTTTCATTGGTGGATGATGATCCATCCAATAACGGTTTTACCCTGTCTTTGGCAAACGATCCAAGTCATGGAAACGTCTTTTTGGATTCTAATGCCAGCGATAATGCCATGATAATATACGATTCCTCTGACAATTATACCGGAGATGATAACTTTTCAGTTCGCCTGACAGATTCCAACATACCTTCCAAGTCTTATGACTTGTTTTTTAAGGTATCCATGCTCCCGGTAAATGATCCTCCGGAAATCATCTCCTCACCTTCCTCTCTGTCCGTTGAAGAAGGAGAGGAATTTTCATATCCTATCCTTGTAAGTGATCCTGATTTCAATGACACATATTCGATCTCCGTGACTGAATTGCCCTCGTGGTTGAATTTCGATGAAAATCTTTCAGAGATATCCGGGACGCCCAAATGGGAAGATTATACGGAGAACAAACAATTTGTGACCATAGTAGTGGAGGACGCTTCTTCAGCTCAAGGTCTTCAGGAATTTGACCTTGAAGTTATTCCTCAAACATACCCGCCTGTGATTACTCAGGGTGCTAATAAGGAAATCATTATTGATGAGGATGAAACACCATTGGCTTGGTCGACATTAGAATTAAATGCAATCTACCCAAATTTGGAAACTTCGGTGACACAGTTGGAGTGGCAATTGATTTCAACCCCTGCGAATGGTCAGGTTTCTTGGAGCGGTGCCCACGACGCCATTTTTGTTGATTATGTGCCAGATGGAAATTTTACGGGCTTAGATTCTTTTATTGTTGAAGTATATGATCCAGGAGATCAGAGGTTTAGGGATCAAATNGAAATACTGGTGGATATTTCCAGTGTTCCGGATGATCCTGTTTTTGTGCCCCTGGCGAGATTTACGGATGCGGTCGTTGGTTATGACTGGTCATATGTTTTTGATGCGGTTGATGGGGATAAGAACCAAACCCTGAACATTGTAAAATCAGTAGATTCTCCCGATTGGTTAAATCTCTCTGTTGAATTAAAGAATGAAAAATACTCCTGCATATTAGCTGGAACCCCNAAGCAAAATGATATTGGAAATCATGCTATTACACTTTTGATTACCGATCAGATAGGGGCAGTTCGTGAACAGTCTTTCANTGTAAGTGTCATCCAACGGAACTTTTTGCCCAAAATCGATCCTATGGATTTGAATGAAATTATTGTAATGGAGGAGGATAGTGAATGGTTTAAAAATTATCCCCTCGTATTGGAGGAAGAGGANAATCAAAGAATTTCATGGAGCATCATTGCACCTCCTTCCAATGGAAATGCAGAGATTGAGTTCGAAGAAACAGGTGAGTTGAACTTTATGAGATTTGTGCCTGATGGAAATTTCTCCGGATTTGATTCAATCATAATTGAAGTCTCAGATGGCATTGCCTCTGACCAGCTTACCTTAAATTTTGAAGTGACCAATGTAAACGACCCACCCCTATTCATGGTTGAGGACAGNTTCTTTCAAATCAAAGAAGGNAACTCTTTTGATTTTGACGTATTATTTACCGATGGTGACGGGTTGGGTTCTGTTGAAGTTTTAATTTCAGGAGAGCCATCATGGTTAAACATAGATCAAAAGAATTTTTTGGATGGCTTTATTTCTCTCTCCGGTGAGCCTAAAGAAGTCGACAAAGGTGATTCTCAGATAAGTTTNGCAATCGTAGATGGAGATGGTGAGCAAGACNTTCTTTCGATTGATCTTTCTGTGTATGTTTTAAATCATTCCCCGGTGATCAATGATGGAGAAATTGAATTGGAAATGACGGAAGATTTGATTTCCTCGTGGTCGTCAACAGACAATCTAGGCAAGATCGAATCCATCTCGGTGACTGATCTTGAAACACTCACTGAAAATCTCATTTGGTCTGTCTCAAGCCAAGCTACGCACGGTGTTGCAGTTATCGATGCAGATGGTGAAAATCTCATTTACATTCCGGATGCCAATTATTCTGGACTTGATAATTTTACTGTGGAGATTTCGGATGAGTCTATAAATAACGAAAAGAGTAAGTCGGTTTATCTGATTGTTAATGTTAATGTATTAGGTGTAAATGATCCCCCCGTATTTGATTCCAGTCCGATGGAATCAAGTTTAAGTTCCAAGCAGGTGGTTTGGAGTGATTATTTTGATACTGAATATGGAATAAGGATTTTTGATCCTGATGGCTTATCTGATGGATCTCATACGATTACTAGCGTAAAGGAACTGCCATCATGGATTACACTAAATGATCAAGGAAATGGGCGGGGGGTGTTAAGCGGTAAAGCTGGTATTGAAAATGAGGGAGTTTATCGTATTCATCTCAGATCTACGGATTTGGAGGGTGCTACGGTTGATCAATCTTTCAACCTTCACGTGGTGGTAGATGACCTGCCCCCCCGTTTTGAGGCGGTTAAAAGTGGTATTGCGATCGAAAACATAAAGTTGCGCATGAACGAGGATGAGGAGATACTTGAGTGGAAAGAGCCAGCTAATTTCGCTGCNATNAATCCTGATCGTGAGCATGATGACTATGAGNAAATCAGCTGGTCAGTGATTGAGACTTCCAGTGCAGGAGGTCATTTGGAGGTTTCTGGATACGGTGGAGTTCCTGAACTTTTTAGGTATGTCCCACCTCCCAACTTCAGTGGCACGGATCGCTTTGTTCTAGAAATGAGCGAGGGTGATCGCTCATCTCCTCTGAATGTTGAGGTCAGTGTCTATCCTGTTCCAGACCGACCTTCCATAATCACAAATTTGGATGATATAATCTATGTTGACGCAGACGACCCATTCAGTCTTGAGATTGGTGCAGAAGATCCGGATGGAGATAATTTGCAATTTCAGTTGATTTATCCGTTTTGGGACACAAATCCATGGCTGGAAATTGCTGAACACGANCAAGAGGGTATNCTCCATTTAGAGGGTATTCCTAAAGTTAGTGTTCATGGAAATNTGTATAATTACAATGTCGTTGTTTTGGATCAGACTGGACGGTTGGAAAACAAACCATTTAGCATTTTTGTTGATGGCTCGAACAAAAAACCAAGCATTGGAAAAGGTGAAAGTGTTACCATTCCATACAATTCAGATGGCATCCCGCAAGGTTTTGATCTAACCGAATTGAGTGCATTTGATCCTGAGGGGGAGCCATTGGAATGGTCTATCCCATCTNATGGATTACCTGCAAATGGAGAGGTATCCTTGGTTGGAAATGGAGCTTTCCCTTCCACGCTCAATTATGTTCCTGACGGAATACAGATAAGCGAAGACACATTTGTTTTAAGGGTAAGCGATGGGCGTAAATATGATGAAATAATTGTTAATGCTGTCGTTTTATGGGATGAGGACAAACCATACATTTCTCAGCCGGAAAACCTGAACATATATGAAGGAGAATCCATTTTTGAGGAAATCGTCATTTCTTCAAACAATCCTTTGGAGGAATTTAGCCATAGGATTTTAGGAGCACCCTCATGGTTAAATATTAGAAGAGAGGAAGGTAACCGGATTTTTATCAATGGAGAGGCACCAAAGGGAAGTGAAGGACTCTATGAGATAGAGGTAGAGGTTACTGGCATAAGAAGCGATACCCATTCAATATTCTTTCAGGTTCAAGTGAATTCATTTGAAAGAAGCAATATTGAGCTATTTGGAAATTACATTCATATGATTTCTNAAGAACATATTTTCTCGGATCCAGGATTTATTGCTACTGATTTGAGTACAGGTGAAGACGTGACGGAATTTGTTGAGANCTCAAGTAATGAGTTTGATGAGCAGGGCATTTCCAGAACCAGTTATTCAATTCCCNACTATTCGGATGACGGTCTCAGTAAAATCCGTGTTGTACGAAGATATGAAAGTTCTCCTTTGGTAGCGCAAAAGGTTACCAAGATAGAGGCTACCGAACCTCCGGTTGTCGGATGGTCTCTGGGTGAAAATCTTCATACTTTTGCCAAAGGAATGAAGGCAGTAATAACCAACGGACTGAATTCGGACATGAATTTTACGGATGAGGCAAGCACTTGGATAAACATTCACAAGCATGATGATTTGGCCGATAAAATATCTTCCGTTCTAAGTGGAGATGACTCATCGTTTCATATAATTAAAGATTCGAGTGTTGGGGAGCACATAGTTGTAGGTACCTTTGGTAATAGTATTGAAGTGCTTGACAGGCAAATCGTCACTGGCAACGAGAATAACATTTTTATTGCTAGTGTTGATGCACTTGGCGAGTGCAGGTGGATCAAAACATTTGGTGGAGAAGCGATCTTTTCCAATCTTAATTTGATTATGCCTAATTCAGGAGAAATTTTGGTTTTTGCAAGTTTCGCAGGAAATTTTGAGATTCAGCCACTGGGGAGAAATTTTGATTCAAATATCAATGGAAATTTCCATCTTTCTCTTTCAGTAGATGGAAAGTTTGAAAAAGCTTCTTATCTCGATGGTTTTGAAAACACAGATCTGGTTGTTGTCACAAATTCTGAAGAAGACTTAATCAGCATCTCAAAAGTTGAGAATAAAGAGAATAATGATTCCATCTTTCAGTTATCAAAGTTTGACAGTGATGTTGAACTGACAAAAGAAATCAAGTTGAGTTCTGATGGAGAACTTCGCATCGAAGATTTGTCCTGTAATAATGGTTTGATATGGATTGTGGGATCAAATACTGGCTCAATCACATTTAATGATGAGAAGCTGTATCAGAATGATTCATCCAATGGCTTCTTAATTGCAATGAACGACAAATTAGAAATTTCTATCTTTCGATTTATCAATTCGTCTTTGAACTCGAACATCAAGCAAATCGCATTTGATAAATGGGGAAACCCGCTTCTGGGTCTAGAGTTTGGTGGAGACTTTTCGGGATTTGGCGTTGAACTCCAATCTGTCGAAGAGAAAGATATTGCAATATGCAAATTGGATCATGAATCAGCAGAGTTGATCTGGCTAAAAGTTATTGGAGGTTCCGGAACACAGGAAATTGTAGATATGCCAGTGAGTTCTTCTGGAACTGTGGCATTGGCAATGCAGTCAGACGAAGAAATTGAAATTGATGGGTTTAAGATAACAAAATCAAATAGTGGTAGTGAAATTCACATAATTCACCTTGCATCCGATCTCGGAATTCCGACCCTCGATTTAGCCAATATCGAACTTATTGGTATGGATCCCCAGTTGCATAGGCTGGATTGCATTTTTTCTGGTGAAATATTCTTTGAATTGGTGAACGCACCGCATTGGATTTCGCTCATTGGTGGAAATAAAGGAAATACTCATGCATCTCTTCTGATTGAATCGCAATTAGCTGATCAGTCCATATTGAACGGTGTTGGTTATGAAGTATTTGTGAGAGCATACAATATTGAGGGGGACTTTTCCGTTGAAAAGATAAATATTCAGTATGCAAAATCTGAACAGAGTGAATTTATTATGGGACGTTTTCCAGCTCTCGATAACGGATTTGCGGATGTGTTGAAAGGAAGTGGTCGTGTGAGGGGACTGCTATCCACTCCTGAAAAAAAATGGATTTTGTCTGTAAATGAGGCTCAGGATTTTAAGTTAAATGATATCCAGTTTGAACCTCTGAATAGTGTTGTCTCCTCGATTTTATTTTGGGAGGAGAATTCCTCTGAAGTTGAGCGAATAAATTTAATTTCGTCCAATCAATTATTTATAGTCGAAAGTTGCTTGGATTCTTCCGGAAATGCTTACTTTTTTGGAAACTTTAGCGGGGAGATTACTGTCGGTGGAAAGAAATATTTTTCCAATGGAGGTTATGATTTATTCCTTTTGAAGATAGACGCTAATGACATGCAAATGGAATTTGCGACATATGGCTCAACAAATGACGATATGGCAAAGGCAATTTGCGTATCGAAAAATGATATTTTTCTGGGAGCGGATTTCTTGGGCTTTGTTGATTTTAAAGATCTACGAATAAGTTCAAATACCGGTACAATCGATAGTGTGATTGTAAAAGTCTCAAAGAATTATTTGGACGATATAGAATGGGGCAAGACATTGGCAAAAGCGGGACAATACAATCTGACTGACATGGAAATTATATCCGATAAGGAAATTGTGGCTTGCGGATCCTTTTCTGGTGAAAAACCGGAAAATCTTTCTTTTGGTGAGGGGCAGGAAATTAATGGCTTGTTTCTTAGGCAATTTAACTTGGATGGAGATCTAATAAGAGAGTCAAATGAGGTTTCATCTGCTCGTGTCAGCAATGTGAAAATAAGATACAGTTCTGCTTTAGAGAGATTTCTTGTTGCATGTGAATTTGAGGGAACTTTCACCTTGGGAAATGAAACGGTTTCTTCCAACGGTGGATTTGACCTTCTTTTATTTTCTTTGGAAGAGAATTTTTCAGGTTTGGATGCAAGAAATTTTGGATCAACTTTGAATGACAGACTGGGGATTTTTGAGTTGGATCAAAATGATAGAATTCTCTTTTCTGGTAGCTTTTTTGATGAAATTGAAATTGATGGAAAGATTTTCGAATCAAAAGGTAGTTCAGATGCTTTTTTAGCCAGAATTGAACCCAATGGTTTCACGAGATTGGATGATTTACACATTAGTGGACCAGGATCTGATAGCATAGATTCGTTAAATCTAATTTCACCACAGGACATTCATTTCATTGGAATCGAAACCTTTTGGGAAGATGGATATTTTGGTAGAAATGTAGAAAAAAATCTAGTTTGGAATCGATTGGGATATTCCGTTTCAAATCCTATGCTTTTGAATTTTCCACCTGAGAATCTTCCAGTATCAAGAAACTTTGAGTTTTCTCTAAGTACTGGACCTTGGGAGGGTAGGGAGCATACATTTCAGTTGGATCAAATAGCAGATGAAAGTATTTACCAGTGGGTTGATTTTGGAGTCGACGAAGCAGGAGAATTAACATTCTCAGGGACTGCACCGAAAGTTTCTGGAAGCTTTCCTTTTGACTTTATTCTACGTTCCGTAGGGTATAATCAAGAATTGAATATCCAATTTGACTTGGTTTTTTCGGATAAGAATAACACAATCCCTATTGTTTCAGTACCACAGTCAATTGATGCATTCCAATATGAAACGAGTGAATTTAATTTTTACATTTCTTCGTTTGACCTAAAGGAGTCATCAATAAGATTTAAAGGACCCGAATGGTCCGAGTTGCGAAACAGCTCTACCGATGACAGGAGTCTTTCATTATTTTTGACTCCCGGCAAAGAGGATGTGGGGGTTCATGATGCTACTATAATTATTTATGACTCTGAAGGTAATATACTAACAAAAACACTCAGTCTGAAGGTTTATCCTAGAATTGTTTCCAGTGAAGATGATGTGCTTAACGAAGATGAGGAATCATCAGATTTGGATGCTTGGTCTGAAACTTGGTTTGGAAGTTGTATGATTTTGCCCAACTCATGGGCATATCATTTGGAATTGGGGTGGATATACATCCAGCCATCGCCAGCGGGAAATAATATGTGGTTCTGGTTGGATGGGTGGGGTTGGTTTTGGACATCACAATCTCTATGGGATCCGACGAGTGGTGCTTTTTTGTTCAATGAGAACGAACATGGATGGCTTTTCTTTACTGATTCAAAATTTTACAACTATAAGCTATCTGCATGGTTGCCATACCTAAGGAATGGTTTCTAGTTTTTCTTTCTTGGGATTCAGTAGGTTGTGATTGAAAGTAAAAGTTTTGATGCGTTTTAAGATACTGGGATTATCCAAGCCATACTTTTTCCGAATGACATCTGTTGAGTCACCATGATCGATGAATTCATCAGGCCATCCAAACCTTAGAGTAGGAATCTGTACTCCATTGGATGCTATGCATTCTAAAATTGCAGATCCAAATCCGCCTTGCAAAACATTATCCTCAAAGGTGATAATGGCTTTGTATTTCAGGCAGTGCTCAAGCAGCAAATCTTCGTCTAGCGGTTTTAGGAACCTAGAGTTAACGACGGCGGGTTTTATGCCATAATGATTTTCATGATCTTCAGCAATCTCAACAGCGGTTTGAACAAAATTCCCCAATGCCCAGATTGCAAAAAGCTGACCTTCAAAAAGACACTCGGCTTTTCCTATTGGAATCTTTGATGGAGATTCGGATAGTTGGACCCCAGTACCGTTTCCTCTTGGATAGCGAATGAAAGAAGGTTTTCCTGAATTAAGTGAGGTAAAGAGCATGTTTTGCAATTCATTTTCATTACTTGGTGACATGACGATGGCGTTAGGGATACATCTTAAAAAAGATAAATCAAAAAGACCATGATGAGTTGGTCCATCGTTGGGAGAAAGCCCAGCACGATCTAGACAAAATGTGACTGGAAGTTCTTGTAAGCAAACATCATGAATAATTGGATCGTATGCTCTTTGAAGAAATGTGGAGTAGATTGCACAAACGGGTTTCATGCCTTGTGTTGCCATTCCTGCAGCCATGACAACTGCATGTTCTTCAGCGATGCCAACATCAAAAAATCTTTCAGGAATTGTTTCTTCTAAGACATTTAGACCGGTTCCACTAGGCATTGCAGCAGTAATGCCTACGATATTCGTGTCTCTCTTTGCAAGCTCTGCCAAGCAAGAGCCAAAAACATCCTGATACTTTGGGGGGGAAGGATTACTACTGGATATGGTTTTGCCAGTTTGCTTTTCGAACGGACCGGCTCCATGCCATTTTTCGGGTTCTTCGATAGCTTTGGGAAACCCTTTACCCTTTTTGGTAAGAACATGAAGTACAATGGGTTCTTCAGCTTNTTTTGCAAATTCAAGNAAATTNACGATACTTTTGATGTCATGNCCGTCAATTGGTCCAAGGTANCTTAATCCCAGTTTTTCAAATAAGATTGATGGTGCAAAGAGTTCTTTNGTATCTCTTTTTGCTTTAGAAACTAGCTTAATCAATAATTTACCGAATGGGATTCTATTAAGGACAGACTCAGCATCTTTGTGAATTCGGGTATAAATTGGATTGGTTATGAGTTCATTGAAATATCTGGATAGTGCACCTACATTTTTGGCTATTGACCATTCATTGTCATTAAGCACCAGAATAAGTTTTTTGGTATTGCAAGATATATTGTTGAGAGCCTCTAGAGTGATACCGCAGGTGAAGGCAGCGTCGCCGGCAATTGCCACCACATGATTATTTTGTTTGAGTACGTCTCTTGATATTGCCATGCCAAGCGCAGCAGAAAGTGCGGTTCCGGCATGTCCGGCACCGAATGAATCATGCAAGCTTTCTTTTCTGTTCAAAAAACCGCTTAGACCATCCGTACCTCTTAACTTTTGAAATTTGGAATCGTTTCTTCCTGTAAGAAGCTTATGCACATAACCTTGATGGGATACATCCCAGCAAAACTTGTCATCTGGGGAATCAAAGACCAAATGTAAAGCAATCGAAAGCTCAACTACTCCTAGATTTGGACCAACATGTCCTCCTTTTTGGGAAGTCACATCAATTATCGTTTCTCTAATTTCCGATGCGAGAATTTGTAGTTCGTCTTCCTCCAAGAGACGAAGGTCAGCTGGTTGTTTAATTTTCTCTAAGATGGATGAAGAATCCATTATATGTGCTTAGTCGTCGGAAGCATTTGCTTGCTTTTCTTGGTCAATAATCCTCATCTCAGCAATATTCAAATGTCTTTGGCAGTGTTTTAGAAGATTCATGCCATAATCGTAATTATTTACCATTTGATCCAAAGGAATTTCTCCTGTCTCAGTTAAATCAATGATTTTTTTCAGTTCGCAAATAGCGTCCTCGTAACTCATGTCACTAAGATCTGGGATTGAGGCATCTTCGGAGCTAATTTCGGACATGGTATATAACTTATTTTTTTATCTGAATTTCGCAATCTCATTAAATTCTATCTGATATCGACAAAGAAATTTTGAAGTGTAGGGTAAGGCTAACTATGACTGAAATCCAACTACTGATTCTAATTTTGGCGTTTGGGCGTTTTGGCTTTGAAACCCATCTTGGAAACCTAAACTTGAAACAGTTTGTTTCTCTCAAAGAAAAGCAACCCAAGAAAACTAAAAAGCTAATGTCCGAAGAGGAGTGGGATAAGGCATCTTCTTATTCTATCTCTAAAACCAAGTTTTCCATTTTTGAGGATGCCTTTGGATTATTGATTTTTTCTATTCTGCTCTTTTGGTTTTTCCCTTTTTTCTTCAATTATTTTGACACGGGTTTCAAACAGTCAACATGGAAGTGTGCAATTTTCGCTGTCCTTTTTCTTTACATATCACAAATCCACTCGATTGTTTTTGATTGGTGGCGTCATTTTAAACTCGAGGAAAAGTTTGGTTTCAACAAGTCTACAGGAAAACTGTGGTTTAAGGACAAGGTAATTGAGTTATTTCTTTCATTCCTACTAGGGGTTCCACTTTTGGGTCTCTTAATCTTATCTTTCAGGTATTTTTCACAATTCTCAAATTTATGGTGGGTTTGGGCTTTTGGTATCTTTTTTATTATTCAGTTGGTTCTTATGGTTCTATGGCCAAAATTTATTTTACCTTTATTCAATAAGCTATCTCCGCTTGGAGAAGGGTGTTTAAGGGACAAACTTCACGACTTATCTTCGAAAGCAGGTTTTATAAGTAGAGAAATTGAAGTAATTGATGGAAGCAAGCGATCTTCTCATTCGAACGCATTCTTCACTGGATTCGGCAAATTTCGAAAAATTGTAATTTATGACACTTTGATTGAGCAAATGGAGGATGATGAAATTGCAGCGGTTTTGGCTCATGAGATTGGTCATTACAAAAAGGGGCATATTCCACAAAGATTGCTCATTTCATTTTTTATGGGATTAGCCTTTTTTGGTTTTTTCTCAATTTCCTTGAGCAGCACTTATCTCTATCAAGGTTTAAACTTGAATGCGGAGAATTTGCATTCTTTTACGCCCATGGCTATGGCATTCTCCATTTTCATGCCTTGCTTTACTTACTGGTTTACTCCGCTT
>NZKO01000036.1 GCA_002692535.1 Opitutia bacterium
CCCATGGCAAATTCATGAAAATGCTCAGTGACTTGATGATCGTTATTGAAGCACTCAATCCAATCGATCTCAAGATCGCCGTTCAGGTCATGTAAACGGGCGATCTGATCACGACAGGCGACATGAATCATCCCGTCTACAATCTTCAATCCAAGAGGTTGGAAAAGACCGGAACATATTCTTCGCCACTTCAATTCCTCGAGATCGCCGGTAACTCCATCCACAAGCCAAACGTCTCCCATCCAGGTGCAGACTGCGGCACGATCGGGCTTTTCAGCAAAAAAATCAAATCCACCGAGCCGCATCCATGAATTCCAGGGATTTTGATCTTTGTTGGGTAGGGTGAGGACATCGACTGCGAAGGGATCCTGCTCATTGCCCTTTTGACCCTCCGTAATGATGACCTGTTGACCGAAACGCGAGGGTCCTCCATTTGTCAAAGTAAGTGGGTCAACCGGTCTGGATAACAAGCTAGCAATGGTGGATTCGTTCGACATGGAAAATCCCAAAACAAACAACTGCGATTGGTCGCTTGCTTTGACTTTCAGACAATTAAACCCTTCCTCTTTGACTATGGACGCCAGATTACTGCCTTTGAGGTGGAAACTCAATCGGCTTGCTTCGTGATCGAGCCTGGAAAGCAAATTGTCCTTCCCTGGGCCGATGCGAAAGGTTCTTGTATAAACCGAACCTTTGCCATACTCAACATATCCTGGAAGTTCGTGAATCTCCCGATCCCCAACCCGGTAATGAATTACCGCCCGGTCACCATTTTGAAAAAGACCAAGGTATTGGACCCAAGCATGGGGCAACGGCCCAAACCTTCTGCCATCCCTTCCAATAATTCTTTGGTCTTGCCAATTCCCGGATGATGGGTTCTGCCAAGTTGGTTGATCAGGAGTAATCAGGCTGGCATTACCTTTAATCGAAGTGTGAGTGCCATGGGAACCGTCAAAGGCAATCCCCCGCCAATCGACGAATTCCCCTTGATAGGCAGCTGCAACGCGCATGGTATCCTCATCGTATATCAACCATGACTTTCCTTTGGAAACCCCACCAGAGCCCTTGTCCAGACGNACAGCGATTCCTTTCTGGGCAATATTCCATTCAGAAGGGGATTTGCCCTCATTGACTTGATAGGTCCAAAAGAGAGTCTGGCCAAAATCCATTACCTCATAAGGTTTAAAGCCAGATAATGGTTGTTTTACGACCATTTCCTTAAAGCTGGAAAGTTTGGGTGGAAGTGAAGCAAGGTATTCCTCAGTGACAAAGAAATATTGCTTTGGATTATTNGGCTTAACAAGACCTTCCCGAATGTAGTGAATCAGAGCATACTTATCCTTTATCGAATACTGAGGCTGAGCTATCATTTGCCCATAGCCCTTGTCGAGGGTCTGAAACATACTCCATGGATCAGATCCGTTCATGAATTCTCCGGAATGAAACTTTAGCGCAGTGGGTAGAGAACCATCTTTATGCTCATTTCCGTGGCAGGTAATACACAAGCTCTCGTACATCTCTTTACCCCGTTCGAAAGAGATGCGGTCAAGACCAGCTATTTCTAAGGCATGTTCTGCTTTACCAAGATCCTGAACCCAAGCCTCTTTAAATTTAATTTTTTTTGGGTTGGAGATATCAATGGTTACGGCAGAACCGGGAAAACCTCTGCCAGAAGCTCCGTTGACGGTTTTTTCCGCTCTCATAGAGTAATCACTTTCCGGGAATTCACTGGGTGGAAAATTACCGGAAAGAATGTCGGTGATGAGCGTATCAGACAGAGCACTCCTCCAGTATTTTAGATCGAGAACCTTTCCCTTTTTAAGCGGCGTGGCGAAATCATCCGCTCCTTTGGCGATCTTGAATACATGACTGCTTGGATCGGGTTTCCAAAAGTTCTTCCGTGAACCAATCAGTTTGCCATCCAAATATAATTCCACCTTTTTATTTCGAGAGCGAAGCAGAGCAGTTTTCACCTTACCATCATTTACTTTCGCACCTCCTTGAATGGCTCCGAGCCAGCCGATATCATAGACGAGCATTTGTCCACGGACGAGCAAAGCCTTTCCTCCTGTAGACCATGGACCATTGGACGCACAATTAGCAAAGACGGTTCCACCATCCTTTGTCTGGAATTGAGTCCAGACCGTGAAGTCCAAATCGAATTTCGGTTTAATGAAACTTCTGGCTTTTTTCTCGGGAGCAATAACTTCATGAACGAATCCATCCAAAGAAGCCCTAATGGAAAATTTCCCAGCATGAGGATTTTCGTAGATTACGGACAAGGTGTGTTCCCCCATTGGCATTTTGATCGAATGCCCGGATGAAAAACTTAGTNTTTCCTCCTTCATGGACTNGTAGNAAAGATAAGCCTTGAAGTTACTAATCGGATGACTTTTGAAAGAATCGGAAAAGATGGGAAGCCTTCCCTGATCTTTAGTCATAGGNGCTCGTTGATCTTGTGCGAAAGTATTGAGGGAAAGAGAGGCAAACAGGAAAAGAATGTTATGTTTCATTGCGTTGTTTTTGACGTTATCCAATCAAGGGCGAAGGACTGTGGAATTTCAAATCATAAATCGATCTATTTTCTTTCTTTCCATGATTNGATTCCNATCTNAGCAACNTCCANACNCCATTGNCTCCNGTTCTCAAATCNTNAGGAAATGGTTNNTNANGTGCAACATGACGAANAAAAAGCTCCNATTGCACCTCANTAGCATTATCGTATTCCGCATCCNTNTCCNCAGTTTTNCTTCCATCATAAAAGTNGATGGNCTNNGGATCATTGANTNNAAAGNCAANATCAANCNTNNTNGGANNGTGTTGATTAGNTANCNNTNGGTAATTCCCAAAGCAGGGGATGCCGCAAGGGAAGATTACGAAGCACTTCAAAGGTTTTGGGATCTGCTTCAAATTTTTTCCATGCTTGCAAATAATCCTCCTTTTCCAGTTTGATTCCGGCAAACAACAGGCTGGGATGGCGCACTGGCCACTCTTCCCAATACATTACATCGGGTTTCCAAGGCCATTTACCCTTGTCCTGTACAAAGGGAAAAATGAAACTCATACCTAACTCCATGCTTCTATGATTAGGAGTGCTGAACTTCCATAGATCTTCTGATTGATTGGAAGCAATCTGAGCGATCCCCGCCATTGCATCGAGAATGAAGAGAGAATATCCGTAGGGCTTCGTGCGTTTCAGTTCTGCAGGAAATCCACCCTTTTCGTCCATCATCCCGGCAAGATAGGTGGTCTTGAATTGCTGGCGTACCCACTGGAGCATTTTCTGATCGTCCACCAAATCGGCAAAGGCTGCTGCCTGCAGGGACCAGCACACTCCATGGTTGTTAGGATGAAGCTTTTCTTTCAAGCCATATTCATGGGAATTCATCCAATGCAGATACTCTCCAAACCAAGCCTTGATCTCATTTTGATCGGCAAGCCTGAATAACGGGAAAGCAAATAGAATTTTCGCACCGCGGGCAACTTCGACGAGGTGAAGGGTATCAATAATTCCTATGCTCCGTCCGGAATGCCTGCCCTTAATCGCCTGGCCGTAGAGCAGACTGGGGCGCATCCTTGTCTTTGATTCCACAAACCAGGCTAGCAGATGATCCATTGCTTTGTGGGCATATTTCTTCTCTTTGGTAATTAGGAAAGCCGAAACCAATGTTCCCATCATTTCGCTCAAACGAATCATGGATTTTCGGTGAGCGATAAAATTGGCAGGATTAGTTTCCCCATCCCTGCGAATGTACGGTCCGTCCGGATCCTCTGGATTAGGCCACCAGTAATCCCCTTCAGAATAAAAGTCGTGAGCGTCTCCCCGGCTGCGCTCACAAAGATCCGCTGTCACAGTCCGTGGCTTTTCTAAAAGATAGGAATTTGCCTTGGCCAGAATTCTGGGCTTTTCAATGGCCAAAAGATCAAAAGAATAGACTCTTTTTTCAGCCCATGTGAAATTACACATGGAAAGGCCTAAAAAGCAGAGCGGAAAAAAACGGCTTATAGATCGATCCATTTCTTTGCCTTCCAGGAATTAAGTCCTAATTCCGCCAACTCCACTCCTTTCGCACCGGAACGAAGATCATATGGAAAAGGTTCATTCAGCGCCACATGGCGAAGAAAAAGCTCCCACTCCACCTTGAAAGCATTATCGTATTCCTCACCTTCCTCCACAGTTTTCCAACCCTCATGAAAATCGATGGACTGAACAACATCGGGATTCCATACCGGCCGGGGAGTCTCACCTATGGACTGAGTACGGCACTCACGTAACCCAACGACAGCAGAACCTTTATTTCCATCCACCTGCATGACAAAAAGATCATCCCGGCGAACCCGCACCGTCCATGAACTGTTAAACTGGCAAATAATTCCATTTTCCAACTCCATGGTGGCATAACAAGAATCATCCGCGGTGCATTTATAAGGATTTCCCTGTTCATCTATTCTTTCTGCTACATGCGTGGCACCCCGACAGGAAATCGATTTGATGGAACCAAAGACATTATCCACCAGATAACGCCAGTGACAGAGCATATCGATCATGATACCTCCACCGTCTTCCTTGCGATAGTTCCAACTGGGACGCTGGGCCGGTTGGCCTTCATCCACTCCGGTGAATACCCAGTACCCAAACTCTCCACGAACTGATAAGATTTCACCAAAGAATCCATCTTTTATCAATTTCTTTAATTTTCGGATACCGGGCAACCACAGCTTGTCCTGAACCACACCGTTTTTGATTCCGAAATCTTCACATATCTGAGCCAGACGGAGAGCTTCCTCAGTGGTGACCGCAGTTGGCTTCTCGCAGTAAACGGCCTTACCTGCCTTGGCAGCCATTTCTACAAAGCGGGCGCGATGAAGGGTGGAACTGGCGTCAAAAAAGATTTGGTTTTCTGAATCAGCTAATGCTTCGTCCAAATTCGTAGTCCAGCGTGAAACACCATTATTCTCGGCTAGGGCCTTAAGCTTATCTTCATTTCTTCCAGTGAGAATGGGATCGACCGTGATTCTTTCATTTGGCGAGATCTGTACTCCACCCTGATCCCTGATCGCACAGATGGAACGGATCAAATGCTGGTTGGTCCCCATGCGTCCCGTCACCCCGTTCATGATAATGCCCAATTTGTGTTCTTTCATAATTAAGTGTAATTAGAGTATGATTCTTTGATTGCCTTTAGAAAATCATTGATAGGGCGATTCCACCAGCGGTTAGAGAAGATTTCCACTTCGATCATGCCGTCAAAACCGTTGCGTTCGACCATTGCCCGAATGCCACGAAGATCAATACAGCCTTCCCCCATAAGTCCACGGTCGTTTAATAAATCGGTGGTTGGAGTCATCCAATCGCATACGTGATAAGCAAACAATCGGTTGGCATCCAATGTTCGCTGAGTCTGAGCTTTCAGATCTGGATCCCACCATAAATGGTAAACGTCAAAAGCAATGCCCACTAAAGGATGATTCAATTCATCACAAACATCATTTGCGGTCGACAGCGTATTGATGGCTGATCGGTCGTCTGCATACATGGGATGAAGAGGTTCGATTGCTAGTTTGATTCCAAGCGATTCGGCTAGAGACAGTGTGGTGGCAATACCATCGGTTATCTGTTTGCGGGATTCGATAAGGCATTGTCCAGGCACGGCACCACAAACAAGAACGACAAGCGGAGCACCCATTGCAGCCGCATCTTCAATCGCCCGCTTATTATCTTCTATTGCCTCTTCCCGGGATTTTTGCTCCAAGGCGGGATAAAATCCGCCACGGCAAAGGGAAACAACTTCCAAGCCCGCTGATCGAATTAGCTCACCTGCCTTTGAGGGATCCCTGCTATCCAGCCATTGCCTCCAAACCGTAATTCCTGAAACGCCTGCCTCGGCATAGTTATCAACTGCCTCCTCCAATCCCCAGCCTTTCGTGGTAATTGTGTGCACGCAAAGACGCGAAAAATCGGTGAGTGGTTCAGCCTTCATGATGGAAAGGAATAGTGAGCAATGTTCATTCTCTCGGCCATGCGCATAGGGCGTATTAGAGCTTCACGCATCTTCGTGGCTTCATCACCAGCACGAAGATCCGGGCAATCCGGATGAATCTCTGCGGATTCGATGACTCCAAGAATTTTGAGAATTTCTGCAGTACTGTGCTTGTAACCAGCTGCACTGCCCTTCTCATCCAAGCGAAATACAGAGTCCTCCAGAGATTGAAAGGCTTCAAATAACTTGTACACACGCGAATCGAAGGTATCTTCACGCCAATATTTCTTGGCAGCACAAATTAGTGGACATGCAGAAACGCCAGCTCCAATTAAAAGCGGCAGCCCCATCTTAATGGCAGATGCGATTCCAAAATCGTCCCCACTATGAGGAAGAAAATCAAGACCTAGGTCGTTGCACATCGATGCCCAGTAAAGAAAATGCGGTTCATCAAGTGTGGATATTTTGCCACCCACAAATTTCTCATGACATGCCAATTGGTAAAGTAGCCAAGGCTCAAATGGTGTCGCCCAAGGAACGAAAGCGGGCTCTAGGGCATGAACAAGTGCTGGAACTTCTATTTTTTTCGCAATTTCAAAATATGCATCCCTTCTATTTTCAGGCTTCAGGGAATTAAGTGCCTGAGATGTCATAATCATCACCTCACAGGGCTTATGTGCCTGAGCTATTTCCAGATGAGGATTATAACAAGAGGCTTTGAAATTGTTGGGTGAGGCATCGACTGCCGTTACACCACTTATGAAAGGAGTTTCAGGGTACAGGCTGCGAAATCTTTTAATCACTTCTTCATAGAGATCGTTCGAAAGATTAAAAACATATCCAGTATCCGCATTGAGGACGAAAATAATTTCCACACCAAATAGATCTGCACATTCATGCATCCAAATAAGCATCCTTTCAAAACTACGCCAATCTGGATGGGAATCCTTGAAAGGGAGAAGTGCTGCCACACATAGCCTGGGACTGGATCGGCTATCAATCAAGTCTTCCTCACGGGCTTTAGACCAAGTGGTTTCACTCCATTGGGTAGTGGGTAGAAGGTCTGTAGAATCTTTGATCAAGAATTCCATTATATCGATGGGATGACAAAAGTGTTAGGACAAGACTTGCAAAACTAGCATTTTTCATACAATTTTATTTTGCTACTTATTATATGGTCTTACCTGAATTTCAACCCGTCTATCTGAAGGATCTGCGAATTTCCATCCCGGGGATTTCAATCATACGGTTGGCTCACCAACGACATTCTCCAAAGATCGATCGGGTAACAAACCACCAGCATAATCACTCGCAAATACTTCTTTATCTGCGGGGGCATGGATTTCAGAAAATATGTAAGCAGCAAATTGAGGTCCATCGCGGTTCCCTCCTCTATTTTCCTCCAAATACAGAACATGGATTTGGAAAGTCACAAAAAATGCCCCCACTTTCATTGGTCGTCGATTTCAAAGAACTGAAAATTATGAGTAAGACTGCAATCAAGCGATCCGTATCGCTTAATTTGCTGAGTGAAATCGAAAATGCAATCAATCGACTGGTGATGAATACGGATCTCAAAAAAGAGCAGTCTGCTCAATCCGCGGGAATAATCCTTCAGCTTTTCGGACTCCTTTACGAAAACCTTCAGAGTAAGGAATTTAATAATCAGAAAATCTATCCATACACGGCGAAGATTCGCAGATTACTTACAAATGAGATCGGGCTAATCAGATTTCCAAGAGAAGTTGCTCAAATGCTCAAGGAAGATTTAAGTTCCATTAATCGAAAACTCAGAAACGAATCCGGAATGAAACTTGGAAATTTGATCGATGAAAATCGATTAAATAAGTGTCAGCAAAAACTTCAAAACTCATCAAATAAAGTTTCTGAAATTGGATGGGNATGCGGATTTCAGGATCCAAACTATTTTGCCCGCTGGTTTAGNAAAAAAACAGGACAAACTCCCAGTCAATGGAGAGCAGTCAATGATCTGAAATTAACTTAACTCGCGAATCTTTCAAACAGGGTCGAAATCGTCCGAACGGATAATCCGATTGCTACCAAAAGTGATAACCAGGCAACTCCAACCAATTTTGAGCAAGGAATGCCAGAGTTCACCTCTTTGATAAGCTTGAGCATAACCCAAGCGATAAATGGAACGCCAACCACAGTAATCGCTTGTGCCGTTAGAATTAGGGGAAGGGTCTCCATTTTTCCCATCGAACCCAAAATTGCCACTACCATACCCAAGAGCATACCAGCACTGGTTGCTGCCTTGGTCCAATTACCTGAAACCCTGCAATCCTTGCCAAGCCCGTCTGCTAAAACGGTTCCTCCGATCAATGGATTAACGAAAAGAGAACTGAAAGCAGCAGCTAAAATACCTATGCAAAAGAAACGCATCGATTGAGGACCCAGTAATTCATTAAACATCATTGAAATCTCAGGTAGGCTCTTGCCCACTCCTGTGCCTGATAGCACCGATGCACCTGTCAGCATAATCAATAAACTAATCCCACCCAATACACCAATTCCCATCATGGTGTCTCTTCGTGCTTTCTTCCAGTCATTGGCATTCCAACTTCTTTCGCGAACCGCGTAGCATTGGTAAAAGGCACCGGCTATTGAGAAAGTGGTCGCCACCATTCCAAGTAATTGAATCAAATGCTTTCCNTCCTGATCCTTGGCAAGNTTTGGAAGAATTCCCTTTGCTATTCCCCAGAAATCATGAGTGACCAGGAAAAAATTAAGGGCAAAACCACAAATCATCGTAATGACCAGAAACAACATCGCTCTCTCGATCATTTGATAGGGCTTTTTACTACCGTAGAGGGAAATGATCAGAAAAAGATTAATCACAATCATCAATAGCATTCCCCTGCCATTAGCATTATCACTGGAAGATGAATTCAGCACGGACATTTCATCTCTTGCAAGTAAGAGATCGAAAGCAGTCATAATGGCCAAATTATTGGTAAACTGAAAGCATAGCGTAATTCCGAAAACAATGATACCCAATGTAATCCCACTTCCACGAAATGAAACCTTTGTGATGAACTGACAAGGAGTAACCTTGGACTGCAATCCGATTTGAGCAGCAAGCGAAGTTACCAAAATCATCATCAGGGAAGCTAAAACCAGTAACCAGATCATGGAATAGCCAAACTGGGCACCCACATAAGAATTGGAAAGAATACTTCCCGGGCCTAGAACAACAGAAGCAACGATAAAGGCAGGACCTAATGACTTTAAGGTTTCGCTGATTGATTTGCTCATAAACCAAGAAGGCGGGATGGATTGGAAAAAGTAAGATCATCTGCCTGCTCCTTATTTAAACCAAGGTTGTTCATTAGATTTTGATACATCTTAGCAAGGGAAGTAGTGGATCCGATAAAGTGAGAACCATCCGCTGATTGAGAAACTCCATCATCCTTGATTTCAATCGATTGATCGCCCAAAGTGTACGAGCCAGATTTGCATTCAGCAGCGGAAATCGCGTCTGAGACAATTATGGAACGATCATATCCAGTGGCTTGGAGAAGATTCCTGAGAACGAAAAAAGGAAGATGCAATCCATCGGCAATATAGCTAATCAAAAGCTTGTCCGAAAAAGCCAAGACCCGTTGTATTATATTATCATGTCTGGGTAATTGCTGAGGGCAGGCATTCCCCAAATGAGTAAACATCTGCAGACCCGAATCTATCGCATTTTTCAATTGATCTGTTGAAGCATTGGTATGACCAGCAGAAACTATCACTCCTTGATCAGTGAGAAACTTTGTTACCTNGCCACGGTTATCCTGCTCTGGAGCAAGAGTAAATAAAAGCAACTTTCCGGCACAGGCCCCTTGAAGCTCTTTTATGATCTCAAGATCTGCAAAGCGTACATCTGAAAGCGGATGAGCCCCCCTGTACCCATCTTTAGAAGAGATAAAGGGTCCTTCCAAATGAATCCCAGGGATCATTCGATTGAGATCCTCATTCTCTTCGACCAGTAGAGCCAACTTTGCGGCCCTTGAACTCATTTTATCTACAGGAGCTGTAATAAGGGTCGGTAAGAATTTTTGAACCCCAATATTTTTAAGAGCCATCGAAGCTCTATGAAGCTCTTCTCCCTCTAATTCATCCGAATTGAAATCAACTCCGGAAAATCCATTAATCTGTAGATCAATCATTTCTCCAACAGCTAAAAAGATAACCCGGATGCTGCTTTCTTATCCAAGAAGACCTTAACTTTTTGATGATGCTGTAAAATGGATGCAGGAAGATCTGGAGTGACTGGACCCTCAAGTGCCAACTCTACTGCTTGGGCTTTGCGTAGATCGGGGACACTACAGACAATATTTTCAATCTTCATGATTTGCCGGATCGACATACTTATCGCTTGTCTTGGAACTTCTTCTAGGATTTCAAACCACCCCTCTCCCATTTGTTGAAGACGGCAAACTTCATCGAGCTCAACCACCATGTAAGAATTGTCACTTTCAAAATCCGCAGGTGGGTCATTAAAGGCTAAATGACCATTTTCTCCAATACCGACAAATGCCAGATCAAGAGTGCTTCTCTCTAGCAAATCAGCCAATCTTGTGCATTCATCATCTGGGTTCAGGCAATCTCCTTGAATATACTCAAAGGAAGCCAAAGGAACTTTCTCGACAAACCTTTCACGCAAATAACGACAAAAAGAGGCAGGATGGTTGTCGGACACTCCCACATATTCATCCAAATGAAATCCGTGTACTCTCGACCAGTCAATATCAGTTTGGGAGATCAAATTACTCAGGACTGTGAATTGAGAAGCTCCCGTAGCAACTACTAAGTTCACTCTCTCCTTTGTTAGAAGAATCTCTCTTAATAAGGAAGCACCATAGTCTGCAGCTGCTTTACCCATCTCTTCCACGGTCGGTAAAATGACTGGAGATATTGAATTCATGAATGGGAAAATTTAAACTAACCTATTCTTATGTTGGAAGGAATTTCATCGGCAACATCAAATCTCTAATCTCATTAAGAATGGCTTTTAAAGTTGAGATTTTGAGTTGGTTTGCTTTCTAAAGGATTGATGGCAACTAAACCCTTCTTCTACATAACATTCGTGTTCCCCTGGTTCTTTGCTTTCGCTGAGCCAGATTCCGCTGAATTGTTCGGCAAAAAGTTTCCCAAACTTGATGGCATGTCCACAGGTGAGTGGTGGGAAAAATCGAAACCCGTTGATACTTCTGCAAAAAAGAAGGGCAAANCACCAAAACGNATTATNGANCTTAATGTTCCAAGAGATCAAGTNGTGGCNTTCGCANTNTACACCGTNGACGGNGGNACGCTNAANCTNACAGGACAGCTCTATCCNCTTCTNNNNGANGAATCCCGAGANGTCAGATTAGAAACCAAANANGNNAANNAATGGAAGGAAATCNCNAAAGTCAAAATNACTTATCCNGGTTGGACTGCCCACTTNAGNNTAAANAANTGGGATTCTNCNAANNATACNNCNTATCGGGTAAGACATGGAAAGGAAGCCATTTNCGAAGGTACAATTCGNAAGGATCCNATTGATCAGGANACNATCGTGGTNGGNAATCTTTCCTGCAATTCGAGNAGNACTAAGGGACCNAGACCNATGATTATTGAAAACCTNAAGGCNATTGATCCGGACATGCTTTTNTTTGCNGGAGACCAAACCTATCANCACACTGAGCANACTGCTGGNTGGATTGAATTNGGCTTACAGTTNCGCGATCTAATGAAAGACCGNCCNACAGTTACCATTCCCGACGACCANGATGTGGGGCAGGCAAACCTNTGGGGAGAAAGCGGTATTGTCGCAACCTCTCCNGCNGGTAACAGCGGTGGCTACTTNTATCCCATCCCNTATGTGAATATGGTTCAACGTCANCANACTTGGCACCTACCCGATCCNGTTGACCCAANGAAAATCAANCGNGGTCTNGAAGTNTATTTCACNCGATTAAGGGTGGGNGGCATAGACTTTGCCATTTTNGANGANCGNAAATTCAAGACGGGACCAGCAGGNAAGATNCCAAAGATGGGTCCCCGCCCCGATCATATCAATGANCCCTCATATGACNGNAANGCAGTCGATTTGGATGGNTTGGTACTGCTNGGTGAAAGACAGTTGAAATTTCTCTCNGAGTGGNGTCAGGACTGGGAGGGNGCTCAAATGAAAGCCGCCTTATCTCANACNGCATTTTGCGGAGCCGTGCATATTCATGGAGGTCCNAACAATCGNCTNCTTGCTGACTTGGACAGTAANGCATGGCCCCANACAGGCAGAAATANGGCTATNAANGAGTTAAGGAAAGCATGGGCTCCGCATTTATGTGGNGATCAGCACCTCGCNGTAGTNGTTCAACACGGAGTTGACAGNCANAGGGANGGTCCNTTCGGTTTTACCAGTCCTGCCATCGTNAACACAATCTANGGACGCTGGTGGAAACCAGAAAATGAAAAACCNGGACCTCGNCCCATCCCCAANTCCCCCTTACCTTGGACAGGTGACTTTGAAGATGGTCTTGGAAATAAGATAACCATGCANGCCTATGCTAACCCCGANGACCGAAATAATGAGTTAAAACGNGCAGACGGATTTGGCGTTGCACGGTTTAACAAGAAAAACAGAACTATCACTTTTGAATGCTGGCCACGTTTTGCCAAGGTATCGGATGGCGACCAAGCTCANTTTCCCGGATGGCCCATCACTGTTGATATGAATCAAAATGATGGGCGGCAAGTCAAGGGTTGGTTACCCAGGCTGAACTTTACTAAATCCAATCCTGTGGTTCAGGTCATTAATGATAAATCCAAGGAAGTTCTTTATACAATACGGGTAAGTGGGAAAAATTTTCAGCCTAAGGTATATTCATCTGATCCTCACANTGTAAGAGTGGGTCGGGACACTCCAAAAAACCAGGTGNTTTCCAAAACCAAGCCTGTTTCTGACAGAAACAAGGCAAAAGTGCTTAGCCTTGATCCCTATTTGTAAGTGGAATAAAACTATCTATTTGTCCCCATGTTCGGTTTCTCGCTTAAGCCGGGAAATGGTTTCCTTGTTACGGGAACCAAGGTAAGCAATTAGATCACGTAAGTCATTGGGGTTGAGGGTCATCCCGAGAGGAGGCATAGCAGACACAGGAGGNGAAACTTCAGAAACTTCCGCCCTTTCGATTTCTTGCTTCTTTCCATCAGGAGAAAGTACAACAATGCCATCATCTTCATCGGCAAGAATTCTGCCAACCACGGCTTCTCCGTTACTCATAATTACCGTTGAAAGACCATAACCCGGTGAAATTTCCGCATTTGGATTTACCAATGACTCAAGAAGTTTGGATGGTTCCATGCGATCACCAACAAGACTAAGTTCAGGACCTTGCTCACCACCCTGACCATCAATTTTGTGGCACTGCAAACAAGCACCCTGATTCCTAAAAACCAACTCACCAGAACTGGGATTTCCTCCCTGTAAACTAAGGGCGTGAATTCTGCCGGGGTCACCCGCAGCATAAGTGGCAGCCACTTTTCTGGCTTCCTCATTGGGNCTGTAGGTGAGAGCCTGATAAAGATCCAACCAGAGCTCATTTCTCAAATTGAGCTCTCTTTCCTTCCATATATCAATAAGTATCTTAGGTTTTTGAGTGGAAAGTACTTCAAAAATGGAACGGGCGACCACTGGATCATCCTCCTTGACGGCTTGGATTGCTCTTTCCACCGAGTTATCGATTCCACGCTCTAGCAATCCGCTGTAACTTACGGATCTGACCAATCCACTTTTATCCTCGATCAGTTTCGTGATTATTTCGTTATCCTCGGTAGCCTTTAAACTGATAAGCGATCTTAAATTGGATGCCCTTACCTGTGGATTTAATTTTGTGTCAAGCACCTGTTTTCTGAGGACAGCCGGATTCATGGATATTCCCGCTTCCATTACAAACCTGCCGAGAATCGAAGCAAGCTTGGGAGCTTTTTCCTTTTCCACAAGGGCACGAATTTTTTTACCATATGACTTTACTAGGTCAGATCTTGTAAAAGTGCTCTTCAAAGTTGGACGATAATGACCCAGAACTGGATCGGTATCCATGGGTAATGACCACCTAAGCAACGCTTCCATTGCAAAAACTCTGACTTCTTCTTTNAGGTTTGAATTTGAACAGGCGTTGATTAGTGCGGCAGCTGCTTCTTCCGTTCCTATACGAAAATAAGCGGCAACCAGCCTGACCTGTTGGTGAAACGGGAAATCCTCGGGATTAAGAGAAATCAGTTTTTTGCCAGATGGGGAATCTAATGCGTTTGTGTCATAAATTGCTGAAACGGCTTCTCTGCGAATAGCTGAGGATTCATCATCGAGAAAAAGATCAAGATGTGGATGTCCGACTCGACGGCACACCAGAAGAGAAAGCATCCTCTTTTCAAAAGAATCTGCTTTTGTCATAGCCAATGTTTGCTCAGGAGAAGCCAAACGTGAGAGAGCGGATAGAATTGCATGCCTTACCGTCACATCAAAAGAGGATCCTCCATTGGTTTCGCATCGCTTAAAGAGCGCTTCCACTGCCTGCTGATCACCTGATGAAGCAACCCTGCCTAATGCTATNGCAGCTAAGGAGACGACTCTCTTTGAAGAATCATTCAACAGAGAAATTAAAGGCTCGATCGATGAAGACAAGGCAATGTCTCCACAAGTACGGGCAGCATTTGCACGAATTTCAGCATATTCTGAACTCAAACTTTTGATCAGAGGATCAGCAGCTGATGATTCCCCTTTCCGATATAATTGACCCAACCCCCAAAGTGCGTGAAGGGAAGCCTGATTTTTGGCACCCTCGTCATTTAAAACTGACTTAAGGGTATTTATGGATGAGGAACCTTTTTGTACCATTGCAAACTGTGCTGCCTGCCTTATCCGTTGATCATCATGATAGAGCAGAAGCTCAAGATCAGGAAGTGAACGGTCAGAAAAGCCCTTTTTGAAAATGCGTGCAGTTTCCTTACCAGTAGCCCTTTGCACACTGTTTGTTGGTCGCATTACCTGAATCGTACCATTTTTGTTGACCGACCATCCTCCGCCATAATCAGCCAGGTAGAGATTTCCATCGTACCCATGTTCAACGTCACAAACAGCAACTCCTTCAACCAGAATGGAATTTCGATCAATTGCATAGCTTGCACCTTTTGATTTCAGGCTAACATGAATAATATTCGAATTTTTCGGAGCCCCACGATAATTGGTAACGAGAAACCCATTTCGCAAATCTTCAGGCACAGATTTTCCAGTCAGCCATGCTACACCGGATGGTCCGTTACCCAGATGACCTACAGGCGGATAAACCCACTGCGGTTGTTCGGTCGTNTAAGTTTCAAACATCTTTTCTCCCACCCAGACTGACTTACTTAATTTGAAGTTTTTCCAATCCAAGGCATTTGCATAGTGATGGGGAGATTGATGAGCCATATCCCAACCTGAATCAGAATTGTCCAGTACNTAAACCACACGGGCCCTGTCGCCAATATCACCGGTGTTATCAAAAGTAAAAAGATTGCCATAATCGTCGAAAGCCAACTCCTGAGGGTTCCTCAGACCCATGGCATAAACTTCAAAATTCGTGCCATCTGAATCACAACGGAACACCGCCCCCCTGCCAGATGCCTCATGAATCTTCCCGTCCTGGGTCTCGACATGATAGCCTCGGTCACCTATTGAAAAATAAAGACGCCCATCGGGACCTCTTATGATACCGTGTAGGTCGTGCCCGATAAAAGAAACCCGCACTCCAAAACCTTCCACGATATCCTCCATCGTATCGGCCACACCATCATCATCAGTATCGGTTAACTTCCGTAAGGCGGGAATGCAGGTGAAGTATGTGGCGTCACTTTCAGCCAACACGGAAAAGCCGATGCCATCCAGTGGTTTGTCAAATGCATCTGAAAAAAGCGTTCGTTTGTCGGCAACAAAGTTACCATCCGTATCCTCAAGTCGGATCAAGCGGTCAGGCGTTTGCTCATACCAGGCACGATCACGCTTGTCTGCATGGGCATCGTACAAAGATAAGCGGTCTGCAGTTGTGCGGGAACGAAAGTCTCCGCGGATCATTTCACGAGCCCTCCTTAAGTCAGGAACTCCAAACCAAAAGCGGTTTGCTTCGCTGACAAAAATTCTTCCCTGAGGATCCATGTCAAGGCTGGCAGGATTTTCCACATGCGGATAGGTTACCCANGTGTGTCCAACATAGCCCTCGTGTTTTATAATTCCGCGAAAATCACTTGCCTCATTACTCAAAGGTGGCATATCGGCCTCAGAAATTTCAAGCGGTTTGGATAAACAAACTGAAAGTGAAAAGGGTACGGATAATAGAAAGTACTGAATTTTCATGGAATAAAATAAATATACTATATTTTTGGGAATTTGGGACAAGCAAGAGTTACCGAAATATGATGATTAATCGAAAAATTCACTTTTATTAAATTTCTAATTTTAGTCGGCAAAGAGCATTCTGTTGGCTATAAAAGAATTCATGAACACGAAAAACCCATATTATGAGTTTGTTGAATCGTTTTCATCGATGGTCCAAGAGGGTAAGAATTTACCCTTGGGCGAAATTCAGCCCCCACCCGACTCTGCTGTAAATCCAAAGGCTCCGAAAGTTGCCATTCTTTCCCCGCATCCTGATGATGAATGTGTGATGGGACCACTGGCCCTTAGGTTAAAGCGGGAAACCGGGTCTGAAATAGTAAATGTACCCATCACTTTNGGAAGTAATCCCGCTAGAAAAGAAGAAAGAAAGGAAGAACTTTCCAAAGCTTGCAAGTGGATCGGTTTTAAAATTGAAAACCTGCATTGCGGAGGCCTGGAAAGAATCACGCCCGAGACGAGATCGAAGGATCCAAGGCATTGGGAAAATGCGGTGTCACAACTTATTGAAGTAATCCATCTATTAAAACCCGATATTCTCTTCTTCCCCAATGCTAACGACTGGAATCTTACGCATCTCGGAGTTCATTTACTCACCTATGATTCACTTAATCAGATTGAATCAACATCCATCACCCTCATTGAAACTGAATTTTGGGGACAAATCAAAGAGCCCAATCTAATGGTGGAGAGTTCTCATGAAGAGGTTGGCGATCTGGTGGCTGCTCTTTCGCACCACAAAGGAGAAGTTACTCGTAATCCTTTTCACCTTCGATTACCGTCATGGATGCAGGATAATGTCCGCAGAGGTGCAGAGGTAGTCGGCGGTCAGGGAGGAAATGCTCCTGAGTTTGATTTCGCCACGCTCTACCGTGTAAGCCGGATGGAAAAAGGTAAAATTTATTTGCCCTGGAAAGGAGGCAGATTACTCGGTAAAGCAAAACTTGGTGAAAGAGGGATTCTAGAAGTGCTAAAATAGCACTAAGGATTGAATTGAAGGTCAGTCGAGAGGATCTTCTGGGCAAAGAGCAGTTCTCCACGATGATCATAAGCCTCAAACTCCATTACAGGATTTTTCTTGGTAGTGTCAAAGTTAAGAAGGCAATAGCCACAAGTCTTATTGTATCCCCAAACCAACCCATCTGTTTTGATAACTGAATGGACATGCTTGTTGGTAATTCTTCCACTTACAAATTCAAGAAAGTCATATCCTTTCGGGCGAGATGTCTTTCGAAAATCAATCCGGTGACGATCGGCCGCAATTAAAAGAACTCCTTCGATCTTTTGTCTTTCAATGAAACTGAATATCTCCTCTCTCTCTTCTGGGTATCCATCCCAGGGATCTTTGCTTCCTGGCTTGATGCCTTCGGAAAAAGGTACGGATGAGGCAATAACCTTAAAGGTGGCTTCTGAATTCCGAAGCGTGTCCTTAAGCCATTGCTTCTGATAGGTTCCTAGCATAGATTTTTCTTTCCTGTCTCGGTAGTATCGGCAATCGAGCAAAATAAACTGTACCTTGCCCAATGAAAAAGTCTGCCAGCAACCCGGATTCCGCTTACCGCCTCCAGAACTAGGATTGTTCCAATTTTTTTCAAAATTTTCTAGCACAGTTCTTTTCCAAGTGGGATGATCAACTTGGGCTCCGGGCACACAATCATCCATTCCGAAATCATGATCATCGTAGATCGCATGCATCGAAGTTTTAGAAACCAGTTTCTTCCACTCGGGTCGGGAGTACCTGCGGGAGTAGCAGTAATCCCCAGTCCATTTAACATCCTCCGGGTCATCAATGTACACATTATCGCCCAACATTAGCATAGCTCTGGGATCATGATTGGCAATTAGTTCCCAGACGGACTCATATTCCGGAACAAAGCCGGAACATCCACCAAAAGCGATTGTGAATTTAGCGCCCTCTTCAATCTCGGGAAAAGTACGGAAACCAAACTCCCTTTCTTCATCTTCATATTTTTCACCATTTACATAAATATCGTAAGAAAAATAAGTTCCCGGTAAAAGACCATCAACTCTAACAACGCCAACATATCCTTCCTTCTTTTTTGTAAGAATCGATTCACGCCCTGAGTGGCCGTTTATTTCAACTCCAATTTCGCAAGGTCCATCTGTTCGAAACCAGAAACTTGCAGAATCATCCGTGACCTGTCCAAGCATTGGACCATGGATGAGAAGAGACGGTTGCATTTGATTATTCCATTCTTGAAAAGCTGGAAGTTTACGCAAAGAAGCCAACCATTCTCTGGGTTCAGTCAGAAAACGCTCAAAGGGAAGACCGATTTCAACCGCTTTTTTAGCCATGGTTAAGGCTTCTTGGGTCTTCCCTTCTTTCAAAAGGCAAAGAGTCGAGATAAATGCTTTTTCCGCAGGGTCCGTATGCTTCTTGCCATTTTTCAGCTCAAAGTAAGCCTTATCGACCTTATCCTCAGCTAAAAAACGAAATGCATTACGTTCACGGTCATGCTGAGCTGACAGGGATGTCATGGCCATGCAAATAAGGATTAACCAAGTGAGTTGAAATGAAAGGGACCAAAATTTCCTCATGATATGATTTAAATACAATAAAATAACTTATTCTAGAACAATTCCTTGCTTTGATCCAAAAAATTTAGGGTAATCAGATGTTTAATCCGACATTTCCATCACTAGAAATTCAAAAATTCAATTGAAGGCCGAGACCAAAATGGAAGAAATCCTCTAATTGATCATCTCCCGCAAGGGTCAAATCACGATCGATGGCAAAGCTTTGCATAACATGACAAAAAACTAAGTAATTATCGCTCAATTTCCGGTCAACCTGAGCACTAAGGGCGTAAAAGTTAGCCCCATCATTACCATCTGAAACATATCCATCATTCAGACCTAGTGTTCCAGTAATAAGAGCTGCTGATTTCTCACCTATGGAAAACTCGTGATAAGTACTCCATTCGTAAAAGAACCCCTTCGCATCCATCGAATAAGTTCCATCAATGGAAGTTCCTAGCGAATACGGCAAATCATCATAAGCTATACCAAATGACCATTCATCATCGGTTTCGTCTTCTTTTGAGAAAACTAAGTGCGTGTAACCGGCGTAGAATGACCAATCATTTTTCTCCTGAGTAAGCGAAATGTTATACTGCAATTCATCGTAAGCATGATTGGATGACCGACCATACCAGACCCCGCCTGAAAAATGTTTGTAGCCCAGTTCCACTGAACCAGTCCATAGTGATTTTCCATCTAATGCATCCCGACCTTCTGAAAAATATCGACTCTCCCAACCCACATGGACATGCCCGGCTAAATCTTCATGAGCATGAATGGCTTCCACTTTTTTGGCAGAGTCACCCTCATGAGCTTCACATGCCAATTTAAGTAAATAAACGGAGAGTAAAAAGTGGATTTTTGAAAATTTCACTTGCTAAGAGAAAAAAGTTTTGGATTGAGGACAACTCCAATTTTTACAGATCTTGCTTTTTTCTGCCAAACCAACCCTTTTTACTTCCACCATGCATAAAAAGTCGATCTTCTGCACTTGCCAACACCAAACCAACCATAGCATTACCAATCGATGCATAACCCAGGTACTGATCTCCTCCAATGTTACGTTTTCCCCCAAAAAAAGCAGCACCTCCTTTGGGCAAACGAGCAAGTTCCAAATAGGGTACCCAAGCTGACATAATCTTCGCATAATCACGCCTTGCTGCCGTTTTGATTCCCGAAAAACCAAATATCAATCCAATCGAAGACATGGCATGGGCATGCCGCATCCTGCCATGCAAGCGAATGAGCGAATCTGCCAATGACCCGGCAAATTTTTCTTCTCTGCCAGCCACCATAAGTGCGGTTATCATTCCTCCCGTACGGGCAGAAATATCCGGACTCCAAGGAGCACGAGAGGAATAGCCTAATGCTCCTGTCTTGGGATCAAGGGATTTTTTGACCTCGGAAAATGAATTGGCCCATGCTTTTTCATCGATGAGATATCCGCATTTCTCGGCAAGAGCCCATGCTAGGTGTGCCTGCACATTAATTACAATAAGACCACCTCCGCTGTAAGGAATGGAAAAATGGTGCCCCATCGTTCCTTTTTCGGTAACCCTCTCGACCAGAAGATCACAGCATTTCTTAAGATCCACAAAATATTTTTTGTCGCCTGTCGCCAGTTGATACTCAGAAAGAAAAATCCCATTGGCAGCAGTCTGCCAATTTTTGGGACCTTTTTTGGGATCATTAATATCGATGCTAGCAACACTGGATTTTCTAACAAACTCGATAGCCTTCTTGATCGAAGGTAAGTGAGTCGGGTCATTGTTAGCTAAAAGAACCAGTCCGCAAAACGCCGTTGTGTAAACATCTGCATCACCACCGACACCCGGCTTCCATCTTCCATTTTCCTGCTGAGTTTCAACCAGTTGTTTGGCAATATCCGAAAGAAACTCTTTTCTTTTTGAACAAGATTGAGGACTGGAAAAAGAAAAAGATGAACTTTTTGGAAGAGCAATATTCAATTTTTGAATCTCATGACCTCGCAGGACTTCGATAGACAGTCGGGAATTGGAACCGGCCTTTTGATCCAAACTTCTGCCTAGAAGATCCTGTGGACCTGACAAGCCTGTATCAGTCTTTTTCGAAAACTTATCAGGTGTCATATCTTCGATCCTGCTTATCCGGTCACCAACTTGTAGTCCGGCAAGCTCAGCCGCTCCATCTTTTCCGACATCCATGATCAATATTCCTCGATCGCCATCCTTTAGGCGTCCTGTGGCTTCCAAGACTCCAAGAGGGAAATCATGATGCTCTCCAGACTTGCTGTTTACCAACTTTGGCTTGTAAACATCCTTTGCTAAAGTTTTGAAAACCAAGAGCAAAGTGAACATAAAACAAATTGGCTTAGGCATTACTAAATTCTTGATTAACTTCGAGTTATCGGCAAGGCGATACCTGTCTGTCTTTATAACTTAAATTTTGAAATACAGAGGACAGAGTATCCTTTGCGTCGACAAAAAGCATACTGGTATTTTCCCTAAAATAGAAGGGTTTTCCACCCCTGAATAATCAGCGGCCATACTTCTCTTCAACGCCACGACTAACTTGGCATTCCAGCAATCGGGCTACTTGAATCTTCAAGGGCTGATGGATTTACAATATCATTGGCCCCCACAACCAATAGGACATCCACATTGGGAAGGTCATCATTTATCTCGTCCTTTTCAAAAACAATGTCATACGGAACATTAGCCTCTGCGAGCAAAACATTCATGTGTCCAGGGAGGCGCCCTGCAACCGGAAGGATCGCAAAACGAACATTTACTTCATATCCCATTTTGAGAAGAGCCGAAATATTTTCGGGCGCAATCGCAACTCTTCTCTCATCAGAGGCTGATTCATTCGGAATTCCGAGTATTATGGGCAAAGGACAAATCAATGAAGTGAAACATACCAAGCTGTATGTAAACCAAATTTTTCATGCTCGCCATTATTCACATCTTTAAATATTGTTAATAACTTTGCCAAGCACGAGGACCAGTGCTCACGAGTGAGGTGGATGGATGATGGAGTATGTGAGCGAGCGTTCGACCTTTTTGGCCAACAAACAATACGCTCAAATAGAACACATACCCATGAATCAAGATAATGAAATTCAGGGAACTACGGGTACGCCCCGTGGTTTCGATGAAATGGATTTGGCAGAACCAATCCTCAAAGCCGTTCGCAAAGCAGGATACGAAACACCCTCGCCTA
The DNA here is from genome assembly GCA_002692535.1 of Opitutia bacterium. GTDB lineage: Bacteria > Verrucomicrobiota > Verrucomicrobiia > Opitutales > Seribacteraceae > Seribacter. The sequence goes on from NZKO01000036.1 coordinate 22,144, forward strand.
TCCAGGAGTGTGCCATCCCCCCCTTACTCGAAGGAAAAGATCTTCTAGGTGTAGCACAGACAGGAACGGGAAAGACTGCAGCTTTTTCCTTACCTCTTCTTTCCAGAATGGACGAGACAGTCAAAGGTGCCCAGATTCTCGTCCTCGCTCCTACCCGTGAACTGGCCTTACAGGTTGCGGAAGCCATGGAGGGCTTTGCGGAAAACCTGCCTAAGTTACGAGTGGTCGCCGTGTACGGGGGAACCGGCTACGGTGAACAAATCAAAGAATTTAAGCGTGGAGCCCAAATCGTTGTCGGCACCCCTGGCCGGGTAATGGACCACATTGAAAAAGGTTACTTAAAACTCGATCATTTGCAGGCTCTCGTACTCGATGAAGCGGACGAAATGTTAAGTATGGGATTCATCGACGATATAAAATGGATTCTCGAACACACACCCAGTGAAAGACAGACCGCTCTATTCTCTGCTACAATGCCCAAGCCGATCCAAAGGCTGGCGGAAAATTACATGCAGCACCCTGTCAAAATCACCATCAAGGTAAAGGCGGAAAACTCCCCCAACATTCGCCAGCGTTTTATTAGGGTCCGCCAATACGAAAAGCGTGAAATGATGCGAAGGCTCCTGGAGATTGAAAAATTTGATGCTCTACTCATTTTCGCACGCACCAAAAATTCAACCATGGAGATTGCGGAAGCACTTCAGGGCAAGGGATATCCTGCGGAACCCCTCAATGGTGACATGCCACAAAACCTTCGAGAAAAAACGGTTGATCGATTGAAGCGAGGGAAAATAAATATACTTGTGGCAACCGATGTAGCCGCCCGTGGTCTCGATGTTGACCGTATATCCCATGTCCTCAATTTTGACGCTCCTTTCGATTTGGAATCATACACCCACAGAATTGGGAGAACCGGACGAGCAGGAAGAGAGGGCGATGCTATCATCTTTGTGACCGGAAAGGAGGTTCGTATGCTTAAGGCAATCGAACGTACGCTTAAGGTTCCTTGCGATGAATATGTTTTTCCAACACTCGAAGAGATGAACGAACGTAGGGAAGAAGAATTCTTCAGTCAGATCGAAGAGGGAATGAAAGGTGACTTGGGAGACTACAGGAAAGCTTTGCAAAAACTGGTTGAGGAAACCAGCAAGGACACTCTTGAAGTTGCCGCTGCTCTTGCCTTTCTCGCCGCAGGAAAAAAACCACTCTTCTATGAAAGCATGCCAAAGATCGAATCGAAGCGATCACGCAGGGAGGATCGCCGGGATCGTGGAGACAGGGGCGATAGGAGAGAATTCTCCTCGAAGGATAATGATCGATCAGAAAGAAAGTCATTCCGCGACGATCATCTCCAAAGTTACCGTATAGAAGTGGGCGAATATCATGGAGCGCAAAAAGGGGATATTGTCGGAGCGATTGCCAACGAAGTGGGTTTGGATCCTCAGCACATGGGAAAAATCCGAATGTTCAAGGATCACTCTTTTATAGACCTTCCTAAAGATATGCCTCCTGAAATCTTTGAAGCCCTAAAATCCGTGTGGGTACAGGGCCATCAGATGAATATTTCCATCGACAAAGGCCGTCCGCGTCCTGGCGGCAAGGGGGGGAAATTCAGAAAAAGCTCCGGTAAAGGCGGAAAAAAGTTTGGTAAAGGAAAGGACTTCAAAAAGAAATCCAAGCCCCGTTTCCGAAGCTAGAACCTGCTAAAATTNGGCTACTTTGCCGTAATCCAATTTACGGCATTACCCAGTAAGTCCAAAAATTCTGGGGATGACATGGTGGAATTATGATGCCCTAAGGTTGTAGAAAAGATTCTTCCTTTGCCGTGTGTATTTATCCAAATACAAGCTTGNGGCACTTTAGGTGNTTTATCTTTCCCGTTGTCCCCATATGCAAGAACGGTTGTTCCTTCGTAAACTTGCTGAACATTGTACAGTTCACCATCTGGAGTCATCCAACCATCGGGCATATCCTTCATAATGGGGTGATCAGCATTTTCCTTAACTTTGTTAACCGTTATGGCGGCCTTGGGACCGTGCCCCTTGGAACTCGCCCCAAGCATGGCAGGCCATGCTTTCTTCTCCCCTTCCTTGACAGGAATGCTCCAATGATAGGAATGCATTGAACAATGTAAAGCAATCGCAGGTTTACCTGCTTTATGAATATCGGTGATGGACTTCACAAACTCAGCATCTTTTTCGTGAGCGAAGCAATGGTTGTAAACAATGTAATCATATTCATCAGCCCAACCTGGTTCACTTAGTTTTGCCTTACTCTTCTTTTCATCCATTTCAAAAAAGATATCCCACTCGGTGGGAATTCTTTCACTTATTCCAGCACTTATAATATTTTTTTGATTTGGGTAATCATGACAACACCCACCCGTAACCATAAAAGCCTTCAGTGGCTTTTTTTTAGGATGATGCTCAGCGTTGACGATAAATGTTGAAACAATAAAAACAAATGCGATAAGTATTTTCATATATATTTTTAGTGGGCTAAAACTAAACAGAAAACACACTATTCATTTTTGACAAGCTTTGAATATACTCCAATGGATAATACCTGGATTAAGATCCAACCTTAAAGTTTAATTTTAAAGGTTGTTACACTATCGCAAATTAACAGAAAAAGTACGCAATTTAATAACAAAACCAATTGACCGNCTTTTATCCAGGAATANGATTATAAGAAGTTANTCTATGACTAGAATCATCTGTATCTTCCTGTCTGCACTTTTTGCGAATCCTTTTTTATTTCCTAAGAGAGCCACCAAACCTGAGGATGTGCGTGCTAATTTTTCAGAGAGAGAAAAAGCNTGGTGGGCTATTCAACCCATTCGCAAAACCGACATTAAATTTTCGGCTAATCCGGTGGATTATTTCATCGAGAAAAAGCTCGAATCCAATGAATTGCAATTATCGCCCCAAGCTGGCCCATATGAGTTTATCCGTAGGGCGAGCTTCGACCTGATTGGCCTTCCTCCGTCTGAGAGTGAAATCGAAGCCTTCTCNGATTCTTGGAAGAAGAATCCCAATGCGGCTAAAAAAGAACTGATTGAAAAACTTTTAACCAGTCCAGCATACGGTGAACGCTGGGCAACCCATTGGTTGGATGTGGTCCGCTTTGCTGAATCAGACGGCTACCGAGCCGATGATTTTCGTTCATCTGCCTACCTGTATCGTGATTATGTCATAAGGAGCCTAAATCAGGACAAACCCTACAATCAGTTTGTCCGTGAACAACTCGCGGGTGACGAGATCGATCCAAAAGACTTTGATCACATGATAGCCACCGGTTTTCTTCGTCATGGGGTATATGAATGGAACCAACGTAATGCACGCATGCAATGGGAACTGATCCTTAATGAAATGACCAATGTGACCGGCGAGGTCTTTCTGGGACTTGGTATGGGATGTGCCCAGTGTCACGATCANAAATTTGATCCTATTTTGCAGAAGGATTATTACTCTCTGCAAAGTTTTCTATCCAGTGTCTGGTGGCCCGAAGACCAAAATATCGGCCAACCTGATCAACTGCTAAAGCTTCAAAAATG
>NZKO01000037.1 GCA_002692535.1 Opitutia bacterium
CAGATTTTGAATCTGGAAGTACAATAAGTATTTTCAATTCTGGTGATGGCTTCAAGTCTTGGCTTCATCAAGATGATGCTGCGTTAAACGGACAATCAGAAGAAATTCCTTATGCCGCATTTAATGGCTCACTCTTCATAAGGCAGAAAAATGAGGATGATTTCGTCGCAGGTGCTGCTTATTCAACTGGAGAGAGAGTTTACACCAATGGTTTCGTATACGAAGCAACTAGCGATCTCAATGCACAGCAATGGAGCTCTACAATTTCCTCTGTCAATGAATTGGTAAATTTTGACAATCAATATTTCCGCCTCCTAGTTGATTTGGAAGTTACAAAAGTGGATAACTTCTCTTCGGTGGATTCTGGCTCACACAATGTGAACAACGCTGTAAGCGGAGGCGTAACCGGTTCAACTGACGCCTACAAGGCAGGTGACATTGTCAAGGGAAGNGATGGTACATTTTTTAGAGCTTTGCAGGATCGAACTGACGGAAGTGCAACAAATTGGGCCAGTTACAGTTCCTCANCNGGTTATCCATCACCGATTGCATCTCAAGGTTGGACAAATTTCATCCCCAGTAAATCCTNCGAAGGCGGGCGTTATTATGAGCTGAAAAATGGCATTTCAGGGACCCTTCACCTTGGTTCTGCGGACACCACAATTTACAACACTTCCAACGGTTGGGGNGGAAATGAAAATTTGGTTGTTGGAGCCAATGGAGTAGCGGGNGCCGAAAACCACTATTACATCCCCAAGACAGGAGNTTGGGATACGGTCAATGATTTCTCAANCACCAACGCNTATTCAACTGGTGATTATGTGCGGCAAGGATCAGCTTTCTACAGAGCAGACAACAACATTGCCGCTGGTCCATTTAATGCAGTCGACTGGACAGATGTGACAAATGACATCAACGATCTGGGCAATCTGGGTCTAGGAGCTCTAGTGGATGACTTTTGGGAAAAAGCTGATCTTTCACTGAGCAATTCAACTTATTGGGATGAAATTGCCCATGCGAATGATGACTCTGACTATGACTCGAATTTTTGGCAGATCGTTAAGCCTAACATGAGTCGTTTTGATGAAAGCGGAAACGGTGCTACCATTGGGACACTAGATTTTTCATTATGGTCAAAAGTAGGGAATGCAGGAGGTCTACTTGGNGATGGTATTGCAGGAAATAGAGATTCAAATGAAATCCCTGCTCCAANTGACGCTAACCACACTTATGCNATATGGACTGGCAATGCAGCTGAAGGNGATTTGGTCGAGCACAACGGAAAAGTTTTTGAAGCAGCGAAAGCAACGACCCTTGAACCAGGTACCCTCGGTAGTGAGAATGATTGGCATGTAATCTCCGACAGCGCNACAACTTCGATAACGGTTTCCGAGCAAGCCAACAAGGCTATGTTCACTGATACTGACTTCTGGACTCACTACACCATACCTGATCCGGATCAAAATTCCGGTCATTGGGCGGAAGTAAAAGAAAGGGTAATTGAGAGCAGTCAACCACTCGGCACGATTGATATGACTGCAACACTTGCAAATGCCAATTTCGGAGGATTATTCCAAGGGTTAACCTCAGGATTGGGAAACTTCTTTATCGGAGAAGGAGAGGGAGCGGTAAGAATTGATTATGACATCAACAAGGATTCCCTAACCAATCTTATAGACCGAGTTAACTCCTCCAAGGCAAATGTAGACTTATTTTACGACCCCATTGGTGACCGGTTCATAGCAAGAAGTAAAAATACAGGTGCCATTGGGATTACTTTACACGAAAGCGATGATTGGGATACACTTTCAGGAAGTGGCGTTAACATAGGAAAAGGTAATATCCTTGAACTCATGGGCTTGGTTGATTCNNTCAGCATTTCCAACACATTTGACCCCANCANCCTGTCTTCTTACAATCAGGGAGATTATGTTTCAATAAGTAGCGGCACTTTTACTACCTATTGGCAGTCCTTGCAAAATTCCCCAACAGAAGAACCTTCCTCATCGAGTCTTCAATGGAGACAAGTCATTCGGGGCGTAGGAAGAACCATGGACTATGAATTGGGAGAAAATTCAGCCGTAAGAATCAATCAAGGAAACCTGATATATAGCACAGGAACAGAATTCACCGGCGAAGACCATGGATTTGATGGAATCAGCTTTGATGTGGGGCAAGTTTCCATAGGAGGAATGGCCTCTTTTACCGTCGCCAAGGATACTTCCAAGGCCAAGAGTGCAATTGATTCTTTTGTAAAAGAATTCAATTCTACTCAGAAATATATCGAAGGTCTTACCAAAGTGGTGCAGGACGGAGATGAAGTGAGTTCCTCGACCTTCACGGGCAACAACGAAATCAGTCGCCTCACCAGCCAACTCAGGAAGGTTATGTTTGGTGATTCCATACCNCATTCAGAAAGCGGAAGAACGAGTGATGGTGCAGACCTGATAATCAATGAGAACGACAGCAGTAACACTGAAATTAACAATATTTCAGCACAACTTGGACTAGGCAGCAGCGACAAAGGTTATGTCATAAAAGTGTTGGACCAGGCGTCCTCTGGAAGCACAGGATATTTCATCTGGGACGGTTCATCTTGGAATACTACTCAACCAGCCTATTCAAGCTTACGCCTACCAGACATTGGTCTCGATTTTGGCATTGGTTCGGATGAAATCAAAGTCGAGAGTTCGGCCAAGCTTATACAGGCATTGGAAGAAATGCCAGAGAGAGTACAGGCATTATTTGCTGAAGCATCGCAAACCGCAGTTTTTGATGANAACACAAAACGAAATCGAGATTTTCAGGGAATATCTTATGGATTAGGCGATTTTATAGATAATTTTCTTTCTGGCGAAGATGGCACAGGGAGAAAGGGCACTTATCAGACTCATCTCGACAGTATCAAAGCTCAGAATGAAAGAATTGATGATAAAGTTGAGCAACTTGAGCGATATCTTGCGTCTCGCGAAGAGCAATTAAGTCAAAGTTTTATGAAAATGGAAGAGATGCAGTCAAAAATGGATACGCAAATGACAACTCTCCAGAATTCATTACCCAAAAAATCTTCCAAATGAATACTATTAAAATTTCTTTATTTTTCCTCACTGGAATTCTTGCGGTACTTTCAAGTTGCAGGAAATTTGAAGAGGAAAAGATCGTTTCCAAGGCTGATCCCTACATCCCGACGAATCTCTANCCTATTGAGAGATTACCAAAATATTTCAACAGGGTGGTTGTTCTGCCCGTTTTCCATTCCGATCCCGATTCTCACTTACTCGCATTTGCGGACCAAGTTTTTAAACAGGAACTAATTCAAGAAAGGATATTTGAAGTGATTCCAATATCCACTCAACANATGAAAAACACCTTTGGNGTGGAAAGGGTNTCCTCTACNGATCTGCTTCCGAGCAATTTTCTGACAAATATTGAAACTGCAACGCAGGCCAACGGGATTTTATTTACAGAAGTGCTCAGTTATTCGCCATACCGCCCAATCTCTGTAAGCATAAGAAGTAAATTGATTGATATAAAAACAGGTGAACTGATGTGGGCCGTTGATGAAATCATTGATTCGGGTCATGCTTCTGTTCAAGTCACTGCTAATTCGTTTCAAAACAGGTCACAAGTTAGAGCTCTTTCGGCGAAAACATCCGGAAGTGCTTTGCATTCCCCAAGAACCTTCCTNAAATTTGCGGCATCCACTATTTTTGCCACGCTTCCACAAAGATAAATATATTTGCAATAATAAANAATTTTTGGTTAANTTACANANATGGATCCNTTANACGCGGCAGACTCGACAAAGATTTCTTCTCAATTTGCTAAGAAATCNAANACAGTAAGTGATCAAAATTCCNCTGACGCAACATNAACTGAAAAAAGTGTTAACTTTGTGGCAACAGAAGATTTGTCNGCTAAAGTAGCATCGTCTGATGCTGACATTAGAGANGATATTGTAGAGCGTGCAAAAAAATTAGTTGATGACCCAAATTGGTTAAACGATTCAAATATTTCCGCTCTNACAGATAAGCTNATTTCAGTCGAAAACTTCTAGCCTTTTTGTTATGCAGTACGACAAAATTGCAAAGTCCTATAAGGCTCAGTCCGTCCAAACTGCCAGCCCTGGGAAATTNGTTTTGATGCTCTTTGATGGGTANCTCCGATTTACNACTGCCGCATCAAGATCGTTTGAGCTAGAAGACTTCACCAAAAAAAATGANGGGATTAACAACAACCTGATTCGTGCACAAAATATTGTCACTGAACTCCAATCATCACTTGATATGTCTGTGCCGGGAGATCTACCCGGGACCCTTTACCGCCTTTACGATTATGTACTGAATAACCTGCAACAAGCTAATCTGAAAAAAGACAAAAGCCTTATTGAAGAAGCAGACAAGGTAATCAGTGAACTCAGAGAAGCCTGGGCAGAAATGCTCACTCAAAATCCCGACAGTTCTCCGCAACAACAACTTCCTCCATCAGGTTCTGAGCCAGGTTCTTTCTCGTTAAGAGCTTAATTTAGAGTTGGAAGAAAATAAGCATATATCTCGTTTTATTGAGGTTCTGGAGTGTTATGAGCATTTGCTCCATGCTGAGACACAGGCAATAGCTTCCAAAGAAATAGACTTGGTGGAATCCATCTTGTCACAAAAAGATGAATGCATGGAAGATCTTCTTGCAGTAAAGGAAAAGTTAAGTGCAGATCCACGGGAAGACTCTTCTCTAAATCAATTCATTGAAAAGATCATTGAGTTGCAGCAAAGGAACTTTTCGACTTTTAGTGAATTGGTAACTAGCCAAAAAGAAAAAAAAGAAGGGCAAAATTTTTCAGCAGTTAATAAGACTCAAAAGAAGGTCAGGCAAACTTATCTCAAATCCACTCATTCGCGTATCTCTCGTCTTTGGGATTAGTCGATCAGCCTTTCGGGGCATTGCACTTGCGATTATTGATGATTTTTGAATAATATGATTATGCTTAAGAAAAATCTTTTCCAAAAGGTTTGGGATACCCACAATGTTGGAAACTTAGAAAACGGCCAAACACAGTTATTCGTTGGCAGACACCTCATCCATGAGGTGACGAGCCCGCAAGCTTTTGGCATGCTTAGGGAAAGAGGATTACCGGTTCGATATCCCGAAAGAACATTTGCTACCGTAGACCATATCGTACCAACTGATGAAGTGAGTGAACCATATTCCGATCCATTGGCTGATGCCATGATTAAGGAATTACGGAAGAATTGCGAAGAAAGTGGTATCACCTTTTTTGACGTGGAGTCAGGAAAGCAAGGCATTGTTCATGTTGTTGGTCCTGAGCAGGGTTTGACACAGCCAGGCATGACTATTGCATGTGGGGATTCCCACACATCAACTCATGGAGCATTTGGAGCAATCGCATTTGGGGTAGGGACGAGTCAAGTTCGCGATTTACTGGCAACTCAAACCTTATCTCTTTCCCCCTTGAAGGTACGTCGGATTGAAGTGAATGGTACACTCAAAGCTGGCGTTTATGCTAAGGATGTCATTCTTCATATCATCAGGAAACTAGGAGTCAATGGAGGTACAGGCTATGCATACGAATATGCCGGAGATGTTTTTGAAGGTTTTTCAATGGAAGAACGAATGACCGCCTGCAATATGTCAATTGAGGGAGGGGCACGTGTTGGTTATGTCAATCCTGATGAAAAGACCTTTAAATACCTTCAGTCCAGACCTTATTCACCAAAAGGTGCTGACTGGGATAATGCCGTTGAAGCATGGTCATCCTTTGCATCGGATCAAGGCTGTGATTATGACGATGTCATAAAATTTGAGGCTTCTGATATCTCTCCCACCGTTACATGGGGCATCAACCCTGGGCAGGCAATTTCAGTGGAAGAAAAAATTCCTGATCCAAATGAGCTCTCTGATTCTGAGGCATCCAGTGCAATCGAAGCTTTGGATTATATGAAATTATCACCAGGTACTCCAATTAAAGGCACTCCCATTGACGTTGCCTTCATCGGTTCCTGCACAAACGGTCGCATTTCTGATTTGGAAGAGGTCGCATCAAAAATTAATGGTTACAAGGTCAAGGATGGTGTAAAAGCGATCGTTGTTCCTGGTTCTCAGGTTGTAAGCCAAATTGCTGAGCAAAAAGGCTTAGACAAGATTTTCATTAATGCTGGTTTCGAGTGGAGAAACGCAGGATGTTCAATGTGCCTTGCCATGAATCCTGACAAGTTGATCGACGACCAGCTTTGCGCCAGTTCAAGCAATCGGAACTTCAAAGGGCGTCAGGGCAGTCCTACGGGCAGAACTATGCTGATGAGCCCACTAATGGTAGCTGCTGCTGCGATTTCAGGTGAAATCGCTGATAGTCGTGAAATCTTTCAAAATTAAATTTAAAACTTATGGCTCTTGAGAAAATAACCCGTGTGAATGGTCAAGCAGTTCATGTTGCTGGAGATGATATTGACACCGACCGCATAATCCCAGCGCGCTTTATGAAATGTGTGACTTTTGACGGATTGGGGGAGTATCTCTTTTATGATATTAGGAACGACAGTGATGGTAATCCTACAAACCATGCTCTGAACGAACCTACTTTTGCCAACGCTTCTATTATGATTTCAGGAATGAATTTCGGATGCGGTAGTAGTCGTGAACATGCTCCGCAATCCCTATACAGAGCTGGTTTCCGAGCAATAATTGCAGGGAATTTTGCCGAAATTTTCTTTGGCAATTCAATCAATTTAGGTTTGCCCTGCGTATCTGTTGATCATGCAAGCAGAATGAGTTTGATTGGGTGCATTGAATCCGAACCGCAACTGCAAGTCAGTATTGATTTATTAAATTGTGAAATTCATGCCGGGGATTCTCATTTTCCCTTTGATATTCGTGATGGAGCAAGAGATTCACTCATTAATGGAAAATGGGATNCAATTGATGAATTANTNAGTAANANTCAAGAGATAGAGGAAGTTGCTTCATCACTTTGTTATAAGTAANNGGATCCTGTTTAGTGTACTTTAAACTTTTCTTGCTTTTTGCTTNTTCAATCATCTTAACAGGGTGTGATAATCTTTTTGTTGATGAAGAAGATACAATCGCCCCCAAGGAGTTTATTGATGCTCTTTTAAATGCAGACTTACCTTGCGAATTAGTCTTGGCTGATTCTCTACCGGAGTTAGTGAATTTACTTCCCGAAAAAAAACCAATTGGTATCTATAAGGGAAATGACTTTCACTTTGCAATCTTCGACATACCCAATTTCGATCCACCAAAGTTGAGCGATCAGAATGATACATNNGTAATCCTGCAAAACTGTAATTTGATTCTTTACGGGAAAGGTTCGAATCAAAGCCCTTACAGTGAAATATTTACTGAACTGAAGCCACCAATGACAATTCGTCAAATAGGTTTTTTCATTTACCCTATGGGTATTTGTATGCTNATTGGCATCTTTGTTTCTTGCGAGCGAATTTATTCATTGCAGAGTGGTTTAATTTTTCCAAGAAAAGTAAGGAAAGCTCTGCAAACTGGAGAATTCCCCGATGAAAAATGGAAGAAAAGATCAGCAGCTGAACGAATTGTATGGGTCGCGACCAAAGAAAAACCCTCAATCGATTCATTACGAAGTTATGCTCGATTGGAAATCACTTCAATGGAGCGAGGGTTGTTCTTACTGGAAGTGGTAGTTTCCGCAGCTCCTTTGCTTGGATTACTTGGAACTGTAACTGGTCTTGTTCAAGTTTTCTCNCAAATTCCTTCTGGAGGTGGTGTTGGTGACACATCCATTCTCTCTGAAGNTATTGCCATGGCTTTGCTAACCANAATTGCCGGTTTGGCAATTGCAATTCCCGCCTTAATCGCACACTCCTATCTTACTAGATTAGTTCAGAAAAGAGCGTCTTCACTTGACTGGCTTACTGAAAGACTTGTTGATGCAATCAATCCTAAATCCAAATCCATTGAATAATTTCAGATGAAAGATTATTCAAGGATATCATACCGAAAACCCAAAATTGATGTGGTTCCATTGATTGATGTTTTAATGGTGCTGATTGTCTTTTTTTTGGTGACCATGCAATTTACAGATCTGCGAGCACTCAATGTTAAATTACCAAAGATCGAAAGTGCAGGTTCCAATTTAATTCGCAATGAATTGATTATTTCCATTCAGGAAAATGGAATAATTTTTGTAAATGGGAGTAAATCANCAACCAATTCTCTTGGAAAAATATTAGGAGCAAGTGCTAACTTGCCCTTAAAACCAATGGTTTTAATAGTTGCTGATGAAAACGTGCCTCTTAAGCATTTAACAGAAGTGGTTGATTTGTGCAGACTGAACAACTTCGAAGATTTNCGACTGCAAGCTCGTTAANTTTGACTGAACTCAGGAAAGAACGGGTTATTNCACTTCTCTTCCATTACTGTGGTTAAAGGACCATGACCAGGGCAAAGAATAGTTTCGTCAGATAAACTCATGATTTTTTNACGGTTGGTTCGTAATGCATCAGCGTAAGAAATCATTCCTCCGCCCATTGAACCTGCGAAAATTGCATCTCCAACGATAGCGACAGGCTTAGAAAGTCCATTTAAAAAAAAAGTAGTACCACCGACTGAATGTCCGTATGTGTGCTTTGTGCAAAGTGAGAGGGTGCCAAGTGAATATTCAAACCCCTCCTCAATAGGTTTACATCCATCAAGTAATTCTAGTTTGTGAACATAAACTAACGAGTTTCCGGTATTTTCTTTTAAATCNTCCAGACAAGCAATGTGATCCCTATGAGTATGAGTGAGAAAGATTGCATTAACTTTTAAATTTCTTTTATCAAGAAATTGTAAGATTGGTCCAGAATCAGTCCCCGTATCGAAAANCCATGCGTCAAGAGTTGTTTCNTCCCATACAACATATGCGTTCACCATCATGTCACCGTATGAAGAGCTAAATTTCTTGAGACAATTNAGTCCGTTCGAGGACGGAAACCATTCCTTCCTGGCTGATTTCATGAGTTTTCGTGCATCGAGTTTCAAGAGTTCCGCCATTGACCTAATTAGAACCTCATCGACTCTTCCATCAAGTATACTATCAACATCAGACCTTTCAACATCGAGTCGACTAGCAATATCTTGTTTACCAATATTAAGTCCTCGCATAGCTTTGGCTAAAATATCCTCATGGAAATCCTCCAANTGATTCATCTAATTCTTCCTTTTTGTATTTGACCGACNCCAGGTCTCCATCTCTGGTGCAACCAAAGCCAACTTTCCCTTAAAACTTTGTCATCTCTAAGTTTTAGTTCAAGCCATTCGTTTGCCCTTTCAATTACGAGTTGCCCGTCATTTAATTCTCCCATTTCTTCTATCTCAAGGGAACTAGACCAGAAAGCGGTTCTTTTGGTAAAAACGAATAACACCTTTGGCTTGAATCTCTCATAAAGAATATCTGGTAGTGTCGTAGAAGAACACTCTCTTCCCATAAATTTCATTCGGGTACCTGCACCACCTGCATTTTGATCAAAAAGCATGGCAATGGTTTGATTCTTTTTCAAAACCTTAAGAATTTTCAACATGCCCCCGCGTTTCCGATTTATGGTTTTCACCCCAAAACGCTCTCTTGAATTTTTGACAAAATCATTAATTACTTTGTTCTTGAATGGTCTGTAAAGTGTATGAATATAGTTACTTCCATNAGTTAAATGGCCTAGAAAAGATAATGCATCGGCATGACAAAAGTGAGGTATTAACCAGATACAGCCTTTTCCTTCGCTCAGAGAATTCGATAATGTGGCGTGAAGGTTTTTGCTTAGTGTAAACTTGCTCCTCAATTTATCTAAACTGATGAAAGGCCATGCAATCACTAAAAGCCCCTGCTCAATCGACCTAGATGTCGACACAATGGCAATCCATATTATCTTTAAAATGGCAAAAGAGGGAAATGAATGCCTTAAATTACTTATCAGAAGGGCAGATCTATTCCATTTGAATATCAAAAACAGTAACCCTAAACAGTAGGAACCAGTCAGAAGTAGAAAGACTGGAAGGAAACTAAGAAGTTTGCCGAGTGTAATAATTAATGCTTTAAGCAATGAAATAAACCTCTGGAACGATCAAAAAAATTANAATGGTAGCATGATTTTANACNAAATTTGTTAATATTTAAAGGACTGAATGGAAAATCAAAACAGACCTATGAAAAATCTTGTTTTATGGCGGTTTATGGATGGAAAACCAGGACATGAGAAGCAAACTGCCGGACTCATTTACAATTTAAAGCAACACATTGATGTTGAATTNGTGACAATTNATTGCAGTCCGGGTNNAAAAAATCCAATTAAATTTTTTTTTGAAAAATATACGCAAGGGGTAATTACCACAAAGCCTGACATATTGTTGGGTGCAGGTCACGCTACTCATCTTGACATAATTACCGCAAAACTAAAGTTTGGCGGAAAAAGTGTAATTATCATGAAACCAACATTACCATATTTCATGTTTGATTTGTGCTTAATCCCAAAACATGACAACCCGCCCGAACGAAAAAATATCTTAGTTAGCGAAATGCCTCTCCCACCTACAGATTCAAGTCTTCCAATTGATAAAAATCTTGGTGTTTTTTTAATTGGTGGGCTCAGCAGGCACTTTAAATGGTCCGATAAATTAATAGCAGACAAAATAGAAAATATTGTAAGGCACAACTCCGAATCTAAAATTGAATGGAAACTTTCCACCTCTCGAAGGACACCAGGTTCCTTTTTAGCGGAATTAAGAAAAAGAAATTTAGCTAGATTTGAGATTGTTGACTGCAAAGACACTCCTGCCGACTGGGTGGAAAGTCAGCTTGCGATTTGTGGTCAAGTTTGGGTTACGCAAGATAGTTACTCAATGATTTGTGAGGCAGCTAATGCTTGTTGTAGAGTAGGCATACTTGAACTTGAAAGTAAGCGATCACTTTTTTCATTTAGGAGAACAAAGTTCAATAGATTACCAAACCTGAGCTTAACGCCTTACCTTCACTGGTGTGAGTCATTTATTCTCAAACCGAATCACACAAACATGGGATCTGCAACATCCTTAGCAAATCAAGTACTTGCTAAACTTAATCTTAAGGCTAAGAATTAACTAAAAAATTCTAAAGGAATTGAAACAAGAAACCCTCAATCTGAATAACAGTATGCTCATAGGAGTTGGAAGTGAGCGAAAGTGCTTCATTCATCCTCATGACGATCAAAAGTGTATAAAAATAACTTATAAGTTCGGGCGAAGAACCGTAGCTCGTTGTAAAAGAGAAATTAAATATTCATTAAAATATTCAAATTTACATCTACATTCTCGTTCAATACCACAATATTTTGGTAAAGTTGAAACAAACCTAGGAGACGGACAAGTTTTTGAACTGGTCCTCGATTATGACGGAAATATTTCAAATAAGCTTTCCGAATACATCAAAACAAATGAAACCAACATTTCGCTCAAAGATAAAATTTCTGATCTTTACCAATCATTTCTTGAATCCCGCGTGCTTGTAAGCGATTTTCATCCTGGAAATCTCGTTATACAAAAGTCGTCCGCGGATAATTACCACCTTGTGATGATAGATGGCTTTGGGAATTCGGACTTCATAAAGATCTGCGACTACTCCCGTTTCTTTTTGAAAAAGAAACTCATTCGTAAGTTTAGACGTATGCTGATTCAAATCGGGCTACCGACTGAAGGCATTTGCTAACGCAACACACTCCATAATATTTTGAGAATCACCCAATTATTACCCGAACTGAATGAGGGAGGTGTTGAACGCGGTGTTATTGANACAAATCGCGAGTTTACTCGACTCGGGCATGAAAGTCATGTCATAAGTGCGGGTGGCCGACTGGTGCGACAACTGGACTACGAAGGCGGAAGCCACCACCAACTAGATATTTGTTCTAAGAACATTATCACTGCCCCGCTCCGATACNGCAAACTTTCCAAACTGATTGAATCGATTAATCCTGACATTATCCATGCTCGAAGTCGAGTCCCTGCCTGGTTGGCACATTTCGCGAACAAAAAACGCAAACGCCCAATTGTCACTACAGTGCATGGACTCAATAGCGTTAACCGTTACAGTAAGATCATGACAAGTGGTGACCGAGTTATCTGCGTCAGTGAAGTTGTTCGTGACTACATTCGTAAACATTACAATACCGACCCAAAAATCATTCGTGTGATTCAGCGTGGAGTCGACATGAATCAGTTTAATCCGGCTAACATCGACACTGCCAAAGTTTGCAAACTCAAAGACCAATTCAAACTTCACGGCAAGTTGGTGGTCACTAGCGTCGGGCGGATCACAGGACTGAAGGACTACGAGACTTTCATTCAGGCAATAGCAAAAGTCTGTGCCAAAACCCCAGAGGTCGTAGGCTTGATTGTAGGTGGCTATCGCAAAGATAAAAGCCTTTATTTCGAATCGCTACAAAAGCTCGTGACCGATCATAAACTCGCAGATCAAGTGATCTTTGCTGGTAATCAAGAAGACATGACTTCCATTTATGCGTTAAGCGACATCGTTGTGAATGCCTCACTGAAAATGGGCAACGTGGGGCGCACAGTAGTTGAAGCACTAGCTCTAGGTACACCCGTTATCGCTACAACGTTTGAGGGACTTCGTAATTTGATCGAAGACGACAAAAATGGTTACGTTATTAAAAACAAAGACATCAATGGCCTCACTGGTGCTTTGCTTCGTACAATCCGCACATCTTTTTCAGAGGAAAAAATTCGTGCCACCGTGCCAGAGGAGTATACACTCGACCAAATGGTTAAANGGATCTTAAGTGTGTATCAGGAACTTCTTTAATCGCGAGCCCAACCGACACAATGTCGCTCGAAAACAAGACTATCTTCGTTGGCCCGCAGGAGATTGCCGGCTTTCTATCTCGNNGCGCGCAGGCTCTGGCCGATGAAGGGGCNACTGTTATTGCATTCAAGCAAATTCACACGAAACAACAGCCAGAACGAATCCAGCATCCACGGATTCATTGGCTATTCCCTAATGCAATTGAAAAAGTCTCTTCAGCACACTCTTTTATTCGCCCACTTTGTCTATTCGTTCTGAAAGGATTTGTCTTAGTCACTACAATCGCCAAAGCCGATGCCTGCTTATTCATTGGCGGTAAAGGCCTCTTCAATTTTCCAATTGATTATTTTATTTTACGCTTATTCGGAAAACGAGTCGTGCATATGTTTGTAGGGACAGCATCCAGACCACGTTACCTTTCAGCTTACGCAAAGCAGGTACTGGATTCAGATAAAGACACAGCCAAATGCTTTACCCGAAAGCTGATCAAGCGAACCCGTCGTCAGCGAGCTCGAGTTAATATTATTGGCAAAGCGGCAAGTTGCGTCATCGAAAATCCACTTTGTGGACACTTTCAGACTCGCCCATTTGTCAACTATTTCCAGATTGGCATTCCTATAACGATGCAAGTTAAGANAGCAGATTGGACGCCTCGGGANGAAGATTCTAAGGTGCGTATCTTGCACTGCCCATCAAGACCAGAAATCAAGGGAACNAAACGTATAAAGGAGATTCTTTCTGCTCAAGTACTAGAACGTCTGAACGCCGAATTGATTGTTCTAACTGGAGTGCCACACAGTCGCGTGCTCGACGAAATAGAAAAATGCGACTTTGTTGTCGACCAACTCTACAGCGATTCGCCACTCGCTGGATTTGCAGCCGAAGCAGCCAGTTTAAAAAGGGTCCCCATAGTCGGTGGTTATGGATGGGAAAAAATCCGAAAAACGATTTGCGTGGATGACATTCCACCTTCCAAACTCTGTCATCCGGATAATCTGCTTGAAGCAGTCGAAGAGCTCTGCAAAGACGTCAACCTGCGTAAACAAATGACTTCTAACCTTGAAAATTTTCTAACTCAGGGACAATGGTCAGGTAAAGCGTTTGCCCACAAACTAGGATGCATCCTGGCTGGTGATATTCCACAAAACTGGTTCGTGAATCCCAAAAAAGTCATTTATAAGGAGGGGGTTGGGTTATCAGAACAAAATGCCAAGGACATCGCACGTCGAATGATAGAATTTGGAGGCGTCAAGTCACTCCAACTAGCCGACAAACCAGACTTAGAAGCTAGTTACAAAAAATGGCTTGAAAACGAAAACTAAAATTCTCGTTGTTTTAGCGAGCAATATATCATTTTTTACTAGGATGCTTGATATAAATTATTGCAGATCTAATTCGGAAGAAATTAAAGCCATGCTTTCAAGGAAAAAATTCCACTTTGATTTAGATAAGGTAATGCTTTTTGATGAAAAAAGAAGAGAGGCAATATCTGCTTCCGAGCAGGCGAGGGCGGGACAGAAAGCTGCCAACAACGAAATGTCTCAATTAGCAAAGGGTTCGCCCGAATTTTTGGCTAAAGTTTCGGAGATGAAAGAATTAGCCACTAAAGTGAAGGAGCTTGAGGCAGTTGCAAAGCATGCGGATGATGAATTCAAGGAAGCTCTGATGACATTGCCAAACATTCCTCATGAATCGGTGCCCAGCGGTAAAGGTGAGGAGGATAATCAAACTGTTTCAACTTGGGGGAACACTGAAGAAGATTTCCCCAATGCAGTTCCTCATTATGACATTAGCTGGTTTGACCAGATGATTGATTTTCCTCGCGGTGTAAAAGTTACAGGGGCTGGATTTCCATTTTTTGTAGGTGAAATGTCTCAATTAGTTCGCGCACTTATCAATTTCTTTTTGGATGAAGCTTCCATAAACGGGTATGAGGAAGTTCATTCGCCAATTGTCGTAAATGCAACAAGTGCAACTGCGACCGGACAGCTTCCGGATAAAGAGGGCCAAATGTACCTTGATCAAAATGAAGAGGTCTATCTCATTCCGACTGCCGAAGTCCCGGTAACCAATTTTTACAGGGACGAAATTCTATCTGAGGAACAATTACCTGTAAAACGCTGTGCATATACACCATGTTTTCGTAGAGAAGCAGGAAGTTGGGGAAAAGATGTCCGTGGACTTAATCGGCTTCATCAGTTTGACAAGGTTGAGTTGGTAAAATGGACCCATCCAAATGAAAGTTTTGATGAATTGGAGACCCTAAGAGCTGATGCCGAAAAACTACTGAAAAAACTTGATCTCCCGTATCGCGTCTTGTCAATCTGCTCTGGCGACATTGGTTTCCCACATTCAAAGCAGTACGACCTGGAGGTTTGGGCGGCAGGACAACAAAGGTGGTTGGAGGTCTCTAGTTGCAGCAACTTTACTGACTTCCAAGCTAGGCGCGCAAACATACGTTTCCGCGGAAAGGATGAAAAACCACAACCAGTGCATACCCTGAATGGTTCTGCACTTGCTGTCCCGAGAGTTTTGGCTGCCATTCTAGAAAATAATCTTAACGAAGATAATACGGTAAATGTACCTCAATGCCTACAGCAATGGTTTCCAAAGGATACCATTGGCATTGCCAGATAGAAGAGATGCCCCAAGGTTGGTCGTTTCCTGAGAAAAGTTTTTTAGATGGCTCTTTTTTTGAGCCATCGACAGGGAGAAGAATCCCTGAAGATGTATCCATGACTTTGAACTCTGCAATCAAATCAGGGAAAAGACTTGGTATAGCATGCTCGGGAGGGGCTGACTCAGTTTTCTTGGTTCTTTTAATTTACTCCGAATTTATTCATCTGAGACAGAGCTTAAATCTTTGCCACTTTAATCACAAACTACGAGGAAGAGAATCTAACCTTGATGAAAGATACGTAAAAGAATTATCCAAATACCTAAAAATACCCTTTCATCGAGGGACAGCTTTGACCCATGGAAAGTCTGATGAAGGAACACTAAGAAATCTAAGATTGAATTTCTTTCGAGATGCAGGAGCACAACTGGGATTCTCACTTTTGGCAATGGGCCATCATGCTGATGATGTGGCAGAGACGTTTTTGTGGAGATTGCCTAGAGCAAGTACTGTTTCTGGACTGATCGCTCCCAAAACAATTGATTACCAAAATGACAAATGAAGGATATTGTAACACAGAATTTATGTTGCAAAGTATTGGCAACTATACACCTATGGATTCAGACTGGAATTATAAAGATGTTCCACATTTGAACATTGTTCATAAAAATGTTGATAGTCTTCAGGCTATAGTTGATGATAACTTTGTTGGTTCTATAAA
>NZKO01000038.1 GCA_002692535.1 Opitutia bacterium
GCTGTTTTTGCCAAATAATTTTCCCCCGGTGTGAGGAACTGTACCAATCGCCTTTTCCACGAGCATACTTTCTTCCGGTACCGCGAGGTTTATACGGCGGGTTCCCTGTTCCCGTGTGATGCGATAGTGATCTCCTTCTGGATCGTACCCAAATAGGGATAGCATAAAACGGTCTTGTCCGCGCGCGGATCCATGGCAAGAACCAGTATTACAACCGGCCTTCATAAAAACCGGCATCACATCAAGTTTGAAACTTACCGGGCGTGGGGTTTCAGGTTCGGAAACAATTACGGGAATTTCGACCCTCTTTCCCTGAAATTCAGCGAAAAGTTTGGTTTCACCTGTTTGCTTTGGATATAAAATTCGGTCTTCAAAGTCAGCAATTGCAGAGTTCTCAAGCCAAACGGACGATTCATAAGTAACATCACGAGTTACGTCATCCGAGTAGGTGGCGGTAAGGATTATGGAATTAAAATCTTCTTTGGTTTTAAGATTTATAGCCGAAGGATAAGCTGCAAGTGATACAAATTGTTTGTTTCTCGCTTTGTTGCGCAAAAGAAGTTCTCGTTCCGTAATTTCTTTTAATTGAATGCCATTCGGCCACTTGGCACCTGTTTCGACCCAGCGATCGAGAATGTCTTTTTGCTGAGCGGTGAGTGGTCCATTCTTCGGGGGCATAATTTCCTCATCTTCAGCTGGTAGATGAATTCTTTCCAAGAGAATGCTTTCGGATTTGTTTCCTGCAACCAAAGCGGGACCAGAATCTCCGCCTTCCTTGGCAAAAGCGAGAGTGTCCAACCGTAATCCACCTTTCTGCTCATTGGTACCGTGGCAACTAATGCAGGTGCTTTCTAAAACTGCACGAACCTCGGTATGAAAGTCAGGTGCTTTGACCGTAGATTTGGCGAGTGTTGGTGTTACTTCTTTGGGAGCAGGAGTGGGGGTGGATGGGTTCTCCTGATTTGCCAAGACAAGGGATGAAGAGACAAGAAAGAATAGAGCAAGTTTCATATGGCGGTTAATTGGTTCCTCCTTGAGCAGCGAGGCGAAGTTGTTCCAGTCTGCTAAGCGGTTTATCCTTTTTTACAACAGGTTTAGGGGCAGAAGGCTTAGGGGCGGCACTGGCAACTTTTGGTTTTGGTGGAGGATTGTCCAGTCGGATTTGACCACCTTGGCCAACCGAATGTGTAACCAGATAACCCGAAAATGGAACCCGCACAAAACAGAACAGATTCTTGGTTAAACCAGCCCGTGCTTTTTCCTCAGTGATGATGGGAAATCTAATTTGCGATGTGTTTGAATCGAATTCTATCTGTTCAGTAGAAGAGAAGGGAGGGAGACCCTTAAGTTCAGCCTTGGCAAACCCTTCAAAGGGGCGACCAATATCCAAGTCACAGACCATATCACCATTTTCCCCTCGTTGAATCGCCGCCATATTTATTTTCATCGATAGATAGGGCTCTTCGACTTTCAATTTGATGAATTCCGAAGCAGCAAGCATATTTCCACCACCATCAGAGGGAGATTCACCCTGAACTCCCAAGTCCCATTCGCCAATAGGTGCACCACCATTNGCAGTCAGTGGGTAGTAACCTATTGAATTTTTGGANGTGATTTTGATATTGCTACTTGCTCCAATTCCCGGAGGTCGGGAAAGGATTTTAACAACTACGTCCTTGGTGAAGTTAGCGTCGCGTATCACCTCCACCTTCAAGTTGATCGAGCCTCCGCGGACAATTGGGGTAGTTGGAGTGTGAAGCTTTACACGGAAAGGAACAGGCTCAACCACTGCAATNGGAAGTACGTCATAGATTCCTTCATAATAAGTTCGATTGTTTGGAGGTCCATACACCAGGTCGACCCGATGTTTGTAATTTCCGCCAATTGTAACATTGCTATCGGGCTTGCGATGATTGATATCAAACTTGGTCAAGGTATTTCCCAATGGAGCGTCGGGTTTGGCGGAGAAAAGGATGGGTACTGAGGTAAAATTGGATGGAGCATTCGGAGCAAACATGCTTACTCCATTAGGTAAATTTTTAGCGATGAAATTTAGATCGCCAGTGAAGTTGCGACGGGTAATGGTAAAACTAGTCGCGGCAAAGTTTCCACGGGGTACTGAAATCATTTGCCGAGTTTGAGAGTCCCTATTCCCATACATGGGAATGGATGCTGTTATTTCAGGTTCGAGCTTTTCGGTCTCGATACGATACGTATGATGAGGACTACCCCTTCCGAGATGATCAGTAATCCTCAGAANATATTCACCATCGCTGGGAAATGTCTGGGTTATTAGGCTGTCAGGACCGTTGTTGGCATCATCATTGCCGCGGATAGACCGTCCGTCTCCGTAGTAAAGATTGAGAACTGGGTCGAGAGGTGAGGCCACTGAGCGTGCGTGCGCCTTTATGTAGTAGCGATCTCCTTTTTTGGCCTGAAAACGGAAACAGTCAATATCACCGTCTTCCTGAATCACTCCGTCAAAAGCGAGAGGTATTGCAAACTCTGTTTTAGTTCCATTACTTAAGCTATTGTTGGGCTCCACCTCTAAAATAGATGGGAATTTTGAGATGCGGATGGTATTGGGGCTTGGAGAACTCAATCCATTTTCTTCATGATGGTAGGAAAGGCTAGTCCGATGGTCATTGGGTAAAGTTATGGTTTTTTTGAAAGTTCCCTTTGGGTCTCCTAAAAAAGTGAATTCAACTGCTTTGCCAGCCTCTCCTCCCGCGGGAGTCACTACCAGGGGACGGGGAAATGAACCAATGTGCAAACGGTATCGGTATGAACTATTACCCCTGTAGGAAGATTCTCTGACCTCTATGTAATATTTGCCAGTCTTTGGAGCAATAACGCTCGTCGTCGAGTCTTGCAGTAAGAGCTCAGAGTCATCAGATGTGGCAATTTCAAAGCGATTTTCATCGAGTATTGCGACATAGGGGTCAAAGAGTGGACCGGAAAGACGGATTGCTTCTACCTCAGCACTGATTCGTTGTCCTTCTGTGACATTAACTTCAAAATAGTCGACATCCTCATTTTGAGCTACTCCATTAACCGTGACATTCATGGAAATAGGTTGTGATTCTTCAAAGGAAGAATTCGGTTCTTTTTCATCAACATTAGGAAATGGACCCACCCAGAATGTAAACAGCTTACTTAAGCCGTTTCTCGTGCGGACGCGAAGTTCATGNTGTCCAATCTTGGCATCCGCAGAAATGGCAAATTTTGCAGTTAGTTTTCTGCCCTTATCCTCGACCAAATCGATGGCGGTGATCCCTTTGTCGTAAAAAAAGATTTCTTCCGTAGCAGAGAGCCGCTGACCGGTAATGACAATTTCTTGAGTGGATCCCAATTGACCTCCTCGTGGTAGTAGAGACGAGATCAAGGGTTCAGTCGCCACCAAATGGGATGCTAACAGGAAAAAGGAAAAAAATTTGATAAACATAACTGAAAGGGATTTACATGAAAGCCTTCTCAAAAGTATCATGCTTTTGAGAAGGTTTTCTAAATTCACTCGTTTTAGACGCAGAGTTCTTTTATGACCTTACCACCGTCTACAATTTCCATGGGGCGGTCTCCCGGAGCCATCAATTCCTTGTCAGCCACGATTCCGATTCGATCATAAACAGTCGTNGCCAAATCTTCCACAGAGAGAGGATTTTCTTCTGGGGCTGTTGCAAATGCATCAGATGCTCCATAAACCTGACCGCGTGTGATTCCACCTCCGGCAAGTGCAACGCTGAAAACACGAGGGTAGTGGTCACGACCACTGTCTTTGTTTATTTTTGGAGTTCTTCCAAATTCGGAAGACATCATAACTAAAGTACTGTCCAGCAACCCTCTTTCATCAAGATCACTGATCAGAGCGGCATAGGCTTTGTCAAGTTCAGGTCCTTGTTTGTTAAACCCAGCCTCGATATTTTGATGCATATCCCATCCCCCATAGGTTAGGGAAACAAAACGAACACCTGATTCAACNAGGCGTCTGGCAAGCAACATACGCTGGCCAGCTTGGTTCTTTCCGTATCGCTCTTTGTTCTTATCGGACTCCTTGGTCATATCGAAGGCTTCACGTGCTTCTTTTGAACTAATAAGAGAATAGGCATCATTGTAGAATTTATCCATCGCACCCAGTGCGTCTGAATTTTCAACTTGGCGGAAATGGTCATCAACCGTGTCAAGTAAGCTACGGCGTTTGGAAAAGCGGTCATTGGAGATGTTACCAGGCAATGCCAAATCTCTAACCTTGAAACCACCCTGTGCCGGATCTGAACCTAAACCAAAAGGACCGTAAGATGAACTCAAGTATCCACTGCCGGCAAATTCGTTAGGTACATTTGGAACGCAAACATAAGGAGGAAGGTTTTTACGAGACCCGTACTCATGAGAGACAACTGAGCCAAAACTCGGGAATTTGATGGCCGGGCTTGGTTTGTAGCCGGTAAACATGTTGTGTGTACCCCGTTCATGTGCCGCTTCTCCATGGGTCATGGAACGACAAACGGTAATTTTGTCCGCAATTTTTGCAGTTTCCTTGAAGTTCTCGCTGAAGTGAACTCCGGGTACTTTAGTTTTAATGCTTTTAAAAGGACCCCTNTACTCTAGAGGAGCATATGGTTTTGGGTCGAAAGATTCCTGATGTGCCATGCCGCCGGGAAGATAAATATGAATCACACTCTTTGCAGGACCTTCAACGGTTTCATAATATTTCTGAGCACCATGAGCCTTTATTCTCATGAAATCAGCAAGAGTAAGACCAAGTCCACCAACCAATCCAACNTGCATGAATTCACGACGGGAAAAGTGCTTGGGCAATTCGAGACAAGAGTTTGTTTTCATAGGCGTTTAAGTTTTCAGNCAATTCTATGTAANTTTAATGTACAAACAAGTAATTTTTATCCCAAAAAAATAAAAATCNNAATAATTGCAATGCAATATAATAATTTGCAAATATTACATAATAAATTATNAAAGGAAATATTATTGCAAAAAATTGCAAAAAGTCTTATGTCGATAGCTTATGGCAAAGGGAAAGACAGTTACGATTCGAGTTTCTGAAGACACCTTTGAGCAAATTAAGGGAATCTGCACTGATTTGGGTGAAAGCTACAATTTCAATCAATTTGTAAATCAAAGCCTCGGTGCAATTCTTGAAGTTATCCGTCATGATGGAGAAAAAATTCCTATTCCAAAATTTGCGATGATGGCCAGATTGATGCGGGATTATGAATCAAACCACTTTTCATCAAATAGTAAGGACACCAAGGCATAATTAAAAGATGGATGGCATGAAATTAGGGGAAGGAAAGATGGGGAAAACAATTCTTAGGATGTGGTTTCCTATGATGGTTTTTTCCATCTTCATGTTTCTTTTAGTTGGAAAGAACGAACTTTACAGCCGGTTTTTAGACAATTTCTCAGGAGTTGGACGAGTTATTTTCGAATATGGATCTCAAATAGGTGTTTGGTTATCAGGTGCCTTTTTGGCTCAAAGATTTGTCACTGTTTTCGTTTGGGATGGAGTGATTGCGCGTATTTCTGGGAGGCCCGTACCTCGTCTGCCGAAAGATTTTACCGGGATGCTCTTTTTCGGAATAGCCCTAATGGGTGTAGTCGCAACGGTTTTTGACAAGTCAATAACAGGAATCTGGGCAACCTCAGGAGTTTTTGGTATCGTTTTGGGAATCGCCTTACGCAATGTAATTCTCGATGTATTCATCGGTCTTTCCATGCATGTCGAGCAATCATTCCGGATCGGAGATTGGGTTATGGTTCACCANAATCGGAGAGAGACCCACATAGTTGGACAAGTCATTGAGATTAACTGGCGAACCACTCGTTTGAAAACTACTGAGAAAAACATGATTGTCATTCCAAATAGCAAAATGGGGGAAGCTATCCTGACAAATTACATGCAGCCCAAGCCCTATTTTCGAATTGATTTGGAATTCGTGCTGGACTATGCCGTCGCCCCAAACAGGGCAATCCGTTTGTTAACCGGTGCGGTAAAATCCCTAACAGACGAAACCCGGATTCTTGTGCATCCCGAACCGGAAGTTCGTTTGGATGAAGCACTCAGCTATGGGCAGAAATATGAAATACGATTCTTTATCCTGCCTACGGGCATCTCTCCCAAGGAATCAAGACATCTTGTTAACAGAAGGGTCGTTGAACACCTTGCCAAGGCAGGTCTTGCTCCTGCAGTAGAGAAGGAAGTTATCTACATGAATAGTGAGGGTAAGGTTGGTTCGGGTCGTCTTGATGAAGATTCATCGATTAAATCCATAATTCGCTCCAATTCTCTTTTTGCCACTTTGCCAAAAGAAGAGACAAATCAACTTGAAGGATATTTTGTTTCGAAAGAAATACTATCCGGTCAGACTCTTTACAGGCAAAAAAATGAAGGTAAGTCTCTGTTCTTGCTTATCGAGGGATTGCTTCAATCTGAAACGGCGTATGAGGAAGCAGAGGAAATGAATTCGATTGAAACAATTGAACCGGGNCAGCATTTTGGCGAAGAGTGTGTTTTNGGCCCGAATTTTCGTTGCTCCACAATAAAAGCAATTACGGATTGTCAGGTTATCGAGATCGGAGCCGAGAAGGTTATGGATTTAGCGAATCGAAACGGTTTGTTTCTAAGCAAGCTTAACACGGAGACAGGAGTAACAAACTACAAATCCATCCGATCGAAACATCGAATGAAAAAGGCTCGGGAAGCAAAGAAAGCAAAAGAATCTCAAGGAAAGAAGGGTGTTGGTTCTGCAATCCAAACTTTTTTCACTGATCTTTTTCCATTGGCACCTTCGAACAAAAAATGAAATTCATGAAACCAAAATACATCTTCTTTCAATTTATCTTTTTTCTGATGTTACANCATCANCTNTGTNTTTNTTACGCCCTNAATGCTGAAGAGAAAGATGAACGGGTAGAAGTTGCATCAGAGAGAATAAGACTGAGTTACGTCGATCCACTAAGGTGCATTGATCTCTTGAAATTATATGGAGTTAATGTGGGTAGTCCGAGTCAGCCCGTTGATCAAAATAAACTACCTGTAGTAGTTCTTATGCCTGAGACCAAATTTCATGAAACAGTTCCAGATCATACCAAGGCGTTTCCCAAGACTGAAACTGATCCAATCAATGAGATTCTTTTGTTCTTTGATGAGNAAAAACCCGAGGCAACTGGCAGAGTGCGCCGAATTATCCGTGAACAGATAGACTTACCAGCCCGCAAGATTATGATTGAGGCAATGGTGTTGGAAATTTCATCACAGGCTCTCGATGAGCTTGGAGTGCAATGGGATTTAAATCCTGATCGGACAGGTGAGGGGAACTTTATTAAACAAAAATTAGACGGANCAAACAATAGCTTGGTTTTTGGAAGTATNGTTCATCCCTCTGTTTCTTCGGCGCAATTGGATGCTACTGTTACAAATGTGTTTCGTGAGTTTGATATCCGATTGCAAGCCTTGGTGGAGAAAGGGTCTGCACAGATNCTTTCNAGGCCGAGTGTACTTACTTTGGACAATCGAATGGCATACATCAATGTCTCTGAGAAGATTCCGGTGGCAAACACGAAATTTGTTAAGGATTATGTCAGTTCAGTTGATTTTCGTGAAATCATGGCTGGAATTGAATTGGCGGTCAGACCTCGCGTAAATGAAGATGGAACGGAAGTTTCATTACAGATAAATGCGTCCGTCTCGTCTCCGGTTCCAGGAAAGGATGTAATCGTAAAAGGAATGAACGACCAACAACTTGCTCAGGCACCCACTCTCTCAGTAAGGGAAGTCAAGACCTATGCACGAATAGCGAATGATACTCCATTTATTGTCGGTGGGCTTATCGCCAAGGATTCAGAGCAGGCAATCAAACAGGTTCCATTGCTTGGAGATCTGCCTCTCTTGGGAAGTTTATTCCGATCTAAGACGGAAACCGGATTAAAACGCGAAGTTATCATTGTGATTACACCCTCTGTACTTCCCGAAGATACTCCGGTTCATGCTGGGATGCCCAAGGATGAAGATGCCTTTGACCGCTTTGGACACAGGTTGTTCAGGGATGCCTATCGCATACGTTCTGAGGATACTTTTGATTTGCGCTACTTGACGGAAAATCAAAGCCTGCAAAGGCTTCAGAAAGTGGCTGATCGCATTGTCCAAGATCATGCAAAGTATCGCACGGTTTATCCTTACAGCAAATTTTCATTTGGTTCGGTACCCGGAGAGGATGCTCTTGTACGAAGACAGATTTATGAGGTCCTGAAGCGTCAGGGTGCCGCGGACGTTCTAGACGCTGAAAAATTGATTTTCTTCAAGCCAGACAATGAAGTTGGATCAGGCTTCAGGGTACAATTTTTAGCAGAGTACCTAGAGCGGGAGGCACCTTTTGTAATGACAGATGAAGGCGATGGTAGGGCTGTTGGATTATGCTTCAGAATAACACGCACTTCATCTGAAGCCGATGAGTTACTGCGGGAACCGGTGCCTGAACTAAAAATCGTAGATTGTCCAGATGAGGATACTTGGAGAAAATTGTTGCTTCAGTCGAATGCTGAAAGAGATGGCGCAAAGGAGAAACAGGTAATTTTTCTTCGTCATCGAAAAGATCTTGATCGTTTGAAAACTTCAATTCTGATGAAAAAGATTATCTCACTGAATGCCGCAGATTACATCTTGAAATTACGTAATTTTACTCGAGGAAGATTGCTTCGCATGCCAACGATCCGTGAAGAAGATGTGGAACTGATTGATGCGGATGTGGCCACCTGCTTTTATCATTCCGAGCTTTATTATTCTGCTCTTAGGGAATCCCTACAGAAAGATTTCGTAGCCTTTCGCAGAGCATTGTCAGGCACTGGATATGAAGTCCTGTTACAGTAATAAGTTTCTTCCTCGCTCAACTTAGAAAAGGATCACAATGCCGAGTGAATCAAGAGTTTTGAGTCTCAAAATTTTTATTCATAAATTTTTCAATTTACAAGCAGACGGGTCTTAGCAACCTAATGGAAAAGGTTCTTATCGGCTCCAAAATAAGAGGATTTTTCTTGTCGGGCAGTTCAATGATGAAGATCAGGGCTTGAATAATCCACTTAATTAATCATCTGATTATGGATACAGTCATGCCAAACT
>NZKO01000039.1 GCA_002692535.1 Opitutia bacterium
AAGAAGCGTGAAATCCTTTCTAAAATCACACCGGGCGAAACTCGCCGGGGAATGGTTAAGAATATCACCGACTACGGAGCATTTATTGATTTGGATGGTTTGGATGGACTTCTTCACATTACCGATATGAGTTGGGGAAGGGTTTCCCATCCAAGTGAGATGGGTAAAGACAGGAGAAGAAATCACTGTCTGCATTATCGATATAGATGAAAAACGCGAACGTGTTTCACTCGGATTAAAACAACTATCCAGTAATCCTTGGGATGAAATTGAAAATAAGTTTCCAATTAATGCAAAAGTTCGCGGAAAAGTTGTTAATCTTGTTCCTTATGGTGCCTTCGTTGAACTGGAAGAAGGAGTAGAGGGACTGGTNCATATCACCGAAATGTCTTGGACAAAGAGGATCACCAAACCAGGTGAAGTTCTTAATGTGGGAGACGAGGTGGATGCAGTAGTCTTGGGCATACAGAAAGATGATCAGAAGATTTCCCTTGGTCTTAGACAATTGGAAGTCAATCCTTGGGACATGGCTACACACAACTATCCATCAGGTGCCCGGGTTCGTGGCAAGATACGTAACCTTACTTCTTATGGTGCATTTGTTGAACTAGAGGAAGGTATTGATGGCATGGTGCATGTTTCAGANATGAGTTGGACTCGAAAGATTAATCATCCNAGCGAGATGGTTAAAAAAGGTGACGAAGTAGACGCAATTGTTATNGAAGTGGATATTGATAACCAGAGAATTTCTCTTGGTATGAAACAATTGAATCAAGACCCATGGGATGACATTGATCGTCTCTACAAGCTTGGTGACGTCATTGAAGGCAAGGTTGCCCGTGTAGCTGGATATGGAGCTTTTATTGAACTGGAAAATGAAATTGATGGNCTGGTTCATATTAGTCAAATTAGCGAAGAAAGAATAGAAAAGGTAAAGGATCACCTTGATGAAGGTCAGACGGTTAGCGCTCGAGTTATCAAAATTGATAAGGAGGAGCGTCGCATTGGTCTAAGCATAAAAGCAGCTAATTATGACGAGGATGCTTTAGCCAAAGAAGTTGCTGCCTATGATGAGGTTGGTGATGATCTGACTACATCGCTTGGCGACTTACTCGACGAAGCAACCGCCTCCAATGAAGAGTAAATATATTCTCAGGGATATGCTCTGGTAAATCCCTTAGGAAATATCACCTCGTATTTCCGAGAAGCTTCGCAAGAATTTTCTTTCGTTCAGCAATTTTTAATTCCTCAGCGATTTCGTCCTTAGTTCTTTGCTTTTCGTACCTCTTCATATTCTGACGAATGTTTCTGATCGCTTGTTCCTGCAACTGACGAACTCTTTCCCTCGTGACACCAATCTTTACACCTACTTCTTCCAAGGTGAGGGGATCGCGTCCCTCCAAACCAAATCGAAGTCTGATTATATCGGCTTCACGGGGTTCTAGGGTTGAGAGAACATGATCTATNTCTCCTCGTAGGGATTTTGACTGCAAACTTTCTGAAGGGGAGGTTGCGTTAGGGTCTGCAACTATATCACCTAAAGTTGAACCATCTTCCTCATTGATCGGAGATTCAAGTGAAGCGGGACTCTTGCTCACTGACTTGAGATGAGTGATTCTGGCAACAGGAATTTTCATTTCTTCAGCCAACTCTTCATCATTGGGTTCCCTACCAAGTTTTTCGTAAAGTTCAGTTGATTTTCTGCGTATTTGACCGACACGGTCGACCATATGAACGGGTAACCTTATGGTTTTACTTTGATTAGCGAGGGCTCTTTTTATGGCTTGTTTGATCCACCAGGAAGCATAGGTGCTTAGTTTTCCTCCTTTTGTCGGATCGAAACGCTCGACTGCTTTCATCAGACCAATATTTCCTTCGTTGATCAAATCAAGTATGGTAAGACCAATGTTGGCATAGTCTTGGGCAATTTTCACCACTAACCGCAAGTTTGCAGTGATCATCTTATCTCTAGCCTGTTCATCACCTTTGGCAATCTTTTGGGCAAGCTCNATCTCTTCTTGAACGGAGATCAGAGGAATTTTTGAAATCTGCTTAAGATAGATGTCTAGGGATGATTGTTCGCTGCTTATGGCCATCTTTGGCTTGTTTACTAATTATTGATTTTTTCTGACAACTTGACCGCATGGAGCATGCTTTTAGCTTTGTTTATTGTTTCTTTAAATTCCATTTCNGGGCAAGAATCGGCAACAATGCCAGCACCTGCCTGTANGTTAATCATCTTGTCTTTTATTATTGCTGTGCGAATTGCAATACAAGAGTCATGATTTCCTTCAAACCCAAAATAACCTAAAGCACCTGCATATGCGTTTCGCCTCAAATTCTCAAATTCAGCGATTATTTGCATGGCTCTTATTTTGGGGGCACCGCTCACGGTACCTGCAGGAAAGGTGGCCCGCATAAGATCAAATGCATTGTTTTCTTTTAAAAGTTTTCCCGTCACCTGTGAGACTATATGCATCACATGTGAATATCTTTCTATACTCATAAATTCAGCTGCTTTGACCGAACCGCTTTCACATACCCTGCCTATGTCATTTCTCGCCAGGTCAACCAACATCAAATGCTCAGCCNTCTCCTTTTCGTCTGCCAACAATTCTTTTTCCATGAGCAAATCCACCTCTTCATTCTTTCCCCGAGGACGTGTGCCTGCGATCGGTCTAATAAGAACCTGACCATTATTCAGTCTGACATGTACCTCTGGAGAAGCACCAACGATTGAAAAATCATCGGTTTCCAGGATAAACATGTAAGGGGATGGATTGATTGCCCGGATCGCTCTGTATAAGTCGATTGGCTGTTCTTCAAAGGGGATGGAAAACCTCTGAGAAAGGACTGCTTGGATAATGTCACCCTCACGGATGTATCTCTTTGTTTTCTCAACAAGATTCATGAATTCCGACTTTGAGAAATTACCTTCTGATGGAGAAATTACCTCGTTTTTCTCTTCAAAAAGGAATGTTGGTTTGATTCTTGATGGTTGTGACAACAGTTCCAAAGTTTCNCTAATCTTATCCTTTGCTTTCTTAAANGAGGCCTCAGGGTTATCCTTCGTGCTCGCGTTGGCGCAAATTGTCAGTGATTGATGNGCATGGTCAAAAATAATGACAATTTCCGTGATCATGAAAAAGGTCAGAGGCATTTTTAGCTGATCCTCCTCAGGAACNGGGATTGATGGTTCAATTCTACTTGCGTATTCATAACTGAGATAGCCTATTGCCCCGCCCGAAAACCTATGTCCAGGCAGACCATGATATTTGGTTCCTTCTATCTCGTCCTCGATCAGTTTAAGCGGATCATCAGGAGTTTGAATTTTGATATCCTTGCCCTTATGATCCTTAATTTCAGTATAATCTTGGAAACATGAAATGAGCTTGCTTGAAGAAAAACCGAGAAAAGAAAAACGGCTTACTTGCTCTCCTCCCACAACCGATTCGAAAAGAAAAGTGGGCTTTAGTTTTGATAATTTTGAATAAGCAGACAGGGGAGTCTCAGAATCTGCAGTTAACTTCACGCTCAATGCGACCAAATCGTATTCTTTGCTCAATTCGCAGAATTCCTCAAAATTCGGACTTACTTTCATGATTCATGGAAGGCCAGCATCACCATTAGTCAAGNAATATGGTAATAGGCTTGATGGGTGTTTTTGTGATTGCGTGAAAGGGTTCAAAGTTTGCACATTGTTGATTATATATAATAACTATGACTAGATGCGAAGCGAATAGTAAATTATGAATGGGAAAGTGCACTGCGTGATTATGGGTGGAGGAAGGGGCACTCGGCTTTATCCTCTTACAAAGCTTNGATGCAAACCNGCTGTTCCATTGGCGGGTAAGTACAGGTTGGTTGATATTCCCATAAGTAATTGCATAAACTCGGGGTATAATCGCATATATTTGCTCAGTCAGTTTAATACCGCTTCTCTTCATCGCCACGTTCAGGATGTCTACAGATTTGACAGATTCGGGCAGGGTTTTGTGGAAATTCTTTCAGCCGAACAAACNGAACACGGTGATAATTGGTATCAAGGAACTGCTGATGCCGTCAGGCGNAACCTCATTCACTTTGGGGCGAATGATGATGACCTTTTTGTAATACTTTCAGGAGATCAGTTATACCGAATGGATTTTTCAAAAATGGTCGAAGAGCATTTAAACAGAGGTGCGGCAGTTACTGTTGCGGCCAAACCCGTTCCCACTGACGAAGCTTCGGGTTTGGGATTGTTACGGATAGGAGAAGAATCAAAAATCGTGGATTTTGTTGAAAAGCCTACTGATCCGGAGATTATTAATCGCCTGATCCCCACAGAACTCAAAGCTAATGGAACGGAACCTGACCGTTGTCTAGCTTCGATGGGCATCTATGTTTTCAATGCCAGTTCGATGTTTGAAGCCTTATCTGGAGATTTTGCGGATTTTGGTAAGGAGGTTATTCCCTCATTAGTTGGAAAAAAGGATTTGAGATGTCATGTTTTTGATGATTACTGGGAGGATATTGGAACTGTGAGAGCGTTCTTTGAAGCTAATCTTCAGCTTTGTGATGAACTTCCCAAATTCAATTTCTATGAGCAATCCCATCCCATCTACAATTATCCGGATATCCTTCCCACCTCAAAGTTTCAGCAGGCCAGGCTTGCCTCTACAAGTATCGCAAGTGGCTGTCAATTAGGATCTTCTGAGTTTACGCGTTGCATGATAGGTGTTCGTTCCGTCGTGGGAAATGGTTGCACCTTAAGAAATGTTGTAATGTTGGGAGCGGATAGCTACGGAGCAGGTACACTTGTTGCAAATGAAGCAAAAGTTGGCTTAGGCGAAAACACCCATGTGGAAAATACCATTATTGACAAAAATGCCAAGATAGGCAGTGAAGTCTTTCTCTCGCCCAAAGGGCTCGAAGAAGGTTGGGTTGACGAAAAACAAAATATTTATTGCAAAGACGGTATTTTAATTGTTGTGAAGAATGGTGAGGTTTCTTCTGGAACTCGCATAGGTAATCCTTAAGTATTTTGTTATGAGTTTCGTTCCTGATCATCTTCTTTACACTAAAGACCACGAATGGTTGTCCAAAGACTCCAATGAGTGTACGATTGGAATCACCGACCATGCCCAAGATTCTCTTGGTGACGTCACTTTTGTGGAAATGCCCCAAGCGGGAGCGCAATTTTCAAAAGGCGAAGTGTTTGGAGTGATAGAGTCGGTAAAAGCCGCTTCTGATCTGTACATGCCAGTCAGTGGAGTAATTTCAAAAGTNAATGACAGTTTGAATGACTCTCCTGAAATGGTAAATTTGCATCCTTATGATGATGGATGGATTGTTAAGATCGAGCCAATCAATCAAGATGAATTGGACGACTTACTTGCTCATACCGATTATGAGAAAGAAATAGGATCTTAATCAGAAAATCTTTTCCAGTAAAGGCCCCCATAGTTTAACGGATAAAACAGTGGTTTCCTAAACCGTAGATCGAGGTTCGATTCCTCGTGGGGGCGCCATATGGAATAAAGTTGTAACGTTTTGCAAATACATAGAAATTAGGGAATTACGANAGTAACTTCCGCTNTTTTAAACCTTTTGATTTATNTGGAATAAATGCAACAAAGGCCCTATTTGGGCATATTTTTGCAAAAAAACTGACAACAANCTGACAACAANACAGGNGGGGGAGGGGGGTCTAGTTTTCCAAGATCGCTATNGCTAAGNTCGGTTAGCCCTNACNAAAAAATTTTCGNAATNGNGAAAATGAAGATNCTNNNNGAANAATCATCTGATTAAGTCCGACCTAAACCGATGGTTTGAGGAGCCGGATCTAGATGAATATCAGTTAGTCGCAGTAGCCGTTCGGGCTATCAAGGATTGGCTGGATGAGCCTACGGTAGAGTTTGAGCCTGACGAGGGT
>NZKO01000040.1 GCA_002692535.1 Opitutia bacterium
TAGTGCACATTTCATCCTCACTATGCCTCTACCGCAAGACGTATTTTAATTAAGGGGTGACTTCCAAATATTTGAGCATGGAGCAGAAAGAAAATGACAGAGCGACTCACCAAATTATCTCGATCGGTTGATGGATCGACTGTAATCGTGACTGGCGCCGCGAGCGGTATGGGAAGAGCAACAGCTCATCTTTTTGCCGATGAAGGCGCCAAAGTAGCACTTATCGATATTGATGAAAGTGGCCTGAATCGGGTCGCCGATGAAATTCGGACTGTTAGCGATAACGTACTGTGTTTAGTGGTCGACCTCAGCGATAGATTATCTGTCGAGAGAGCAGTGAGTCACGTCATAGAGCATTACGGTGGCCTAGACATCCTAGTTAATAACGCCGGGTTTGCGACCCCGGCAGCCATCGATAGCGACGTTTTTGAGAGGGTGTGGTCTCGGTCCCTCGACGTCATGGCAACAGCGCAAGCTTGGGCAATACGAGCAGCACTTCCGGGACTACGTCAATCTGATCACCCGAGAGTGGTGAACATTGCCTCTACCGAAGCTTATGGAGCAACGCGCCTAAATAGTGCATACGTAGCTGCTAAACATGCTTCCGTAGGTCTTACCAGAGCAATGGCGGTGGACTTGGGAAAGGAAGGTATAACCGTCAATTGCATCTGTCCCGGCCCAGTCCATACGGGGATAACGCAAGATATCCCTGAGGACGCAAAGCAAATATTTGCGGCTAGGCGAACAGCGCTACGCAGGTACGCCGATCCCGAAGAAATTGCTCACGCGACCCTAAGCCTGTCTCTCCCGTCGGCCAGTTTTATAACAGGAGCTGCACTGGTGGTGGATGGGGGTTTAACCATCCGAAACGCATGATTTTTTAATCAAAGACGTGACTTAACCAACACTAGATTTACTGATGATCACCAACTTGGCGAGGTAATTGAAATACGCTGCCCAAAATAGTGTCAGTAAAGCGAGAGCGAGGGCGGGGCCAATCATCTTAGGATTGTCCATGTTCGCCATTATGGCGACTAAACCGATCAACGTTCCCATCGCTCCGGAGAGAGTGCAGCCAGTCCGAAATGCTTCCAATCGCTCAATCAACAAGCTTTCCCGATGCGCGCTGACACTGAAAGCCATGAATACTCCGCCCAGAAAGACGAAAAACGGTGAGAAGAAATCACCAAAAAACATTGCCAACTGATCAGTCTGTATTATGGCGAACAAAATGAGCGCAACTGCCCCGATACACGAAATCACTGTCTTGATCATAGTTCAGCTCCTAAATTCATTACTTACAATTTGTCTAAAGGGTGTCGTCCGAAATCTCTAATTCGATGATGGATTCGCCACCACACTAAAAATCCTGCATCTCGACATAAAGATAGCGGAGTGCGTTGTAAACGCTATTTTTTTAAAACCGAGATAGTATTTCTGGCGAGGAAGGTAAGAGCTGTTACGCTCTATTTATTACTACCAAGCAGCAGTCGCCTGACAATAATCATAGCCCTGTTTTAATAGACATTAAGGCACATCGCACTGCATGCCTTGAAACTTAAAGTAGAAAGCTAAGGGAGAGGGGCCTACGCTGGTAAACTTGCAACTATACGAGTCGGTCAAATGAATGAATACCCACTCACGTCAATCGTTACGCTTGCCCTTATACGTTTAGGATGGGTTTTGGGATCCCGTGTCAGCTTGGCAAGGGCGGCCTACGCCAACAAACAGCAAAATCCAGAGATGTTCCACTCTTTGTTCTTCTCCCCGAAAATGTATTCAGACGCGGATTTCATGATTGCTTTTCGAAACCACCAGAACCTTTTGGAGCAATTAGTTGTGATGTTGCCAACGCTTTGGATTTGTGCCTTGGGCGTTTCAGATCTTGTAGCCTCTATCTTAGGTTCTTTTTATTTCGTTGGTAGGGTTTGGTACGCGCGCAACTATCCCCGTAATTTCAGCCATCGACTTGGATTTTTACTATCTTTGTTTTCATTTTCAGCGCTTTTTCTCGTTGCTGTCGGCGGTGTGATTTACGCTTTGGTACGGCAGTTTTAATAGGAAAGCCAACCATGTTGTTGTAACGGGAAGAATAAGTCTTTGAGAGACTCGGTCTGCATCCAGGCGAGTAAATGCAAGCGGCGATAGAGTGGAGTGATCATTCTTTTATCGATGAGCCGGCGCTTCCATTAATGTTTACCGGTTAGTACAGTCATCCGCTTGCAACTAGCACCGTTAATTGAGAAGGCTCTCCGCGAGTCGTCTTGTTAATACATGAGAGTTTGGGTACTAAGATTGAGGATATAGACGATCCAAATCACGCCATTACATCTAAGATCCGGCCTAGCAAATTGTTCTCGGTGTAAAGAGCCTTTAAGTTTGCCTCAAAAAGATTTTTAGCCGCCTTCATCTCGATTAGCTCCTCGACCACATCAACATTCGAGCGTTGGTTGACACTCTTTTCTACATCACTGTCCGCAGTATTTTGCGACTCTGAAGTTCCAATTTTCTCGACTTTTACGTCCACGCCATACGTGCCAGCCTGCGTAACAACCCGCTGCGTTTGGAACCCATCGGTGTTTGAATTGGCGATATTGTTGGCGCTAATTTTTAGCTGCAGTGAGGCGGCCTGCATGCCCGACAATGCTGCGCTGTAAGCTGCACTAACCATAGTAATTTTTTCGCTTCCTCAGCACAGCCTGCTTATCCTCCTTAACATCCCAGCTGTGTAACAACAATGACAACCTATGTTCCCTTGGAGTTTAAGTTAGCACACTCGTCTTACACAGAAACTGTGGTCACCGACGAAAAAATACCGATTAATGCTTTTCGACGCTGGAACTACTCTCTTTAGATTGGCTTTTAATGTATCTGGCTGGTAATTACTGCTATCGGANCAATGCGATAGCCCCCCGGGNGGTCTTGGGGATGTTGGCGNGTTAGTTTTTGTNACTTATTAGTCGCACACCCCTAAATTGATGACTTTCAAATTNATGCCCGAAGTTTTGATAATGANATGCGAATAGACGAGTATTNAACGTGAGACNTCGTACTTTATGGCCGTGAAGAACTTGCTTGGGGTAAGTCGATGAATAAGTCNCTGATATATCTACTTTTNGGCGGTGCNATAACAATTTTTATGCTTTGGGATATGGCAGACCACTTNTTTGGTGGTCTAGGTTTCCCTNGAGGCGATTGGGAGACCANTACGTGGGGGTTACCCTTTTTGCTNNTAGTATTAATTATTCTGCTCCAACGGGAAAAAGACAATGAAAAGCCCTTGGATCAGGAGGATGACTAATTGACTTATGGAGGCGATATGGCGGCGTTAGTGGTTAAAAACTTTAAAGCGGCGGACGGGAAGTTTGAGGCGCTGGGAAACTTTTTCAAAGACGTATTAGGCGACACCCGTGCTTTCGATGGGTGCTTGAAGGTTGATGTTTACGTGGACGAATCCGCGTCGACCTATACGTTAATAGAGGAGTGGGAAACGTTTTCCGCTCACGACAACTATGTAAGTTGGAGAACTGAACGGGGCGATCTTGATGAGACAGGCGACCTCCTAGAGGACGGTTTCGAGGGCGGTCTGCAAACCTACGAATGGGGAACTAAAACCGACCTCTAATGTATCTGGCGCTCTGAAATACGGTTGCTTAATTCTGAAAAAAATACTCAAACGGCCAGTTTTTATCGACGCCGGGCACTGGTATCTCTACATCAACCAGTTTGTCGTGGATGATTTGCACCTCCCAATAGATGGAAATGCCGTACTTCTCGGATACCATGGCCTGGGGATATAGGTTTGCAAACATTGCATCAAACGAAATTTCATCCGCCTTCGGAAGGTAGTCCGTGAGCGTGGAATCCGCCGGAATCAGGCCTACACGCGTCTCATGAAGCAGCAAACTATTGAACTCGTGAGATCGATCATCCCATACCGAGGTTTGTCCTGCGCTTCGTAGATAGCGATAACGTTCTCTGTTACAGCAAACAATCCTGAATGTGGCCGCATTCAGGTCAATCTTAGTAGTTCCCGATACGATATCGCTCCAAGAATAACTCCTGTTTGGCCGCGGAGATAACCGGATAGTCTGAGATTTATCAATATCGATATAGTCTTGAAGGGCTCTTGTTCTATAAAAAAATACCCCCCAAAAGGAAGAACCTAACGTCAAAAGCCACATCAACAAGGGGAAGTCGTCGAAACGCCTCCACGTCCAAATTTCAATTGAAATGCCCCACACCAAAACCGCAGCAAAAATGCAGCCACTAAGAAAACTTTTCTGTATGGCCTCTTTTTTTATCTCATCGGGTAATTGCGTCCAATTATGGGACCGGTCAAACACGTCCTTTGGTTGCATGATTTCAGCCGCACCCTGCGTCTGCGACCGTGAGAGCGGAAATGGGTTAGGGACTCGTTTCTCGCCTGTTGAGTCGCGATTATAGAGTTTTGCAACGCAAAATGATTCGATCTCTTCGCCCGAAAAATCAAAAAAAGGAGCGTTTTTTAACTCGAATGTTTGTCTGAAGGTGTCGATTGGGAGTTCACCGTTGAAGGCAGTTTTCTTATCTCTATTGCCTCCTCTTAGAACCAGCCCCTGCCATTTCGATTTCAATCTTTGGGTAACAAACTCGATTTTGAGTCGAGGTTTCTCAGACAATAACTCTCGGGCTCGAATATCGAACTCTACAATTATGTCTGCGGGAGAATCAGTGTCGCGACTAAAGCGAATCCTCATTCCACCTAAATCGTCGCTCCATTCCATGGCCTCAACCTCTACGTACCATAAATAATGATCTCAGCTCTCGTCATGCTTGGCCTTTTCTCGATGCTTTTTCCTTTATCGCGCTTTTTCTACGTGCCATCGGCGTCAAGTCTATGGCGAAAATGACCGCTATTTTTCTCTCAATC
>NZKO01000041.1 GCA_002692535.1 Opitutia bacterium
CTCTCCTCCAGTAGCTCCATCTGATCCTCCCAAAAAATTTGAATTAAAATCAATATTATAGGGTTCAATCTTAAGAACTCCTGTCGAAGCCAAGGTTGTCTGACCATTGGCGGCCGCTGCTGCCTGGCCATCAAAAGCAATCCAATCTGATTTAAGAGTCAGATTACTATTTCCGCTATCAATGAGTATATTGGAATCATTGGCACCAAGAATAAGTTTGTCACTTGACTCAAGAACAACCCCCCCTGCACTCGTTGTTAAATTTCCTGCCACTGATAATTCTCCACCAATAACTGAAATTGGTCCTGTAGTTGTTAACTCGGTTTCAATTTTAACATCTGTGGTGGAATTAGTTTTATTAAGAGTAAAACCCCCCAATCTAGTGTAGTCTTCAATTTCAAGATATCGGTAAGAACTTGTCGCATCAGCCGTAAACTTGTAAACCCCTGTGCTTTCTTCAGTTAAGGCACCCTTCCAATTCATCTCCATACCAGTGGCTCCATCTGACCCACCTAAGAAGTCGGAATTAAAATTTGTTGCTGTTGGTTCAAATGACAGCACGCCTCTGGTTTTAATAATTGTACGACCACTGGATGCAGCATTGAAGTCACCGTCGAATGCCATACGGTCAGCTTTCATGCCGATTGGACCACTTGCATTCTCAATTCTCACTGTTGAGCCATTAGCACCAGAAAGAATATCGTTTGTTGCCTGCAAACTAATCTCGCCGGTATTTGCCATAAGGTTATTACTTAGTTCT
Organism: Opitutia bacterium; assembly: GCA_002692535.1. Classification (GTDB taxonomy): domain Bacteria; phylum Verrucomicrobiota; class Verrucomicrobiia; order Opitutales; family Seribacteraceae; genus Seribacter. The sequence goes on from NZKO01000041.1 coordinate 761, forward strand.
ATTGACCCGCCAGCAATCAATCTGATCCCTCCATTAACTCTAACCGAATTGTTTATTCTTATATCACCTGAAGCGTTAAGAGTTAGCTTTCTACTTGAATTGTTTGTGAAACTTATAGGGTCAGTGACATTGATGTAATGTCCTCCACTTCCAGTTTGAATAGTCAAATTATTAGAATTTAGTGCAGATTCGATGGCACTTGTCTGGATCGATGTATTCTCAGAAGGCTGATAACTGTAGTAAAGACTGGAAACCGATCCCGAAGAAGTAATGTCGATATCACCTGGATCAAGCAACCACTGCCCCGTCTCTCCATTCTCAGCAAATGTTGAAACAATTGCATCATTGATTTTTAATTTTCTGCCTGAAGTTTCGATCATTCCGCCGTTTCCTCCTTGAGACCCTCCGAGAGCATTCAAATTTCCAGAAACTGAAGTTAGTGAATCCAGATCGTTAATATCACTCCATAGGACTATTGTTCCTCCATCGCCTTCTTCTATAGCTGAAGCGTCGATTACTGCATCTTTCTTCATGATAACCTCAACCGCCTCCTCCAATTCAAAAGATGGAAGCTTTTTTGGCATATCTGGATTTTTTCCACCTTGCCAATCCCCTCCTGCAAGCACCACACCTCCTCCATTTTTTCCTGAAACATCTGTAATCGAATCAGTATCAAAAAGTAACTCCCGCCCCTCCATTGTAACAACTCCACCCTTTCCAGTTTTCGATGAAGCATCTATCAAACCTGAATTGTAAACTTCCCCATTTTTTTTAGCCGTGAGCATAATTCTTCCGCCCTCCCGCAGAATTCCCTGAGCATTGATTCTACCCGAATTATTTACTATCCCTCCACGCAATGAGCTTTTTGCATCAGCGGATAAAATAACAATTCCTTCTTCTGCATCAATCACATGGTTATTTTCTACCACTGCTTTCCATTTGGAGGGATCAACCCGAACACCTTCTAGATTATTCCCTTCAGAAAAGCGTAGTTCGATCCGCTCACCCGATGCTAAGACAGCTGTTCCTTTCTCAGCAACTACAATTCCAGAGTTACGAACTTCCTCCCCCAATAATGCNACATATCCGCCAGAAGCAGCAGAAATTCTACCCTCGTTGACAATTTGATTCCCANTAATTGANCTTTCAAATGTAAAATCTTCATTGATAAAGTCTTCGATTTCAATTTCCAGCGTACTGGCTACCAACCCACCAACATCAACGGTGGCATCTCTTCCAAAAAATATNCCGTTTCCATTTGTAATGAAGACATTTCCGTTTGATCGTATACTTCCGAGGATTACGCTGGGTTGTGACCCCAAAACTTGATTAATAATGGAAGATTGCCGGTCAGGCTGGATAAAGTTGACNGAAGCATCATCTCCCACATTGAACTCATTCCATCTGATTGCAGCCTTTGGTGTGAATTGCCTTATTTGCATGCGTTTGCCAAAGGTGTTCACCCTGACTTCCCCATCTACAACTGTCGATCCCGAGGGTAAGGATATACTCGAGCCTGCAAAGTTAAGCCGAGGTTTTGAAAGGCAGAAAAACAAAATCAAAGCAATTATAATCTTATTCGACCCACAGATTGGCCTCTTTGAATTAAGTATCATTTTCCCTGCAATTTTTTGAGCTCTAGCATCTAAAAGGCACGACTCAAAGAAAGCCAAAATCTATTTTCCTTGAGACTTCCATCTTGATCAGCACCTGTAAGTTGAGGGTTGGGGTTATTGCCTATACGACGTGAAAAAATCGCCTCTATGCTCGTAGACCATGGTCCATTCCATGATAGACCTATTCCTGTTCCAGATATTTCATACTCTTCCGGTCCACCTGAAGATTGGTTCCTTTTGCTGACTTTTCCCCAGTCGTAATGTGGTTTAAGCAGAAGGTTAGCATTTAGAAGATACCGTAATTCCATAGAAACCAGTTGTCCCTGTGCTCCTGTAGCTTCACCGGATGGATATGCACGAACGCCGTAAAGGCCGCCCAAACTAAAGTTTTCTGCACTATCGAGATAATCCTCCTGACCAGTACCCGAGGCTAATCCATCCGTCAACTGCCCTCTTATAGAACCAAAAATGCTGAGTTTTTTAGTCAAGGCTTGTTGCCTGGTGAAGCCATAGTTGTAAATCATGTACTTTCCCTCCAAAGAGGGAATGACTCCAAAACCATCAATTTCTCCCATTGAAATGGAAAGGTTGGCAGAATTCGCCCCTCCATTGCCAATTTTATCGAAGAAATTTCCAGAAAGCTCNGTTTTAAAACTATTGATTGTAGAATCCTTTACCTTTGTGTCAGAAACTTTTGTAAGATACGAACGATTGTCAGCGCGTAAAGACAAGTTCAGATTTGATTTATCACTCCGTAGTATCGGATAGCTCACTTCAATTTCTTTTCCATCAACAACTCCAGATATGTCTAGNGATTTGAATTCACTGGATATTACATTGTAATTTAGTCTACTTAAGTTAAGTCTGATGTTAAAACCCCTACCACCAAAGGGAAATAAGGTCGATAAACTACTGAAAAAGCTACCCTCACTGTAAAGTGACTTTACTGAAAAAATCTCAGCTTGGCGAAGTGGACTGATCAAAGAGCCTGAAAACAGCAACCTCTCACTTCCTAANGCTCTCGCATTGGCATTATCCAAACTAAATTCTACAGTTGCTTTGTCCTCCTTTAAAGTTTTCAAGCTCAAATCAACCAAGCCTGGCTTACTACCCTCTTGTAAAAATCCGGTCAGACTCACNCCGGGAAGATCGTCGGCAAGAAGTAGACCGCGATTCAACGAATTGGCTTCATAAAAGTCTCCTTCGTTCAAACTACCTTTTACAACCGAAAGAATTTTCTGATCATCCACCAAAGAGGACCCACCTTGCTCGATTCTGATTTCTCCNATCCGAGCTTCGAGAATATCCAAAGTTACTATTCCTTCCGTAACATCTTGGACTGGAATAATAACTTTAGCCAAATAACCTGCATTTTCGTAGAATTTTTCAATTTTAAAAGCTGCNTTTCTAACTTCTTCAAAAGCAACTTCCTTCCCAGAATANGCTTCCAAAACCTTCATGATTTCTTCGGCTTCAAAAAGTGAAACCCTTTCAATTTTCCATGAGCGTATTAGAAAGGTCTCTTCTGATTTTGAGCCATTTCCATCCGAAGGAAGATGATCTGAATGTGTTTTCTGATCAGCTTGATGACTTTTAGTTGAGTAGCTTAGTACTGCTAAAAAAAACAAGATAAGAAAAGTGGCTTTCACCTGTTATAGATCANTTGATATACTCTATCTTCAGACGAATAGAGAAAATTGATTTATAACATTTAAAAGTAAAATTGTAAAATATTTATCATTTTCTCGCCTTTTTTAANTTTGGCGGTTTTTGCGAGTATTAGTAATTGCTAATTTCTATGTCATTCCAATGAACCTAATTTTCGCAGCTAAAAGGTTTCTATGCCTCTTATTTGTGAATTCAACTATTCCATAGCTTGGTGAATTTTTGATCAGGGTCGTAATACTCTGCCTGTTTTCTGAGATTGAATGCACGAACCGGACGGGGATCATTCCCCACTCCCGCCAAATACATCCAGTTTCCATAATTACTGCATGGATCGTAGTCAATCAGCAGTTTCTCAAAGTGCTTGGCTCCGGATAACCAATCCTGCCCAAGGTCGTGGATCAAATAGGAAGCGACATTTTGCCGCCCCCGATTGCTCATCCACCCGGTTTTGGCAAGTTCGATCATATTGGCATTGACGAAGGCATTTGCTGTTGTCCCCTCCTTCCATCGTTTCAAAGTTTTCGGGTCGCCCCTCGGTCTGATTTCATCTGCCTCCTTGATTCCCCTACGCCAAAAGAGTTTAGGGCCATTCAGACGACTTACAAAACGGAAGAATTNACGCCAGAGGAGTTCAAAAAATAGCCAGTAGGTACTTTCATTGGCCACCCGTTGCTCCTCGTATTTCTTGATTTCCCAATACACCTGAACGGCTGACAGACAACCAGAGGAGAGCCATGACGAAAGCTTTGACGAATAATCGGAACCCACCATCCCATTGCGTGTTTCCTTGTAAACTTTCAGACAATCCCGATCCCAAATCCATTCACTCATCCATGATGCTCCTGCTTTTTCTCCGCCATGAAATTCAAGTACGGCTCGTTCGTCACTTACAAATTCATCCAGTCCAAATTGCTTGAGGGAGGGCAGCTGATTTTTTGGACTCCATGAGCAGCGAATTCTCTCTGGCCCCGGGATCAAGGGTCGGATATTCATATTCTTTTCAATTTTTCTACGAAAGGAACTGAACACTCTTGGTAAATCTTTAAGCTGAAAAGGTAAATCTTCGTTTTCGAGCAAACCCTTTCCTGCGGTTAGGATGAGATCACATTTTTCTCCAAGTTTACGCTCTTCGTCAATTTCCTCAAATGCATCTTCACGCTGAGCGAAACAAAGGTTTGTACCGTACTCGGCGGCTAATTTTGGAATTACCTCGCTTGATCGACCAAAGAGAAATTCGATCTCGCCTCCGAGACTTGCTATCCTTTTCCTTAGAGCTTCCAAAGACTCCAATAGAAAGCGGGCACGAAAACATCCCATTCGCGGATTATCTCCCTGGGTACTCCAAATCCGCTCGTCGAAAACATAGACGAAAAGGATCTCATCGCATTCTTTAGAGGCACGCAAAAGGCTTGGATGATCTGATACCCTGAGATCATTTCTTAGCCAAACAATACCTTTTTTCATTGGAATTGTATTTTGTGGCTATGTCAAAAATTCACAACCTGAGCCTCTATTAGGACTTGGTTAATTCAGGTGCAGATCATTTTGTGTTTTTGCGATCCGTGATAATTCTCCATCTTACAATCCCCCAAATTTTCAAGCCTCCCACAATAGCTTTTTTCAATGTTGAATACTTTTGGGCAAGGAAGGGTAATCCAATAACAATTCGATAAGTTTGGAGATTTGAAATTCAACTTTTTGATCGTGACTTTGGTTTTTTAAATGAAAGTAGAGAATATTCAATTCATTCATAAATTTGTTTATGAACCGAGCTGCGTCCCTATTTCCTCTTTCTGCATCTTCACAAATCCGGGAAAATTCTTTCGTATCTATCAACTGCTCAATCAGTTCAATATTCATATGAAAGAGTTTTTAAGCGGGACTGATTGCCAGTGCTCTGCTTGCAAGCATCTCTAAATGTTTTTGGATTTAGTCCATAGTGATTCTTAAATGCCTCTGCAAAGCGGCTTTGGTTGCGAAACCCAACACATTCTGAAATTGTCGAGATCAAGTGCTCGCTGCTATGCAGAAGTCTTGCTGCAGTTTTAATCTTTTGGCTCCGGGTATATTCACCGAAATTTAAGCCAAAATTTTCCTTAAAACCCTTTCGCAGAGAATAATCGCTAATTGAAAACTTTTCGCAAATCATCTCCTTGGTTGGAGGATTCTGTAGGTTTCTTCTTATGTACTCACCTATTTTAAATATTTTGTAACTCATACCTCACTCTTATTGAGACTGAGTCTCAATCTCAATAGAAATTTTGAGCCTTTTTGGTTGAAAATTTGAAAAAAGGCAGAGTCTGCCAATTTACTTCACAACCCTCGCAAGCTTTATGCCATAAACTTAGTCAAGAAATCACCATTCCTTTGGCGATATTTGGCCAAGGATGCGGAACTTTTCATCACCCAAGGGCTCTACGACAAAACATACTCCCATGGGTTCTGGATAAATACCGGTAGCAGCTTCGAAAGGGTCGTCATGGGCCACAATTACTAAATTTCCATCAAGGTTATGCTTGGTGGCAAGGAAAGGTGTAACCCTTTTTTTCATCACGGTCATTTGCTCTTTCGAATATTCCTCATGAGGCAAAAAATTAAATACTTCTTTCTTTTCATACTTGCCGAAAGCCAGCCATGCAGTTTGCCAAGCTCGAAAGTATTCACTGCTAAGAACATTGGATATTGGAATTTTATGATATTTTATGGCATGCCCAATATCCACAGCTTCATGCCAACCCTTTTCACTCAAAACTCGCTGAGTGGAACCGTCATTAACATTGGCCTTTACTTGGTCAGCATAGTCTTTCTCCGTTGAAGCATGACGAAAATAGAGCACCAATCCTCCTTCTTGCATTTTTTCTATCAATATATCCTTTGAAAGGTATTTTTTTTCTTTTCCCAATGATGATAAAACTGAGAGCGAGAGAATGGAAATAAATATAAAAGGTCTTTTCATAATGACATTTGTTTAATGAACTGTGGATATCGAAAATGACTCAAATTGGAAGTATTTCAAGCGACATGAAAAGCCATTTCGGTTGAAATTAAAATCGCCTTTCACTGGTTGGCGTTCTTAATACATATTAATTCACTTCCCGTACGGACAACAAATTGTGAATCCGCAACAGCTAAACCATACACTCTACCGTCTATCTTAAGCCTGTTTTGAGCCAATTGTTCCTTTGTACCATCATCTTTTAAAATAATTGCTTCACCCTCTTTTGTAAAAAAATAAATTCTGTTTGGTGCATGCAAAGGAGAAGCCCAGCATGAGCCAGGGAGGCGTAAATCCCACTTTTTTTTGCCATTTTTCAAGTCATGACAAGTCGCAACACCCGCACGATTAACTAAATAAAGAAATTTGTTAGTCAATAATGGAGAACCAAAACTACATGTTGCATCTTCAGCCATCCAATGGACTATTGGATCTTTAGAAATATTTTGCTTATAACTGAAAGCCACTGTTTGGTCAGGTTTTGAGGAGCCGATAACCAGCAAATCTTTGCCATAAGTTGGGGAAGCAACAGTGTTTCCCTCTACACCTTCTTTGTACCATATTCTTTCACCAGTTTTGAAATCATAGCATTCGACAACACCATTCGAACTAATAAACAAAACTTCTTCCCCATCCTTCTCAACAAAGGTCGGAGTACTCCAGGAAACTCTCGCCGGACGATCTTGCTTCCACTCATTTTTACCATTTTTCTTATTGATTTTCAGAAGATAGGAAGGACCGTCATGATCAACCAATAGACCAATGCTTGTTTTTGACTGACATAAAGAAGATCCTAATCCGTGATTCCCCTCAATTGGGCCATATTCTTGAGTCAAAGAACGCTTCCATTTTTGTACTCCATCATGTTCAAATCCCATAAGTAAGCCGTTCTCAAAAAACGCGTATATTCCTGACTCATCAACAACGGGACTGGGTGCAGCTTGCGATACATACTGGCTTCTCTCAATTTTTACGGGTGATTGTATTGATTTTTGCCATTTCAAGGATCCGTCACTTAGATCATGACAGTAAATCAATGATTGCTCACTAAAATCTCCCAGTGTCGAAGTTGAAAAGATTGAATCACCCCATATGACTGGGGTTGATTGTCCGTAACCTTTGAAGGATCTCCGCCAAGCTATATTTTCGTCGTCGGACCATTTCAAAGGAAGATCACTGCACATAGATTTACTATTGCCAGAACCGCGAAATCCTCCCCAAGAGGAAGATTTTTGATTAAGTTCACTTTTTGAAGATGGAGGACTTTCATCTCCAATTTCATGTTCAAAATTGAGTATTTCCATGTTGTTCAAATGCCCATCCCAGCTTGCACCTCCTATAAAAAGAACATCGCCTTTGCTAATGGGAACAATTCGATGAAAAAACCGTTTTCCGATGACTTTCGCTTTGCTTGCATACCAACTTTCATTTGAATCGTCGTAAAGCCTAGGTTGATAGCTGAAGGGGCTGACAAGTAATTTATCCCCAATTGCAGTGGATGCACTGCCAAATGCCTTGATACGATTAGTGCCCGGAAAATCTTTGATTTTCTCCCATTCGTTTTTCTTAAGATTAAGCCTGTAAACCGCATTCGTGGTACCCTGATCATTCAATCCGCCTATAACATATAAATGGTCATTCACGACTGCCGCCGAATTGGCTCGGGTAACCCATTCAGTTGAAGGTAATTTTTTCCAAGTTAAGGGACTTTTGCGTAAATCAATACACAGTCCATGATCATGCCATTCCACGCCTTTTCCATCACTCATATGCCAGCCTCCAATTATGTATAGTTTTCCTTTGTAGGCTACCATCTCGTGAGATGATCGTGGGTTTGGCAAAGATGGAAACTCGCTCCATTTTCTGTTCTTAACATCAAAGACAGAGACTTTTGAAGTAGAACTCAGGTTTGATTCTTCTCCTTCTTTGTTAGTGGCAAAAGAACCGCCTGAAATGTATATTTTCCCACGACTCGCTGCCATCCCAAAACCTTGCAGGGGATCATTGAAGGGAAGTGAATCCCATTGTTTTTTCTTTTTGTTCAAATCCAACCTGACAAAACTTTTGGAATGAGTTTTTCTGGAGTAGACGTGAGCATCACCCACATGTCCGCCATATACATACAAAAATCTACCTTCTTTGCATGCCCCAAAGCTCGTGACTGGATCCGGCAAATGCAATCCCCATGCACTTTGATTTCCATCAAACTCAGCACCGAGTACATGCTTTGACTCATATAATGGGATTATCAAAAAGGCTAGGGATAGATATGTTTTTTTTATTTTCATGTTTTATTTTTTAAAAAGTTGCCTCGAGTCTCAGAAAAGCGTTTGTCCGCGGTTGTGTGTTTTTTTCATCCACTGAATTACTGGAATGCCCACCGCCACGCCTTGCGCTAGACCACAAGAAATACTTTTCATTGGTTAAATTATTGATCCCGCCACTTAACTTCCAATGATCGGAAATTCTGTACCATGACGTCAGATCGATAACCATAGAATCATCAATAGGCAACTTTTCACCAAAGCTTTGATCGATATTATCAAATTTCTTTTTTGCCCTGTAAGTAGAGGTTAATCTGGTTCCTTTTGTATTATCGTCCGAAACCCAATCCACATATGAGACTAACTTCCATGGTTCGATCGAATTTAGGGGTACATTTTCATCCGTTTTTTTACCTTCAGACCAAGAAAATGAAAATCCCAAATCAAAAGCCGGTAAATTTTCCCTAAACTTCCATGCGTTTTTGTTCCAGCTGATTTCCAATCCATGAATTTCTACTTTTCCTAAATTATCATTCGAATACAAATCCAATACTCCTGGGCTGGGTTGCTGCACCAAATCGATAAAGCCATCGTAATAATTCTTAAAAATAGAAATTCCTAAAATGTCTGATTCCAAATCAGCCTGAACTCCAACCTCAAAAGAATCAGATGTTTCTTCCTTCAAACTAGGATTTGCATCGATAATAAAAGAACTAGTCGTGCTTGAAGTAGGTGGATGCTCAAAGAAGCCATTCAACTCTTCAGCAGTCGGATTCCGAATGCCATGGTTATATGAAAAATAATAATTTATTTCGTTATTAAATCGATGAATCAAAGAAACTCCTGGAGTTCCCAAAACTTTGTTTTTGTAATGTACGGGTGTAAATCCGACATTCGCAGAATTTGCCAAAAAGACATCATTTGAGTCGGGTTTCACTTCGTAAAAATCAAATCTTAAACTTGGTGATAAGATCCAGTCTTGCTCTTCTCCAAAAGTAATTTCATCAAGAATGTAGAAACCTAATTCAAAAGCTTCAGATGGAGCCATGCTATTCCGGTTATCTTCCAAAATCCGACCATCTTGGAGGAAATCCGTTAATAAGTAATTACTTTCGACATCACTCGAAGACATCTCCAATCCGATTTGTATATCGTGAGAGAAGTCTTCTGAATCAAACATTTTTTTCAGTGAGCTTTCTATTCCCATCAGAGTGGTTCCAAAGCTAATATCTCTTTGCCTTTTTAGATTGTTATCATTTCTATGTTGAAAATTTCTAGTTTTCTGGGATGAATCCTGAAAGGATAGATTAGTTTCAAAATAATCAGCATAAATAAGGTCTGCTGACGAAAGGGACTTCATACTGAAGGAAAGTCTTTCTCTATCTCTTTTGCCTTCATGAATAATGGAAAGATTATTACCAATTTCAATGGAATTAACATCAGTAAAGGAAGATTGCTCAAAGAAATCAATAGTACCGGTCAATTCAAACATTTCAGTTCTTGAAGTTATTTTAGAGACCACGGCATTACTGTTAAAGCTTTGTGGATCAGTAGGCACAGTTCCATAATTTTTACGCTCATGCCCATCGCGGAAACTGTAGACCAAGCTCAAAGCCTTTTCACCATCACCCCACGCAGCAGACAACCGGTTATTGATGCTTTCATTAACGGATGAATAAGTGGTGGAGTTTACGAACTTATTTCCAATTAAATCCTTACCAAGAAATTCTCTTGGACTAACCGTTCGTCCACTTATCACTCCTCCCATTGCATTTGTTCCATAAAGACTTGAATTTGCTGATTTGAATAGTTCTATCTGGCTTAGCGTAGCAGGATCAAAATAAATCCTGCCTGCTCCCGCCATTCCACCTGCTGTCAAAAATTCCTGTGGTTGACGAACTCCATCGATGTTTATTGAAACACGGTTTCCTTCCATCCCTCTAATGTTTATTGCCTTTTCACCAGTGCTCAAATACGGAACGAGCGCGTCGGCACCAGAAAAATCAAAAGGTATAGAAACCCCGGGCTCGTACTTTAAAACATCTCCTATATTTAAAGCACCTGAGTCATCAATATCCTGACTAGTAATAACAGAGGAAGAACCTGCAGTTCTTAAAATTGGTTTTTCGGAACGCGTTGCCGTAACCGCCATTGGTTGAAGTTCAGGGTGTTCTACACCTTCCACTTGCAAGCCAAAGAAAAGAATTTGCTCAATAAACAAAAAAGGCACAGCAAAGTTTTTAAGAAGCACAAGAAAATCAAATCGATAATTTTTAGTCTGAATCCAAAGTTATCCATTTCTTAGACGAATAATGATAATATCGAGGAGCTTCTCCACCAGCTTGGAAGTACATCCACCCTTTTGTCAAATTATCGTAAAAATAAGGGTACATAGCTTTGTGAGTATATAACCAACCACGATTTTCGACGAAAAACCAACCCTTTGTGTAAGGTGAAGCTTCATAGGCTTTCGAACCTAGAAACTGTGAAATCTTATCAACCATTTCTTTATCTGAAGAAATTGGATTCATATCGTTCTCAATCTCATCAAAGTCACTAATTCCATCTTGATCAGAATCTGCAAGTGAGGTGTCAGTACCATGAACGACAAGTTCATCGTAATTAGTTAAGCCATCGGAATCATCATCCCCTGTGTCCTTAGAGAAAGAAGCTGTAATATCAAAATCAGACACTACATTCAGCTCAATTGACTTTTCAGTCTTTAAAACGTCTCCACTCCACCCATCAAACCTGAATCCTGTTGAGGGATTAGCAATAAGATTTGCATTTTCACCTCTATTGTATTTGCCACCTCCGTAGACAGTTCCTCCATCACTGGATGATATCTTTACTTCATATTCCAATTGGATAAGTATCCACCCACTTTCAACATCTCCTTGAGTGTTATCCAAAACTCCATGAGTTTGTGTATTATAGTATGCAGGAAATGTGTAGGTACTCCCGTCATTTCCCTCAAATCCGGATGCTAGCGCCATCCATTGCGTCCCACCAGCCTCTATTTGTTCTCGTGTAATAATCTCATGAGAAGAAGTATTGTAGAGGACCTTGTGAAGGTCTGTATTACTTGAATTTTGATCGATCAGGCTGGAATCACGAAGGGTCCAACCTTGCTCTACATCTCCAGTCACGTTTTCTACAACTGCATGAAAAGTTAGATTATAATAAGCTGGGTGAGTGTATTTGTCTGGATATTTCTCTGGGCTCAGCAAGAGCCACACTGTTGCCCCACTTGCAACCTCTTCAGGCGTTATTACTTCCTTGGTATCTAGGTTAAATAGGACTAGAGAAGCATCATGTTCAGAGCCTCCCCCCGAATCGCTTGCTGAAGAACCTGCAGTCAGGATCCAATCACCAACCTTGCTTCCGCTCGCACTATCCAAGACTTGATGGACACTCGTATTGTAGTATGCTGGATGAGTGTAACTTGCATAGTTGGCATTGTCAGCGTCCAAAAGCACCCACGATGTTCCTCCACCTGCTATCTCACTGGGCGTTATAGTTTCATGCGTACTGGTATTGTATAAAACTTTCGAATCAGCACTTGAACTGGACTCCCCCGAATTGCTTCCTGAAGAGCCTGCAGTAAGAATCCAATCACCAACCTTGCTTCCGCTCGCACTATCCAAGACCTGATGCAGAATGGTGTTGTAGTAAGCCGGGTGGGTATAGCTTGCATAGTTGGCATTGTCAGCNTCCAAAAGCANCCACGATGTTCCTCCACCTGCTATCTCACTGGGNGTTATNGTTTCATGCGTANTGGTATTGTATAAAACTTCATTATTTCCATTCGCAATACACTGGAAAATCGCTAGGACCAGTACGACTTTGAAAATTTTGATAAAGTNATNTTCCATGGTTGACATTTTATTGAGATTGAGTCTCAGTCTCAAATAAATACTCAAGCCCTTTTGGTTGTTNTTAAATCTTTAACCTNAATATTAAATTTCTTTGATCAATAACGATACAGAAANAGCCTCCGTTAAGGAACTTTCAGACGAAGTTATTTGTACTTGTTACCAAGTGACGGCATCAACTATTAAGATGGCAATATTGTCAGGGGAAACTAAATCGGTTGAAGACTTATCTGAACTGACTAATGCTGGCACAGCTTGTAGAGCTTGTATCTGTAAAATCGAGAGGCTCACCCATGNTTTTNCATCCCTATGTGGAGACTGCANTGACTGTCCTGTAAAAAAATCTGAAGAAAACNTTTGGGAATGTGCCTAAAAATAACTAANTTACTTCTATGAAAGGCAATCAGGAAGTAATCGATTCACTCAATGCTGGATTAACCATCGAANTAACTGCAGTAAATCAGTATTTCATTCATTCCAAAATGTGCGAAAGCTGGGGACTTCACAAGCTTGCTAAGCATTATTATGATGAATCCATTGAAGAGATGAAGCANGCGGAAGAAGNAATCGATCGCATACTTTACCTAGACGGCATCCCCGAAATAGCAAGATACGATATAATTAATTCTGGTAGCTCTCCCGAAGATCAAATTTCTTTCAATCTAAAAATGGAATTAAAGGGAGTATCTACCTATAACCAAGCTATTGATGTTTGCATTAAGCANCAGGATTCAGGGAGTCGAGACTTAATGGAAAGAATGGTCGTAGAGTCTGAGGAAAGTGTGGATTGGGCAGAAGCCCAACTTGATCTAATCAAGATGGTTGGTCTGGAAAATTACTTAGCCCAACAAATTGGAGAGCCTAAGTAGTTTAATATCAATTGATTTACCTCTGCATGTGTTAAGTTCAATTGTATCATGTGCATACAGGCTTTGTTTACCAAACGTTAGATTTGAATTAAGTTGTCTATCAGGGTTTTTGATTGGTTTATCCTTAATCGTGGCACAGGATAAGCACTTAAAAGAATTCCTCTCTGAATATCATTCTTGAATGACCCAAATGAGTTGGGCCATAAAGATTGATTCCATACCCTCGATATCAATTTAGTCGGTTTAGTGCTTTAGACCCGTCTATTTGTTCAGTNAGTATGGTTATTCAAGATAATCTCCGCAACCTCCCGTCCACTCCTCATGGCAGCGTCAATTGAGGGTATCCCAAAATAATCCCCGCACCTGTAGATCCCGTTGATCTTTGACTCTTGTTTGGCGNAATTTTCGAAAACGGGCACGGCTTGTTTGATGCGGTAAACCTTGATGTTTTTCCATTTTCGGACCCTTTGCCCAAACCACTCGATNAGTTGTTTCCTCACTTCAACCTCGAGATCTTCAGTTTTCTTTTCCTTTTGGTCAATGACGCTCACCGAAAGCAACGCATTCCTCATTGGTGAACAGTCCGAAATTATACTTACGAAACTAAGGTTATTGATTGGACCATTACAGCTCCCATTCAAGTGCAGGATTGGATGAGTTGTAGGAAGTTCCGTATCCGAAAAACTGTAATAAAAACAATCAACAGCATTCCAATCTCTTGGTTTTGAATCAATTTTCAGTAACCGGCCAGCTGATTCAAAATCGGTTGCCACTACCACTGCTGTTCCCCGCCAATTTTTTCCGTCCTTGGTTTTGATCTNCTGGGCATGCACATCTGAAACTAGATGTCCCAGTTTCAACTTCTCGACTGGTAATTCTTTGGCCATTTGCTTGGGAATTTCTCCGATNCCTCTTCGTGGAAGCGTAGTCTCTCCCTGTGCAAAAAGGCGAAAGGTTTCCTCAAATTTACGGACGCTGGTGGATAGATCCTTTTCCAAGAATACNCCACGCATGAAAGGCTTCCAAAATCTTTCGATCATCGAGTGGCTAAATCCTAACCCCTGCAATGCTTCCATGGTGGATAGATCATCTGGCATATGACGGGTTGATTTGAATCCGAGACGCAACATGCCAACCTTTAACTTATCAAAAAAGGATCCGATCGGATTGAAAATCGAAGAGATTCCGTCAAGTGGATGCCGGAACGGATCGGATACCTGATGAAATTTCCCATCGTACCAGACACGGGATCCAGGGTAGCAACTTTTCAATTCGAGTTTTTCGTAATCCAAAAAACGCTTTGCTTCCGGATAAGCGGTAAGTAAAACCTGAAATCCCCGATCCAAGCGATAGCCATCGACTTCGTCGGTTTGTACTCGGCCACCCACTTTTTCATCACGATCAAACAACAGAAACTGCACACCAGATCGATGC
>NZKO01000042.1 GCA_002692535.1 Opitutia bacterium
AGAAATTGGAAAAAATAAATTAGGAATTACTTCAATTGTTTTGTACGAATCCCCTTGTGGCAGTCAAAACCCTTATCCACCTTTTTGGTTCAATGTTGCAGCGGTGGGAGAGATAACCGGTCTTCACGATCATGCACATCTTTCAAGTTTGTCTGGGGTAGTGTATTTGCAGGCAGGAGAAGGCTGTGGTGAATTATACTTCAGGAAAGAAGGAGTGGATGATCTTAACATTCGTCCAGAAGTTGGGAAATTGGTTCTTTTCCCCCCTTTTTTGAAGCACGGAGTACATTCTAACAAATCAACTAAAGAAAGAATATCGTTTGCCTTTAACCTATTTCCTTTTCCTCTAACTATACCTAAATGATAACAAATTACTCTGAAATTGGATCATTTTTTGTAAATAGCTAAAAAAGAGATTAAAAAAGGGAGATTATCGTTGTGATTGGATCAATAAAATAGCAAATATTATGTTACCGATTTGGTATATTTGACCTAACAAGCCTACAAAATGAGTCCCTCTACCGATTCCTTCGAAGAAATCGAATCCGCGGTTGTGCGATTTGCCGGTGATTCCGGTGATGGTATGCAAACCGTTGGCGAGCGTTTCACTGATTCCAGTGCATTTGCTGGAAATGATATCGCGACACTTCCTGACTTTCCTGCTGAAATCAGAGCACCGGCTGGTACATTGGCAGGCGTTTCCGGGTTCCAATTGCAATTTGGAAGTCGGAAAATTCTGACTCCAGGAGATGAGCCAGATGCACTTGTCGCGATGAATCCGGCTGCATTAAAAGCGAATATTGATGATTTGCCTGAGGGAGGAATGCTTGTGGTGAACGTTGATTCGTTTAAGAAAATGAATTTATCAAAAGCCGGTTACGAAAAAAGTCCACTAGAGGATGAAGATTTTCGAAAAAAATATCATTTAATTGAATTGGATCTTACGAGCCTGACAAAAGAAGCGTTGAAGGACAGCCCACTAAAGCCATCAGATAAGGCACGTTGCAAAAATTTCTTCGCTTTGGGCTTTATGTATTATGTTTATGGTCGACCATTGGAACCTACTTTGAAGTTTTTCAATGAGAAGTGGGGTGAAAGGCTTCCTGACCTTGCCGATGCAAACTCCACTGCCTTAAGAGCAGGTTTCAATTTAGGCGATACCATGGAAACTGCAAGAAATCGATATCAGGTTTCCAAGGCTCCAGTTCAGGCAGGAGTGTACCGAAAGATTGCAGGAAATGAAGCACTTGTCTACGGGTTAGTTGCAGGAGCAAAACAGGCAAATCGAGAACTCTTGTATGCGGGGTATCCAATAACTCCCGCATCGCCTATTCTTGAGGGGCTTTCAGCATTAAAGAAGTTTGGAGTAAAGACCTTGCAGGCGGAAGATGAAATTGCTGCAATGGGTATGGCAATTGGAGCTAGCTTTGCAGGAGATTTATCGGTTGTTGCTACAAGCGGTCCTGGGATGTGCCTAAAGAGTGAGTTTATCGGACTTGCATCAATTACAGAGTTACCTGTTGTAATCGTTGATGTTCAGCGAGGCGGTCCAAGTACAGGATTACCCACTAAGACCGAACAAAGTGACCTCCTACAAAGCTTGTATGCAAGACATGGGGATTGCCCCCTTCCCGTCCTTGCTGCCCACTCTCCCTCTGATTGTTTTGATTGTGCAATAGAAGCAAGTCGTATTGCACTTACTTACATGACCCCAGTTATTTTATTGAGTGACCTTTACGTTGCTAATGGAGCTGAGCCTTGGAAAATTCCGAATGTTTCAGAACTTCCTGAGATTAAGATAAAATTTGCGGATCCAAATCAAGAATTGGTTGTTTACAAAAGAGATCCCCAAACTCTTGCAAGAACTCAGGCAATACCAGGGCAAGCAGGTTTGGAGCACCGAATTGGAGGATTGGAAAAATCTGAAGATGGAGGAGTTAGTTATGATCCAGAAAATCATGAAAAGATGACTTACCTTCGTGCAGAGAAGATAAACTGCATTGCCAAGAGCTATGAGCCTATTTCGGTTCAGGGTGAAAAATCAGGAAAATTGTTAGTAATTGGCTGGGGAGGGACTTATGGTGCAATATCTTCTGCAACCAAGATTTTGCAAGATGAAGGTTTTTCTGTCAGCAGTTTACACTTAAGACATCTAAATCCGTTGCCTAACGATTTGGAATCACTACTTTCTTCTTTTGAAAAGGTTATTGTTCCAGAACTCAATCTGGGACAATTAAGTACAATTTTAAAAGCAAAATATTTGTGTGACATCGTCTCCTGCAACAAGGTTCAGGGGAAGCCTTTTAAAGTTGCAGAACTTCGGGAAGAGTTTGTTAAGCATTTATCCGCAAATTGATAGTATTATCCACTCATGAGCACAACAACTGAAGAAAGCACGCTTACCAAAAAAGACTTCGTAACTACTAACGACGTTCGATGGTGTCCAGGTTGTGGTGACTATGCCATTCTTAATGCTGTGCAACGCACATTACCTGAATTAGGTGTTCCAAAAGAGAAATTTGTTGTTGTGAGCGGTATAGGTTGCTCAAGCCGGTTTCCATATTACATGAATACCTATGGATTTCACACCATTCACGGACGCGCACCAACAGTAGCCACAGGCGTCAAGGTCGCAAATCCGGACTTGTCTGTATGGATGATTACTGGTGATGGGGATGGCTTGTCAATTGGGGCAAATCACTTACTGCATCTTTTACGAAGAAATCTCGATATTAATGTATTACTATTTAACAATAGAATTTATGGTCTAACCAAGGGACAATACAGTCCAACATCAGAGGTTGGTAAAAAGACTAAGAGTACACCTGCCGGTTCGGTTGACTACCCTGTTAATCCATTGCTTTTTGCTTTGGGCAGTGAAGCAACCTTTATTGCCAGAACCACGGATACGGATCAAAAGCATATGGTCGAGACCTTCAAAGCTGCACAAGCTCATAAAGGAACTTCTTTTGTGGAGGTTTTTCAAAATTGCGTCATTTTTAATAACAAAACCTTCGACTCGGTAACTGGTCGTGATGTGAGAAATGATCAAGTAATGTTATTGGAAGAAGGAAAGCCATTAGTTTACGGTGATGGTGGCACCAAAGGGATACGTTTAAAGGGACTCAATCTGGAAACTGTTGATTTGGATGAGGGATCGAATACTGAGGATTTACTGGTGCACAATCCGAAAGATCCTAATCCTGCTTATGCTACCCTTCTTGCTCAAATGACATTTCCTACCTATCCAACCCCTTTGGGAATTCTTAGACAATTGGAGGGGCGTGAAACCTACGAGGACTCAGTTGTTGGGCAAATCCAACTCGCTCAGGCAGAAGGGGAGGGTTCTCTGCAGGAATTATTAACCGGTAACAATTCTTGGATTGTAGAATCCTAGCTTTTATGCGTTTGACCTCAGCAATCGTGGAAATTATCTATTGAAAATGGACTTTATCGACGATCCCAAGTTTGGACATACAAAGAACCGCCTTCCTGTTTTTTTGGTACCTGTAATTATGCTGGCAACGGTGGTTTTGGGTATCTTTGCATCTAAAATCTACATCAGCAGCGTACTAGACCATCATAACGAGGAGAGCGGCGATAATTAAACTGACTCGAACTTAGAGCCTTCATTAGCAGGGCTGGCTTACTTATTTCGAGGTGCTTTTTTGAGGGGAACTCCTTCGTTCCATAAGCCTTCAAAGCTAAGAATACCTTCGCGATTATACAACCTACCAAAGCCGTTCGCCAATCCGTTTTTGAAGTCTCCAAGATATTTCTCGCCTTCCTCAGTTGCTTTATAACCGAATCCATTGGGTTTTTCATTAATGAGCTGTCCATCATACTCTGCGCCTGTCGGCAAAACAATCTTCGCAAATTTTGTTTGCTTAGAGAACGGATCAAGTATTGGAATTTCCTTCTCTATTTTTAGGATATGACTTATCCGATTTTTTTCAGTTTCAATCTTCAATTTTAAATTTTCACGGATTTCATCATTGTATTTTCTATTTGAAAGATCATGGTTAGGTTGTATTTCCAAAAGGGAATCTAGCCACGCAAATGCCTTAATATGGTCTTGATTTTCTAGATGATAGAGACTCAATTCTTCCATGCATTTTATAGATCCGTAGGCAGCTCCTCTTTTCCAAATTCTGATGGCTTTTGTTTCATCCGGAGTTATGCCCCAACCTCGCTTGTGGAAATTACCTAGCCAAAAACATGAATCAGGATGACCCCTATCAGCTGCCATTTGGAACCAGAATATAGCATTTGAGTGTTCTGGATACTCAGAATTTAGAGCTCTGAAACCAAGTCTTATTTGAGCATTTACGTCTCCTGATAAAGCTTTGTTTTCTAGTTTTGATATTGTTTCCGGACCAGTTGCAAGGCATATGCCAACAGTAAAATATAAGCAAAGAAAGAAAACGAAAATGATTGATATGCGATATTTAATCATTCGAGAATAGTTTCTTCATTAAGCTTTTGTTTTCTGAGGCTGGAGTATTGAATTTCCAAAGTTGAAGATTTTCATTAGTTGTCGCATCACCAATCAATGCATCGTATTTTCCTTTTAGTTTGGACTGCTGAACGAAAAGAGACATTCCAATGTGTCTCATTCTTTCAAGAGGTTGAGGAAATGCGTTGAGAAGTCGACTGGATTTGAACATCAGCATCAGGTCGATATCATATGCATCACCAAAAGCTGAAGGATTTCCCAAAACCAATGTCATCCTACCAGATTTTATTTTTTTTGTAACTCCGCTTTTTGTTGAAATTGAGCCGGTACCTTCAATTGGTATGAATTTGAAACCCCCATTCGAAGTGGCTTCCAAAATGTAAGTCCCAATCCCTTCAAATTCGAGTTTGGATTTAATCGAACTGAATTCAAGTCTTGCTTCTTTTGTAGATGAGAAAAGAAGACTGCCAGAGTGAATCCAAATTTCACTTGATGAAGGAAACCTACAAACGCTTAGGCTTCCAAGTCTCAATATTTGATCTTTGCTTTTAAATTCAGCTCTTGATCCCTTGGCAGTTGCTATAATTTCATTGGCAGAAACCGTAGAGTTTATTTCTAAGTTACTTATTGAAGTAGCACCATCCAAATCCGAATTGATTTTCTCAACTTTGCCATTTAAATAGACTACTTTTCTGTTTGATTGGCCATTCAAAAAAAACGCCGTTGTTAGAACAACGGCGAATTTGAAATAACTAAATTTGGAGTATGTCAAAATCTGGCAATCAGAGTTAAACCAATACCAGCATCGACACTTTCATAGTCAAAGGAATTATCGTTAGAATTTCTTACAGAATATACCGAATATAAGTAAAGGTTTGGCGTTTCAGAATCAAACAGGGTAAAATCGTATCCTCCAGAAAGTGCATGAGAAAGATCTTCGCGGTCGGAATAATCTCCGTTATCGTATGTTTGGAAACTAATTCTATAAGTTAATCCCAGTGCATCAATGAAATCAATGTCAGAAAAAGATGGCGAAAAGACTGCATAAACTTCGACATTGTCCAACAGGTCTTCAGGTCTGGATGCACCAGCTTCTACGATAGTCGTGGAATGATAGCCAATACCTACAGTTGTCTTTAGACTTATTGTATCTGATGGTTGCAGGGTAGTAATGAGACCAATTTGCGGGAAGAACTCGCTGAAATCTTCAGTATCAAATTCAGTGCTCTTATCCATGTTGTAGTCAACTTTGGCGAAATAAGTGGCGGTACCACCATAGTACGAGTACAAACCAAAAGAAAGGTGGGAAGTGTTGTAGTTAAAATCACCCAAGTCGTCCAAAAGATAGTCGTTAATTGTATAAGATCCACTGAGATAAGGGGTATATACACCTTCTCCACTTTCGATAACAGAAGAAACACCACCAAAAAAGGTATTGGTCCACATGTCGGTTTCAAACTGACTAAGATCTCCATCTTGAGCCAAAGGATTAGATCTGTAAAAATACTTTGTGTCGTAGCCAAAGTAAGCCGAGATTTCACTTTCACTGAGGGAAACTGGTCGTTGAGCGCCAGTGTCGCTTTCGGCTGCATCATTTGTTGATGAAGATTGACCTCCAGAACTTTGTCCGGTAACAGGGTCAGGCTGAATTCTGTCAGTGCCTTCAATCCGTGATTGTACCTGAGCTGGAGTAGGTTGACCAAATGCACTCAAAGCGATACTAAAAAGTGCAATAGAAGCTGTAAAAATGTTTTTCATAATGTAGAAAATTGTAAGATTAGTATTGCTTGCGGATTTTTACTGCAGATTTTCCATTTGGTAATGAAATGGTAGAATCAATGTGACCTGCGGGACCACCGTCGAAATGACTTGATGATAGAACAGTAGAACCATGTTTGACATTAGTTAGGTTAACACCACCTACCGTGGGTGATGAATATGAGTCAAAATGCAGCGTGCCATCACGGCTTTTGAGAATAACATCGGCTGTAGATGGGAATGAAACATTATTAAGGTTTACAGTAATTGCTTCCATGTAAACATCATCCAATCGACTGCCACTAAAACTCAGACCATTTACTTGAATAAGATCATTCGCATATAAGTAAACATTATCGGAATCAGAATCAACTCCTCCGTTCCCTACATTGAATTCTGCAGTGGAAATGTTAAGTGTTCCAAGAGTGCCAGCAGCAAGGTTGCCGCCTGTTGTAATCATCGTGTTTACAAGATACATGCTGTCAGCTTCAGTACCGCCGGCACCTAGAGCCAAATTAGATCCTGTATATGTTAAGTTGCTGCCACTTAACATGAAATCGTCAGCTGCACCTAAAACAAGAGCGTGATCCTCTGCATCATTGGTGTTAGTGAAAGTTATGTTTCCAGAAACTGTCATGTCTTTAGCTGCACCTATCACGTGAGCTTTCCGAAAACCTCTATGGTCTTGAGCTGCTTTGGGCAATAAAGATGAAACTTCGACCGATGAATCCGCAGTGGAAGATCCAAGGACAATGTTAGCACCAGGGGAAACAGAAATATTGTCAATCTGTAAGTCTAAGACTGTTGAGGTGGAGTCAATGTCGCCAAAAGATGCTCCACCTGTGTAGGTTGCAAGGTAGCCAAGATAGTTTGCAGTGCTTGGCTTGCTTAACAAATCCCCATTTTCGTAAAGGGTATCATTCATTGCACCGGTTAAAATTTCAGCCACCAAAGCATCTCCATTTTCACCTATTGCACCGTATTTTGAAAGTAGATTAACGAAAGCAATATTGTATCCGGAAGCAGTGAATGAATCAACGGTGACTGAAGATGGCAAATCAGTGGTAGAAGTGATTGAACGATCGGTTAGCAGGCTGTTGGCTAAAGTTGCTGCTTCCGTAAGAGCAGTTTGATGATCAGCTGCCACAAAGGAATCCATTCCTTTAACTTTTAGAGTTGCCGCAAATACATCTGGAGAAACATCCAAGTTTCCAAAAGATTCCTGAAGTTCTATACAACCTGCAAGACCCAAAGTTAGTGCATCGGTGAGAGAAACCGCACCAGATCTGACAAGTAGTACAAGAGGATTACTCTCAATTGAACCCGAAGGAGCGGACTGAGGAGTTGCAATAGAACCGGAAATTGCGGAATCTGCTGCAGACTCCGAGGATTCATCTTCAGAGTCTTCTTGAGAAAACAAGTTTAGATTGATTCCAATAAAAGCGGATAAGACGAAGAGAGATATTTTTTTCATAGTAGGAATGAATTCATTAAGCAATGTAATGAATTCAATACAAGAAAAAACAACAAGATTTTATTAATGGTGCCGAGGGCGAGACTCGAACTCGCATGTTCTTTCGAACACTAGAACCTGAATCTAGCGCGTCTACCAATTCCGCCACCCCGGCAACTAGAAATCATCTAATTATTAAAGTGAGAATAGTCGAGCCTTGAATCACCTAATGAATTGAATGGGGATTGACTTTTGTCGGTTTCCGTTAGCCAATTTAGTAAGGTAAGGATCACTAAGCGGTGTATCTTGCGATTCTAGCAATTCGGAAGAATCGAAAATGTGGCTAATTCTTCTTGTTGTGGGATTTAGTATATTTGCAATTTTCCCTCTCTTTGTGGATGAAATTACATAAGTTTCCATCGGATAACGCATATTTTCATATCTTTTGAACAAATCTCCTACTGATTTCCCATTTTGATTTTTGCGGTTGGTAATGCAAAGCACATCCGAAAAATGGGCAGTAGCATCGATCCAGGATTGAAAAGTTTGGTCTTTATTTTCAAGTCTATCTGCATCAATGAAAGATATTACTCTTGAAAGAAGAAGTTCTTCTCGGTTTTTCAGGTCCAAGCAGACTGATTCAAATTGATCACTAAGATCAAGAAAAGGAGAAAAAAATAGGAATAATTCTTCTAAACCCTTTGTTTTTTCTACCAACTCAATTGAAGAAGATGATGAATTTTCGTCATCCCAGAAAACAATTTTATTTGAATCTTTTAATTCTCTTTTGAGATTTTGGGATTTAGGAATGTGGAAAAGAGCTTTGTCAATGGAATCCTCCATTCCATTGATTAAGTATTCGATAGCTCCGGACTGAGGGGTTTCCAGTACAATATACAAATCAGTGCTTTCAATCTCATTCATTTGACGAAAGTGACAAGCATTGGGCATGATGTCTCATGCGATGATCGACCAAGACCAATGCTGTCATAGCTTCCACAATAGGCACGGCACGTGGAAGTACACATGGGTCATGCCTGCCACGCCCCATAAGCTCGGTTTCATTACCGTTTTCATCTACGGTTCTCTGATTTTGCAAAACCGTCGCAGTTGGTTTGAAAGCAACACGGAAATAAAGTTCTTCGCCATTGCTGATGCCTCCCTGAACTCCTCCTGAACGATTCGATTTGGTCCGTACTGCATCATTGCGTATTTCGAATAAATCGTTGTGTTCAGAGCCTTTTAANTAAGTGCCATCAAAGCCACTTCCGATTTCAAAACCCTTAGTCGCTGGGAGTGACATCATTGCTTTCGCCAAATCTGCCTCTAATCTGTCAAACACTGGAGCTCCCCAGCCAACNGGTAGTCTGTTGACACGGCAAATGATGCTGCCCCCAACGGAATCCCCATCTTTCTTTGCTTCGAGAATACGGGCTTCCATTTTGGCCGCTGTCTCAGGGTGGGGACAGCGTGTGGGTGAAGCTTCAATTTCTGATAGGGTAGGCACTGAATTTATCTCAGGACAAGAAATGTTATGAATCCGTTCCACATATGTTGAAATTTGAACATCGTCAAAAGTAAGAATTTTCTGAGCAATTGCTCCTGCTGCCACTCTTGCTATGGTTTCTCGTGCTGATGAACGTCCACCCCCTTCATGATTGCGGATACCATATTTGGTCTGATAGGTGAAATCAGCGTGAGATGGACGAAATTTTGTTTTCATCTCTTCATAAGCTTGAGGTCGTGCGTCTTTGTTCCTTACAAGTAATGCAATGGGAGTGCCGAGAGTCTTGCCTTCGAAAGTGCCAGATAAAATTTCAACCATATCTGCTTCATCCCTAGGAGTTGTAAGTTTGCTTTGCCCTGGTCTCCTGCGGTCTAGATATGGTTGTATGTCACTCTCACCCAANTCAAGTCTCGGTGGACAGCCATCGATGACAACTCCGATCCCCCCACCATGACTTTCGCCCCATGAAGAGATACGTAACAATGTGCCAAAGGAATTTCCCATTTTTTAATTATTCTAGAATTCATGGATCAAGGCAAAGCCAAATTGGATTCCTATGATTCAAAAGTAATATGTGAAAGAGATTGCCAGAATTAGCCTTATGTATTTGTGTTAATATTAGGTCGGGTCCCATGCGACGAATCTCAAACGAACCCCGTCAGGTCCGGAAGGAAGCAGCGGTAGTTGTGGGAAGCGTGTGCTGTGGGGTGCCTGACCTTTTTTGTATGGCATGTAAGTCAATAAACTTCTTTCTCTTGCCTGAATCTTCTATTATGAACAAATAAGCGTATGTCGGAATCTTCATATCAAGTGATTGCTCGCAGGTGGCGACCAAAACAATTTTCCGAATTGGTTGGTCAGAACCANGTGGTTAGGACTCTTGGAAATGCGATTGATTTGGAACGAATTGGCCACGCTTATCTTTTTGTTGGACCAAGAGGTACCGGCAAGACCACATCAGCCCGACTTTTTGCCAAGTCTCTTAATTGGGAGAATGGACCATCACTTGATGTTCCTCCTGAATCTGAAATTGGGCAGGCGATTATGGAGGGCCGTTGTCTTGACGTGATTGAGATTGATGGAGCTTCAAATAACTCCGTGGATCAGGTTCGAGATCTNAGGGACGAGTGTCAGTACTCTCCAGCTCAATGTAGATTTAAAATTTATGTAATCGATGAAGTTCACATGCTTAGTCAGGCCGCTTTTAATGCATTGTTGAAAACTTTGGAGGAACCTCCCCCACATGTGAAATTTATTTTTGCCACTACTGAAGCACATAAGGTCCTGCCAACCATCGTATCCAGATGCCAAAGATTTGAATTTCGNTCAATTCCGCCCGATCTTATTTCAGANAAGTTGAAAGAGATTTGCTCTGAAGAAAAAATCGAGGTGGAACAGCCAGCACTTGATGCCATTTCTAGAATGGCAATGGGTGGTATGAGGGACGCTCAAAGTATCTTAGATCAAATGATATCATTTTGCGGAAATNCAATAACCCAACAAAACGTNTTGGAAGTTTATGGGTTGGTTTCAAGCGAAAGAATATCTTCTCTTTCGAATGCAATCCGTNAGGCAGATTACANCTCCATCNTGAGGGAAACGGATGCTTTTTCTACTGAGGGCTTAGACTTTTACAGGGCATTGCAGGATTTAAGTGATCATATTAGACTCAAGCTAGTTGATAATTTGAATAATTCCGAAAATNATGATTATCCTGAGCAGATGTTTCGGATTTTGGATGCACTCAGNGAAGGAGANGAACTGGTTAGGGTTGGGCTTTCGGAAAAAACTAATTTTGAAGTGACTCTNTTCCGGGCAGTGGAAGCAGGNAAATCTCGTTCGATCGATCAATTAATCCGTAATATTTCAAAAGCCATCCCTCAGGAGGAAGCCAAAAAAAAAACAGTAGCCAAAACGGATGATCCAGAAAACATAGCACCTGATGAAATTTCTGAAAAGTCGATCTCAATCAACCAAAGCGAATCTGTAGACATTGATATCTCCGAAAAAGAAGATAAACAGGANCCTCTCCCTAATCCATCGGCGACTCAATTTGCCAATAATGAAGATCTTTTACCTAGGGTGCAGAAGAATGACGNTTCAGATAAGGAAATAACTGTAGAAAAGGAGCTTAGGCAAATACAGGATGAGGGGCATATCAACCANATGGTGGAAAGGCTTCCGTCAGAATTAAGAAAGTTATTAATAGATGATTATAAGGTAAATTTTGTTTCAATTGAAAAAATTGACCNAGAACAGTTAATCTAGTTTCCAATTATCCAACCAACCTCTTCTTCAAGCACCCACCCTTTTTTTCGCTTGTCCATCGTACTGACCAGAAGCCAACTTTTTTCATTTGGTGAAGTATGTGATTTAGGTTTTCCAAGATTTGACCTGTCAACAGTCAGGACATCTCCAGGAAGAACNGAAGTGTTTGCAGAACTTGTTTTCGCCGCGAACCTTCTTAATGGTATATTCCTGGATGTGTTGTTTTCTGAAATTCCATGTGGATTAAGTGCCACAACTCTTCGCTCCCACAGATCCATTTGTTCATTTCGATATTGCATAATGAAAAAAAGCAAAAGGATAACCGATNTCCAAACNGAGAGAATGATGANGATAGTTTTATTTCGAAATCTAAGGAAAAACAAAAAGGCTATACCTAAAAGACCAAACCAGAAAAATATTGCTGAAAAGCCTTTCCAGAAATTATTCGAAAAGCCGTTAAGAAATCCAGGGGAAAGTTGATTAGTTATGTCGACCTGTGCAATTTTACTCACATAAGCTAGATTCGAGAGAAATTCCCTGTTGTTTTGATCTAAACAAAGCGCTTTGTTGTAGTGAAGAACCGATCGTCCGTAATCATTTGTTTTGTAATAAAGATTGGCTANATTTCCATGTAAGTTNGCTGTAGANGNTTGCAACAGGGCTTCNTTNTAGTTTTGGATGGCAGTTTCGTAGTCACCAGAGGCTTCTGATCTAACTGCATCATAAAACAATTGTTCTTTCGAACTAGATATAGCAAGGCTTTCAATATTTGCTGAGTAAATACAAAAAACTATNTTCAGGAAATATTTCACTTTAATTCCTTGAGGATTTTTAATGCTTTGTCTCTAAGTGTCTTGAAGTCCAAGGTTTGCTCACTCCCTTCTGCAAATTCGAGGTCATCTCCAATTTTGAGCATATCTTCGACCTCATTAACCAGATGTTCTGTAATATTTTGTTTGTTGATGAAAGTGATTAGCTCAACNCTTGATAAGGCAAAANTGTTACGGGATTTATCACATCTGCTCAATTGTGTTTTTAATAGATCTTTAAAGGCTCGAAAAAAGCCGACCGCATCACGATGATCCACACATTCATTGAGTTTACGTCTTAAGTTTGCTTTCTTTATTCGAAAGTCTTCGGCAATTTTATTTCTTTTTTTACTTCCTAAGAAAAAGAGAATGAATACGCCTGAAAGGGGTAATATTTGAATGGCCCAAAACCATGNCTTGCTTTCAATTTTTTTTGGTTGAAGCGAATCTACCCATTCTCCCGGATCACTTGCAGTTTGAAATAAATCTGTTTTCGGCTGAAAGTTTTTTTCTCCCACTGCNAGCTGAGGATCTGAAGTAAATTCATCATTTGGTTCAATCCACTTTTCTCCTGGTTTTACAAATAGATCAATTTCGTTTCCAATAATGGTTGAATACTTCTCCTGTATGGGATCGAAATAGGAAAAGTTGAGTGGAGTTATTTTCAAATTTCCAGCTTTTTGTGGAGTCAGGATAAATTCGAAGTTCTGTCTGCCTTCGGATTTAATTTCTTCATTTCCTTCAAATAAAAAGGCAGGAGGCCCGATTTTAAATTCTTCGTTAGATTCGAGGATAGGAGCAGGGATGGCAGCAAAATTCCCTTTCCCTTCGATGCTAAAATTTAGACGTACTGGATCTCCCACTTCGACTTGATTGGCATCCACAAAATATTGGGCACGAAAACTTCCGATCGCACCTGAATAATCGTTGGGCCTGTTGGTCGATGGCAGGGGTTTGATTTCAATTGATTTTCTCGGAAGTTCCACGGTCAAGGATTCTTCTCGTCCAAATCCAAAGAAAGGGTCATTGAAGAAAGGACTAGAAAAGGGTGAATTTTTTCTCGAATTTACTCTTACCCTCAGATTAACGGTAAAACTGATTTCCTNGGTGCCCGCCATAGCTGCAGTTAGGGCCACGGGCCAGGTAAAGGTGGAGTAAATCTTGCCATTTCTTGATACATTTCTTTTTTCTTCTGTCCACTTGCCCAGATTATTACTTGAAAAAGATTCACCAATTTTTATCGGTGCATTTTCAATTCGATTCACGGGTAAGCGGTCCCAGATGAAAAGAGTGAGAGAAGTCATAATAGTCTCACCTTCAAAAAAATAGGATCTGGGAAATGGTAACTCCAAGAATGCAGCCTGTCTTAGGTCGAGTTGAGCCTGCTTCTCTTGTTGACTTGGGACGAGCACTTGAAGAGTTGCTGGGGGCACTTGATAGGATTTACCCTCGATCATGACTTTCCAGGATGGAACCGTGAAGTTTCCTGTTCTTTGAGGTTGAACTTGAAAATTTAACTCCACGCGCACTGATGNAACTCCGTTTATGAAATTAGCTGAGCGTAGAGATTGAGGATTGTTTGAAATTCTAAGGCCCGGGACTTGCGGAAGGCTTCCTTGGGGATTTTGCTGTGTACCATGAATAACTACCTTGTAAACTGTGCGGGATGTACTTGATATGGAAGACGGCGTAAAGCTCGCCTCAACACGGATATTTTGAGCTACAGTCTTTTGGGCAATTACCCCCAATGAAAAGATGAATANCAAATGCAGGATAGTCTTCATACTCATAGCACAGGAGTTTCTTCAGTAGTCCCTTCCCTTNGGTATTGTACCAATTGCCCTCTGTTTTTCGTCATCTAAATTTTTGCTCTTTGATTCCATTTCCTGCAATAATCTTTCGTAAAGAGCATTTACCTCCTCAGTGGGAGTATTCTCACTTGATTCTGATTCTTGCTTGTTTTGATCATTATCTTGGTCTCCAGTCTGAGNTTGTTGCGTCTGATTATTTTCGGATGACTGAGAGTCTTGTTGTTGATTATCTTGTACTCCAAAAAGGAGGCTATCGGAAGGAGATTCATAATCCACCCATGTGAGATATGCCTTTTTTTCCTCAATCGGAAAAGTGACATTCGCATCTGCGTTGTCTGGTGCGATGCAGAGTGAATACTGGCCAGGTGGAAGGGGGAGCAGGAAGGAACCATTCGAATCCGGTGCGAATGACGTTTCATTCTCATCTAAATTAAAATTGCCATTTTGATCGAGGAATAGTTTAGCCTGAGAATATGGTCCCTCGCCTTCATTCTGCTGGGCATCACCATTCTTATCCATCCACACTTTTCCTCGAATAATCGGTGCAGATCTGTAGGGNAAAAGTACTGAGCTTGCTCCTGCTTTTTGAATGGTCTTTGAATGGTTTTTGACTGAGTCTGCATTCATTGGAGGGGGAGGTGCCGGAAAAACGGGAACAAGAAGCTCGATCTTTTGGTTGTCATCTCCAACTAGTTCCGAATCCAAAGACAACGAAACTGGATAAACNGAAGAAATCCATTCAAACGCAAATTGACCGGATGCGTTTGTATTTAAAAAAGGTTCATTGGAGGAGTTGTGTTCACCGTCGTTATTTTTATCCCAAAAAACTTTTCCCTGAAGCCTNNTTTCGTTTTTCTGNGCNATTCCATCTCCGTTTTTATCCCTCCAAATTAAGCCATTAATGAGACAGACCATGGAATTAATTCTTTCTTCAATTTGTTTATTCAAAGATGCTAAGTTACCCTCTGCATTGAGATTTCCATCTAATTCGATGGCAGACTCGTAGTATTTGCGGGACTGCTCCCAGCTTGTTCTGGCTTGCATTACATTTTGCTGGTCCAGCCACTGATTTGTCTTCCGGTAAAAAAGGTTTCCCAGTTCATTGAGAGCTTGCGATTGGAGCTTGGGTGAATCTAAGCTTTGATCGATAGCTTCTTGTAATCTTTCTTTTGCTTGTTCAAGACGGCCTGCTTGAGCGTATGCCAAACCTGTGTTGAGCAAAATTTTTGCTTTTGTAGCTGAAGACATTTNAGCGGATGCATTTAGCTCAATTTCATAGTTTTTAGCTGCTTCATTCCAATTATTATCTTTTGCAGCTTCTTCTGCTCTTCTAATATTATCTTGTTTCAGGCACCCGCCGAAATAAAAGAACGGTAAAATAAGAATGAGCGAACTTAGATTGGATACCCCTCGAACTNTAGAAAGGGTGAGCTGATTAAATAGTAGGGCGANTAGTCCTAGCAGAACAAATGGTTGAAATCTTTCCACTGGGATTTCAGATGAAATTTGTTCCCGTTTTTTTTGTTCTCCTATTGATTTGAGGGTTTTGAATACGGACACTAGGCCTTGGCCGGTAGAGCCGAGGGGATAGTATTTTCCTTTAGTTTCCGCAGAAATTGCTTTTAACGAGGTATCATCAAGTTGAGTGATAACCGTTTTTCCTTCAGGATTAATTAAGAAATTCCTTGCAGGTGAATTTATTGGGTCAGTGGGTATTCTGGCTCCAGACTTGGACCCGATACCAATAGTATAGATTTTAATTCCCTGCTCAGCGGCTTCTTTTGCCCTTTTCAAACCTTCCCCTTCCAGGTCTTCTCCATCTGAAATTAAAACCAAAAAACGGTCACGATCATCTAGCGAAAATGATCGGGATGCTTCATCTATAGGGGCTGCTAGGTTGGTGCCTCCCATTTTTATGGTACCAACCTGTATATTATTCAAAGTGTTGATGAAAGCTTGATGATCCAGGGTAAGCGGGCATTGAAGAAATGCATTTCCTGCAAATGCGATAAGTCCAATTCGATCTCCTCTTACATTTTCAATTAAGTTTGAAATGCTTAGTTTGACTCGCTCAAGACGGTTGGGTTTAACATCCCTAGCCCACATGCTTTTGGAGACATCGAGTGCTATTATTAGATCAATTCCAGTAGGTTGATTAGTTCTTCTCTCTATACCCCATTGTGGGCGGGCTAGTGCNAAGGAAAGCAGGATTAATCCCAAAGTAAAAACTCCAAAGTTGATAAGATTNCTTTTGGTTGAGTAATGAGGTACAATTCTCGGTAGTAGCTTAAGGGAAGTAAGTNGCAGAATTTTACTTTTCTTTGTTTTTTCGCTCCAAAAATAAAGAATACAAATGCAAAGTAATGCACCGAGGCAGACGTAGAGAAAACTTTGATCNGAAAAAATATTCATGGTATCCGCAGGAAAATTGATCGTTCCAGTAAAAATCCTACTACAAGCAATATAAACCCACTTGCCAGTGGCCATTGATAAAGATCCTCATACAACGCGTTTATTTCAAGTTGAATNTCAGTTTTTTCAAGCTGGTCGATTTCATCATAAATAGATCGAAGAGTTGACTTGTCGCCAGCCTCGAAAAACTTGGCATCAGTTCTTTGGGCNATTTCCTGGAGAATTTCCTTATCAACGGGATATTCAGCAACCTCTACCACTGGAGTTCCATTTGCGTAACGCATAATATCTCTTGCATTAGGATCGTATAGATAGGTACGAGTCCGGGTGCTTGCACCGATGGCAATGGTATAGATTCTAATCTTGTCCTTCTTGGCCCCTTCGGCAAAAATAATTGGACTATGTTTGGGAGCAGGTTCGTCTTTTCCATCTGTCAAAAGAATAAGAATTTTACTTTTGGATTCAAGTGTCCGAAGTCTATTAATACCCTCTGCCAGAACGGAACCAATGTTGGTTCCAGTCTGCTGCGTGAGACCAACTTTCAGCCTTGCCAGGTTGGACTGCAAGTATTCCTTGTCCAGAGTGAGAGCACTAACAAGATAGGGGTCTACCGCAAACGCAACCAAGCCAATACGGTCATATTTTCTTTTTTCGATAAATTCTTGTATGACCTCTTTGACTACATCCAACCGGGTATTTGGCTCGCTTGGNGAGGGACTCATGTCAAGGGCCAACATAGACGCCGATAAATCTACGCCCAATACGATATCTACTCCACTTGACACAATTCTTTGAGTACTTTGATCCAGTCTTGGTCTTGAAACTGATAATACAGTAAGGACTAGACCTAGGTAGAAACAAAACTTTGGAAGCCAAAGCAATTTTGTCTTCCATGATTTACGCGTCTTTTTAATCTCTACGATACTCGGAAATTTGATCGCCTGAGTTTTCTTTTTTCTACGACTTAACCAAAGAACTCCGGGGAGTAATAAAAGTAAGAATAACCAGTATGGTTCTCCCAAGCTTAGATTATTCCACTCAAAGTTTTCCATCAGTTTTTCATGTGGGCCAGTTTTCCACCATCATCCTTCGCCTGCTCCTGGTCCTCTATTCGTTTGTTGGTATCTTTTACAAAGAAGAGTGCGGAATCGAGTAACAGGTTGATTTGACTGGTTTCGGTGGCTTCTTTGGAATACTTAACTCGGTCTCCCTGGTCCACAAAATCTCTTAGTAAATCCTCGTAATTTCGACTGAAGAAGGGGTTGGATGCAATCTCCATAATAAACTCTTCACCTGTAAGTTCCATAGCGGGCATTTGAAATCTTTTCTGCACATAAATCCTGAGGATTTCGGATAACCTGAAAACAAACGGCTTTGGCTCTAGTTGCAATTTCCTCCCTTGAAGCTCTTCAATGGCTAGGAGTGCTTCTTGGTATGGATCAACACTTTCCTCAATGGTTTCTGTTTGGCTACTCTTTTTTCTTTTTCGAATAAAATAAAAAACAATGACAATTATAACAAGTGCCAGCGAGAGGATGGAAATCCAAGTGTAGTTTTCCAAAAGAATCTGCCAGAAACTTTTATAAATTGTTATAGGGCCATCACTTTCTACAGTTGGGTCTAACAGATAAGGCTTATCGGCATTGGCTGAGAAATCTTGCATGGGTATTATCTCCTGCGAGATTTCCTTAAATGAAAAAATTCCTTTAGGGATTTATCGAAATCGACTGTTGTGGAAAACTTAAAAGTATCGATTCCTCTTCGCTTAAGTTTTCCACTGAAATCGTTATGTTTGGATTGAATTGCATTAAAATATTCTTTTTGGAAGTTTTTGTCCGATAAATCTACTGTGATGACTTCTCCAGATTCAGCATCTTCAAAGGTTGTTATCCCAGACTTGGGAAGAGAAACTTCATGAGGATCTTCTATTTGTGCACAAACTAAATCGTGTCTTCTCTTTGTTGATAAAATCTCTTTGTAAAAAAGATCTTCCATGTTTTCATCCTCTATATTTTCAGACTCTTGCATCGAAAAGTCAGAGACAAAGAACACAACCGCCCGTCTACGCATTACTTGATTAATAAAACGTAAACCCTCATTCAGGTTAGTACCTTTAGTTTTATTTTGATAAAATAAAATTTCACGGAGGATACGCAGCACATGCTTTTGACCTTTAGCGGGAGGAAGGTACTGCTCTACCTCTTCGGCGAACAGAAGAAGCCCAACTTTATCACCATTACGAGCAGCAGAAAATGCTAACAGTGCACTTAACTCGGCCATCCGCTCTCTTTTTGATCGGTCTTCAGACCCAAAACTGGTGCTCTCGCTGACGTCAACGGCGAGCAAAATAGTGAGCTCTCTTTCCTCTCGGTACTGTTTAACAAAAGGAAGTCCCATTTTGGCCGTTACGTTCCAGTCGATTGATCTTACCTCATCGCCAGGTTGGTATTCACGGACCTCTTCAAAATCAATTCCTTGCCCCTTGAAGGCGCTTTGATAGGAACCAGACAAGACTTCTGAAACCAAGCGATTAGACTTAATTTCTATTTGCCTGACCTTACGGAGAATTTCCCTGGTAAATTCCTGATCCGGTTCTTTCATTCCTGCGGGTTAACAGTAAGAGTGCCAAAATTTAGGGAACGGGTATTGTTTCGAAGATTTTCTTAATTATGTCGTCGCTGGAAACATTTTCTGCTTCCGCTTCGTAGGTGACAATTACTCGATGGCGAAGAACATCGGGTCCGACATCCTTAATGTCTTGTGGTGTGACAAATCCTCGACCGTTCATAAAAGCAACGGCTTTTGATGCAAGGGCGAGACTGATCGTGGCCCTGGGTGAAGCTCCGAATCGTATAAAAGCCTCAAGTTCCGATGCGCCGTAAGCATCAGGGTTTCTAGTAGCTAGCACAACATCAACTAAATACCCCTTAAGCTTTTCATCCATATAAATTCCATCAACAAGTTTTCTGGATCGTGAGATAGTTTCAGCATCCACAACTGGATTAACCTCATGGGAAACTGAAACATTTGCGTTTGCATCAAGGATACGCAATTCATCTTCCCTTTTTGGATAGTTGACAACAAGTTTTAACATGAAACGATCCATCTGTGCTTCGGGCAATGGATAGGTGCCTTCTTGGTCGATGGGATTTTCGGTTGCAAGGACCAGAAAAGGCTGAGGTAGAGGGTAAGTTTCATCACCTATAGTTACTTGTCTTTCCTGCATTCCTTCCAGCAATGCACTCTGTACTTTCGCAGGTGCACGATTGATTTCATCAGCAAGGAGAAGATTGGTGAAAATAGGCCCTTTTTTGGTAGTGAATTCTCCCTTGCTCGGACTGTAAATCAAAGTGCCCAAAACATCAGCCGGAAGAAGATCCGGTGTAAATTGAATACGCTTGAAATCAGCACGCAAGCATTGTGAAAGAGTTTTGACGGCTAAAGTTTTGGCTAAACCGGGAACTCCTTCCAGCAAAACATGACCGTTTGCAAGTAGTCCAATGATCAAACGGTCAACAAGGTATTTCTGACCAACGATCACACGACCAATTTCGCTCTTGAGCAGTTCTACCCATGAAGCTTCGTTTTTGATTTTTTCTTGCTCTTCAGGAGCTGGGGGTTGTTTGGNGGTTTCTAACATTNTANTGAAAAATATAGCGTAATTAAACTGAAGATTTGTCCAACAATAAACTGAATTAGCTAAATTAAAGTGAATTTTTCTCCTTGCGGATGCTTGGGCAGTGGAGATGCTTGAACAANCAACCATCTCGAGAGTAAAATGATTAAATTTAGTAAAGAGTCTCAAATCACTTTCTTTTGCCTTCTTATTGTACCGATACTTTGGTCTAGCCTAAATTACTTTGGTTTTTTGGATTATTTGAAAACCAAATCTGTTGACTGGAGAATGCAAATGAGGGGAGAAATCCCTCAATCCTCTTACATCACAGAGGAGAAAATTTTAGTCGATGGCAACCTATCCATCCCTAAAATTCCAAAGATTACATATGTAAACTTTGATGCGGCTACCTTAGCGATGGATGATGTTGGAGAGAGACCTTGGGATCGTGCTTTTTTTAGAGATATGGCCCTCGCTTTAATTGAAAGGGGTAATGCTCGTGTTTTGGCNTTTGATTTTGGTTTTACTCCCAAAAGCATGTCTAAAATGGTTCCACAGGAAAACTCATTTCGAAGTGATATGGCAATGGGTGAGCTTGTTGCAAGATATCCAAATAGAGTTGTACTTGGGTGTCTTTATTCAGGCGTGCAAACACCATTCGTTAAAAGAGTAAATTCAAGTGCATTTCCACCATTGTTTAAAGATGGATATTCATGGACCTCTTCTTTGAAATCTGAAAAATATAATTACCCAGAGTCTCCGACTTANCCTCTAATCAACTTTNTGAATGGGGAGCATATTGGGAGGCTTGGATCTTTNNCNNNACNNNCTTTTCGGGCTGTTGANGAAATTCCAAGATGGANTNCTCTTTGGTTTCCTTCTGGNGGTAAGTCACATGCATANAATTTATTGGGAGGTAAGCAAAGTAAGTTGGCTTTTGAACTTCCTGAAGAAAACTTTGATATGATTAATAACCTAAAAACCGAATTGCAGTCTCTTGAATTAAAAAGACCAAATCTGCAGGCTGAACTTGCAAAATCAGCTGCGGAAATGGCATCTCTNAATCATGAAAGAGCTCAGATTTCCGAGAAACTTTCAAAGGTTGTTAAGGACAAAAATACTGCGGAAGAGGCAGAAACCGTCATCAGGAATTTTTCTCTTACAATTCAGGCAAANCCTTCACTAAGTAAANTAATTTCTTTGCAAGTTGATAAAAAGGAANAAGAAATCAAATCAATTTTTAATCCATATNTGCAAAATTCTGAATCCAATTCCACNGGTGGATTGGAAGAAATCAAATTAGAACAATCTGATTTGAGGGATTCACTCAATAATTTAAAATTGGCCATGGAGGCAAATGCTGCACTTGCGGTAGTAATTGAACCTCAGATTGCTTTAAAAGAAAAACGACTTGAGGAAATCGATGAAGTATTGAAAGGGGAAAACTTAATTGTAACGAAGCCCTTAAGTGTAAAAGAAAAAAAACAGGCTTTAANANATATCTCTGAATTAATTAAAGACTCTAATGCAAGTTTGGAGAATTTAAATTCAAAAATTGCCGCTACCGGTTTGCAATTGGCAAGCAAGAACCAGAAAAAATCGTCGCTAGATTCATCAATAAATCGATTAAAAGAGCGTATTAATCAGCTAAATGGAAATTTTCCAACAGAATTGATTGAGCACAATGATTCATTACTCCTTGTTTATGCCAGTGACGATGATTCGTCAGGCAGCGAAATGATTTT
The DNA here is from genome assembly GCA_002692535.1 of Opitutia bacterium. GTDB lineage: Bacteria > Verrucomicrobiota > Verrucomicrobiia > Opitutales > Seribacteraceae > Seribacter. The sequence goes on from NZKO01000042.1 coordinate 21,836, forward strand.
AGTTGATAGTGCTCCNAATAAGGTTCCACTTAATTATGACAAGAGGTTTTTCTCTTTGGGGCTCGAAGCACTCCTTACATATTATGGGTTGGATCAGGAATCAGTTGAGATTTCAAGCGATTATAAGAAATTTAAAATCGTCGATTCTGGCAAAGACATTCTGGTTGAGTGCGATTTGGTTGAAGGACAATTTCTCGAAGTTAATTGGTTTTCTAAATGGACCGAATTAGAAGAAGAAGAAGAGTTGCTTCGAAAAGCCAAAAAACACTATGGAGATGGCGAATACAAGTTATATTTAAAACAAATTCGTCCACTTTTCGTATCTTTGATAAAAAGGGCAAATCTCCAGAAATCAATCGAAGATTCATCCGACCCAATTAAGGCAATTGCTGAGCTTGGCGTGAATGAGGAAATGGTGGAACTTGCCAAAAAGTTACTTGGGGCAAAACCGGATGATCCAGATTTGCCCAGTTTTGAAAATCTCANNCAAGTAGTCAATGGCATCAGTTATTATTNCGTTTCTCCTAAGTTGCAGTCGGATTTCAATCCTATGTGCGGCATGAAGAATATTTTGGAGAATGCACGCTTTCAAGACGAAGTAGAAGAGAGTATTTCTCAACTTGAAAAGAAAATTAGTGGTCTTCAGGGTCCTAATTTTATGGGNAAAATNCTNAAAGCTTTGGAGCAAAATCCTGAAAATNCNGATTTGCTTGCAAAAAAAGATCAGGTCGCAGATGCAATTTCCATNAATCGATCCACTTTGGCTTCNCAAAGGGATGAGCTTGCTCGTATCAATAAATTCTTTTCCTTCTTCAATAACGCCATTGTACTTGTTGGACCAGAGGAAAAAACATTTCAAGACTTGGCTCCGACTCCCTTCGATAAGGCAACGGTACCCAAAGTTAGTGTTCATGGGAATCTGATAAAAACGCTAATCACAGGCAAATATCTTAAAGGACTGCCCGAGTCCATGGATTACATTGCCACATTTGTCGTATGCATATTAATGGCCGGATTGGCAGTATATCAGGGAAACCGTGCGAGCCTGGTGCAGGCATGTGGGATAATTCTGCTTGCAGGTTATGTGTGTCTTGCCTTTTTCACCTTTTCGGAATCCCATGTAATCTGGCCAATAACCACCCCTGCTTGTGCTGGACTTAGTACATCTTTCTTAGGTTTGGCAGCCATGGTAGTCATTGAACAGAAAGCAAAGGGTAAGCTAAAGGGCATGTTTGGGAGTTATGTTTCTTCCGACCTTGTTGACCAGATGGTCGATTCCGGTGAAGAACCTAAACTGGGAGGAGAAGAGACTGCAATTACGGCTTTTTTCTCTGACGTACAAGCTTTCTCAAGTTTCTCCGAACTACTCACGCCCACTGGTCTTGTTGACTTGATGAATGAATATTTGACTGCAATGACTAATATTCTGCAAGAAGAAAGAGGAACATTAGACAAATACATTGGTGATGCGATTGTAGCAATGTACGGGGCCCCCATCCCAATGAGTGACCATGCTTATCAAGCAGTGCGAACTGCTATTCTTATGCAACAGAAGCAAATAGAGCTGCGAGAGAAATGGGTGCCAGAGGTTGAAAAGTGGGGCAATTGTCATGGGCTAGTCACGCAAATGCAAACTAGAATTGGCTGTAACACTGGTACTGCTACAGTTGGTAACATGGGAGCATTAGACCGTTTCAATTATACCATGATGGGTGATATGGTAAATCTTGCAGCTCGTTGTGAAAGTGGTGCAAAAGCTTACGGTGCTTACATTATGATTACTGAAGAGACAAAAATAGCCTCTGAAAAAACCAAAGACGACATTGCCTTTAGGTATCTAGACAAGATTGTGGTAAAGGGTAGGTCTCAACCGGTTGCAATGTATGAGCCAACTGGTTTCATGAATGAATTAACCCGGGAAACGCAAGATTGTTTGCATTGTTTTTCTCAGGGAATTGAAAAGTACTTGAGGCAAGACTGGAAAGGTGCACTGAAACTTTTTGAGCAAGCAAAAGAACTTGAGCCAAATAAGCCCGGTACTACGCCGGGTGTGAAAGACAATCCATCAATGATACTCATTGACCGCTGTAAGATCATGCAGGAAAATCCTCCAGGTGATGATTGGGACGGGGTTTATGTAATGACCACCAAGTAAGAGTTCTTAAGGTTTTCTCGTAAAATAATTGGGTACTCTATCTGGTCTCCATTTTATATTGCATCCAATGCTCGGCAGTTGATTCTCTGGTGCTGTACTTCCGCTGAGTAGACATCTAATTGCACCAAGTAAGTCTTTGCCAGTAACAGGCTCGGTGGAACCCGGTCTTGATGCATCATACCTACCCCGGTAAAAGAGCTTAAAGTTTCCATCAAAAAGAAAAAAATCGGGAGTGCATGCAGCAGTGTATGAGGTTGCTACTTGTTGACTTTTGTCAAATAGGTATGGAAATCCAAATTGATGCTCAATCGAAACTTTTTTCATCTCTGCAGGTGAGTCTTGAGGATACTTGTCAACATCGTTTGATGAAATGGCGAAAATTTCAATTCCTTCATTAAGGAACTTATTTAATTGAACAGGCAAATGATGCAGCAGATTGATGACAAACGGACAATGATTACAAATAAAGGCGACCAGATAGCCTTTTGATTTTTCATTTTTTTGAAGTTTAACTTTTTTTCCTGAACAAACATCCTCCAATTCAAAAATTGGGGCTTCTGTGCCGATGGGCAGCATGCATGAGTGAGTTGCAACCATAATTTCTAATTTATTTTTGGCCAAGGAGCTTGGCATTTTTCTTTGTGAAATAAGCTTCCAGTAATTCTCTGGCAATAGGTGTCGCAGTCAAGCCTCCTTGAACATTATCCTGAGGAATCACACCCTCAACCAGTGTCGCGATTGCTACTTCTGGTTTTTCAACTGGTGCAAAGCCAATAAACCAGGCTAAATTCAAATTCATATTGTGATTCCTCCATTGCCCAGTTCCAGTTTTTCCTGCAATTGAGATGCCTTTAATTTTACACCGCCTTGCAGTTCCGTATTCGGTTGCTTTAAGCATGCCATCAATGATTTCATCAAGAAGTCGCTTTTCTATACCAAGATTTGAACTTGGAGGCAGTGAGGATTTGCCAGAATGAATTAAGGTTGGTTGAAAAATTTTCCTATTCGTCGCAATTTTTGCAGCCAAACATGCCATCTGTAAAGGACTTTGCCTGAGACCACCTTGCCCAATCGAAATGTTAAAGGTATCCTCTAATGTCCATCGAACACCGATTCTTCTTTTTTTCCAATTTGGGTCAGGAACAATCGGTGAGTCTCGAAGTTGGGGTACTTCAATTATAGGATTTTTATCAAGACCAAGTAGTTTGGCAGTATCGACAAGTTGTTGAAAACCGATTTTTTCTGCAAGTCTGTAAAAATAAACATTACAACTTTGAGAAATAGCATCCTCAAGATTCATTTCGCCATGGATACCCGGGAAAACATGACATTCCATGCCTCGGTAAATGCCATCACATTTCCTAGTTATATTTGCGTCTAGAAGTTCGGCTTTATAGCCAGCAATTGCCGTTACAAGTTTGAACGGTGATGCGGGTGCATAGCCTGGATGCCAAGCCCTTGGTAGCCAGGCTTCTTTTCTCTGAATCTGATCAAATACTGATTGTGGAATGAAAGGTGTAAGTTGAGACAGGTCATAGTTCGGTTTGCTAGCTAAGGCTAGGATTTCTCCATTTTTCAAATCTATCAAAACTGCCGCTCCAGGTGGCAGAGGAGGGGGGGCAAGCTCGAACTTTTCTTTTTGGTGATTTGACTTTGCCAAAACTCCTTTGGCGAAAAGGAGATTCAGCAGTTTTTGAGCATCGCTGGGAGTGCCTTGGAAACCAGCAACAGTTGATGCATGCACACCATCAAGAGGGAAGGGAGCATCTTTAAAAGCGGAGAGTAATAGTTGAGCGGATACCTTTTTTTCATTGGATCCGATAAGTGCCTGATTCGTTCTTCTCAGAATGGTTTTTCTCCAATCATTGTCAGGCAAAATTCTAGATTGAGCCACTAAATCAACCATTTTTTCAATTGAAAGCTCAGCAACTTTCTGAAGGTCAGAATCCAGACTTATGGTGAGGCTCTGTCCTCTTTCAGAAATTTTCTTATCAACAAGATCATATCGAGTGCCATCAGGATTTACCCTCCAAATTTCCCCTCCGTCGATTCCTCTCAAGTGTTCATCGTAGACTTTCTCTAAACCAGCTTTCCCTTTTCTGCCCTTTATTTCGAATGTGGCCAAATCACTCCCAGACATTCCAACCGGATTTGCTTCATATCCACTACCAACATAGCCCAATACATGTGATGCCATCTCTTTAAAAGGGTAATATCTAATCGCTTCTACATGTACTTCTATTGGAGAATTGGCGTCTATTCCCTCAACTAAAGCTGCGTATTCCTTTGGTTTCAAATCTGTTGCGAGTTCAATTGGTAGAAGAAGTTTTTCTCGCCAATGTTTTATCAATTCTTTGAGTTCAAATTCTTTTTTTCTTCTTGTATGAGAGTTGACAATATCCGTGTATTTTTGAACTACGCTTAGCCGAGCCTCCCAATTCAACGATGAGCCACTCGACGAGATGGTTTTATCCCAATTTGGTTCATCTGTAAAAATTTCACTTAATACATTTTTATTATCATCATTTTCTTTAGGATACGCAGGAATCGCATAACCTTGGTCATCGATTGAAAATGACACTGTAAGAAGGTTGGCCAAATTAACTTCAATTTCATTTGATGAATTTAATATTTGTAAGCTTAGGCTGCGGTGAGGATTGAAACCTTTTAATGAACAGTACCAGTTGCCTTTTTGATCTTGTTCAACTTCTTGCCTATTTGTTTGCAGATAAACGCTAACCCTTTTTTTCTCTTGATTAACAGTTTCCGCTTTACCGGAAATCCTTATGAATCGCTTTTTTATATTAGAATCGTCAAATCCATGAGCAAGCAATTGTTCGATGGTTAGAGATTTTTTTGCTTGGAGACTTTTCATCAATTCCACAGAGAGATTTCGAAGCGTTTTTTTTCTTCTCCAAATTTCTTTCTCCACTGAGTCCAAATGAAGCTTTGCGGAAAAATGGGCTTTGTTGCCAATCAGTAATTTTCCCTGACGGTCAAAAACATCTCCCCTTGGTCCAGGACGTATGATTCTCCTTTGCCCTTGCTTCCGTTCCTGCTCTTTGAATTGTTTGTATTGAAAAAGCTGTCTATACGCTAAGAAAGAGCAAATAATCAAAATAAGAGTTGCATAAATTAACCTGAAAAGCCCAAGTCTACGTCCCTCTGGAAAGAATTTTTCCACTTTTTATTTTTAAATGTGATTTTTTTCAGTTCCAAGATTGATAATTCTTTCCCCCAATTGCTCGAGGAATCTCATCAATGGATTACTAATAAAGAAAATAACAATGCTAGATAGCAATAAATCTACGAAAAACCTACTTAAAATCCATTCTGAAAGTGTAAAAACTTTAAATTTAATGAGTAAAAATAGAATTACGAAAAATAGAGCATTTACCATTAGAAGCAGACTTCTTTTATCAATGTAATTTGAACCATTTGCTGATAAATTAAAACTTTCCAAAGTCGAAAGAAAAACAAACAAAAACAAAAAGACATTAAACCCCAATGGCAAGTTGCAATGATAATCTAAAAATAATCCATTTATAAAGATAACGATTATCGAAGAACTTTTGCTCAAGTAACTGGGAGCAATTAAAAAAATTGCTGGAACAAATAAGTAAACTCCAAATTGTGATAAAGTAGAGTTTACTGATGTAACTACAATGGTTATGAGGTTAAATACGAGAACAGTTGCAAAAATAAGAGCGTATCCAGTAACCTTACTAATCATTTCCTCAAAATAGTTATCTCTTCAATGACGTTAAGTTCTTTGCTTAGAATAACCTCTGCAGTTTGAAAAATTCCATCTGTGCTGGGCTCCAATTTATAAGCATTTCCAATTTTCAGTCCCTTAGGGAATGATCCACCAAGAGAAGAACTAATAATTTCAAGTGAACCTCCCAAAGGGATTCTGACATCTTGTGGGACATCTGTAATCAAACCAAGATTTCGACTACCAAAAGATACCCCTCCGCCTCTGTATGTTATTGGTCTGTCGTCACCTTTAATATGGGCGACAACTCGGAATGATGAATTGGTCAAAAGTTGAATTTTGGAAGAATTTTCATTTACTTTTTCTAATTTCCCAACCACTCCTTCAGAAAAGATGGCTGCATTTCCTGCTGATAAATTAAAGTTGCTGCCCTTATTAATAATTAAATTTTGGGACCAACCTGACAAAGACCGCAGAGTGACCCTTGCAACAAGGGGAGCGAAAGTTTGCACTGGAGAGAGATCGAGAGATTTTTCAAGCATCTGTAATTCATTTTTTAGGTTTCTGATTTTCTCGAGTTCGTTTTGCAACTCTTCTTTTCTGCTTATTTGCAACTTAGCATCAGATAGAATTCGTGCATGGTCGCGACCCTTTTCAATAAGTGTATTTTTGGAATCCGATAAATGCCCCCAGTAGTGAGAAAGATCCCTGATTTTGATACTTGCATTCCAAATCGGGGCGTGAAATTCATCAAAAGAAGATTTTAGTGCGATTTTTGAGCCTAATGGGAGAAGAAACCATCCAATAATTGCCAATCCCACAAAAAAGAAGGGCTTTTTTTTTGGCCTGTGACTTCTTTGGGCCAAAGGTAAGAAGTTATTGCGTTACCAGCCGATCAACTTGTTCTCGACTCAATGTCCCAAGCAAATTGAGGAATTTACCCGTACCATTGGCAACACAACAAAGAGGGTCCTCTGCCTGTATGACGGAGAGTCCAGTTGCATCACTAATTACTTGATCAAGGCCACGAATTAGTGCACCGCCACCAGCAAGAACAATTCCTCTGTCTATAAGGTCTGCTGAGTGCTCTGGTTGACATCTATCTAGTGCGTTTTTTACCAAATCTACAATCTGTGAAACTACTTCCCTGAGCGCTTCCTCACGAATTTCTTGGGAAGTAATATGGATTGTCTTTGGGAGTCCAGCCGTCGCATCTCTGCCCCGAACATCCATACTGATCTCTCCAGTACTGATAGGCGCTGCAGAACCCACACTAAATTTAATTTCTTCGGAAGTTCTTTCACCAATAAGCAAACCGTAGGCGCGCTTCATGTAGGCGATGATCGCTTCATCCAATTCGTCGCCACCCACTCTTATGCTTCGTTGGTAGGAGACGCCAGAAATTGAGATGATGGCAACTTCTGTTGTTCCGCCCCCTATGTCAACAATCATATTCGCATACTCTTCATCGATGGGCAATCCGGCACCAATGGATGCAGCCATCGGTTCTCCCAAGAGAAGCACTTCCCTTGCTCCAGCTCTAATGGCAGAATCTTTAACGGCACGTTTTTCGACGGCGGTGATACCAGAGGGGACTGCAATCACAACTCTGGGAGGAACCAATTTCCTTTTATCAACTTTTTCAATAAAGTATCGAAGCATTGCTTCTGAAATTTCAAAGTCTGCAATGACTCCATCCTTCATCGGACGGAGAGCTTCGATAGTTCCAGGTGTTCTTCCAAGCATTCTTTTCGCATCAGCACCTACCGCACAAACCTTTTTGCTTGTCTTGTATCTTGCTACAACACTCGGTTCACGCAAAACAATTCCTCGATCTCTTACGAAAACCAAAGTATTGGCTG